>JAFGIS010000514.1 GCA_016929495.1 Polyangiaceae bacterium | reverse complement strand
GCTCGACGAATCCGAGGCGCCCACGATGAAGTCGAAGCCCATGCGCCCGCCGCTGGTCATCGCGTCGGCGTACTCCGACCACGGGCTCCGGATTTCTACTTCATAGCCGTCCGGAACGAGGCGAGCTGCATACTCGGTCGAAGCAAGCTCATCGGTGTACACCGTGCCCAGCGATGACTCGAACAGCTGGATCGCCTCTGCTGTGTCGCCGGCGCTCGCAGGCGGCGCGATGATGATGTGCGTCGCGCCGCCGTCCGAGGAGCCCAGGTATTCGCCGGTCAGCGTTCCGGTGCCGGCGATGAAGAACTGGACGTTGTCGCCGTACCAGAGCTCTTCGTAGTATTGGTCCGGGCACACGGCCGCATCGCGTACCGACACGTGAGCGTGGAACGCTTCCTGCGACCAGGCCGCTCTGAGCATGGCTACGGTGGGCAGAGCGTCGTTGTAGTTCGGATTGACGTACGGCGCCGATGCGATCTCCAAGGTGATGGGTGGCACGTTGCAGAACTCATTGCCGATACCGTCGACGACCTGCGTGCCGGTGAACCGCGGCATCAGGGTGCAGACGTCGCCTCCGCTCGTGAGGCAGTCGCCGCCGGAACCTGCTCCGCCGGCCCCCTCCAGCCCGCAGAGGGCCGTGCCTTCGGTCTCGATGCAGCCGGCGTCCCCGCAGTCGAGCGGCGCCAGGTAGCCGTTGCCCGTCGAGTCGCACGTGAGGATCCGGTCGCCGCTGCAGCTCGACTCGAGCGGCGAGCAGGTGAGCGCTTGACAGACGCCCTCGAGGCAGCGCGCCTGTTTGCCGCAGTCGACGTCGTACAGGCATTCGACGCAGTGCCCGGCGCTCGTGTCGCAGAGCAAGCCGTTCGGCGTGCACGCGTTGTCGGAGCTGCACGGATCCCAGCAACGATTCCCTCCGCAGAGCAGCGTCCCGGCGCAGTCTTCGGCGGTGACGCACCGGACGCAGCGGCGTGCGTCGCGGTCGCACACGGTGCCCGCGGCGCAGTCGAGCGAATTGACGCAGGTCGGCTCGCAGGCGCCGTCAACGCACTGCTCGTCGTCGGCGCAGTCGGTGCCGAGCACGCAGGAGACGCACAGGTGACGCGCACTGTCGCAGAGCAGCCCGGCGTCGCGGCAGTCGTTGTCCGAGCCGCAAACGAGCAGGGGGCCGACGGGCTCATGGCCTCCGCCGCTGCCCCCAGTAGCCGGGTCGGGCCTCCTGCCGGCTGTCCCATCGGACGCGCCGCCCTCGGAGGCCGAGGGGCTGCCCCCGGTGCCATGCGGCTTCTCGGCGGAGCCGCCCTGGGCAGGGTTCGGCTCGCTGGTCGCCCCGCCCCCGCCTGGGTCGTCGGGTTCGCTCGATGTCCCTGCGGCTTCGTTGTCCGGATTGGGCGCGAAGGGCGTAGCGCCTCCTTCGCTGTTCTCGCTCGGGGCGCCTGAAGCGCCGCGGGCGTTGTCGTTGTCGTTGTCGTCGTCATCGTCGACAGCAGTGGCCGCGCCGCCACCACCACGGTCACGACCACCCGCACCGGCCGCGACCTCGCCATTGTCCACGACTCTCGGCGACGACCCCTTGCAGTTCGCTATTGTGAGAGCACCCAGCGCTGCGACGCAGCACAGGCCAACCCGGCGATATCCGGCACACATCCTGCGCATAGCTACCTCAGTCAAAGCGCCCATACGCCACGGGGCTCACGCGACTTTACGTGTAGCGTAGCTGGGCGCGGCGAGACCAGAGGGATAGACGAGCGAGCCGACGTCACGTCGCAGGCCCGGCCCGCGGGGTGGGCTGGACGTCGCCTCCCCATGGGCCTCGATGCCGAGCGCAGCGAGTACCAGCGGCGGACAATCGCATGTAGGTCGTCGTACGCTCCTCGAACGAACTGCGAAATCGCCGCTCGGCGCGTACACTTGAGCAGAGCTTCCATGCGCTGCGGTCACCTGTGCTTCGTTCTGGGTCTCGTTCTGACCGTCTGGGCCTGCTCCGGTTCGGACGATGCGACATCCGACGGCGGGGCAGGGGGCTCCGCGGCGACAGGGGGATCGACGAGCAGCGTGGCGTCAGGGAATTCCGGGGGAGGCGACAGCTCCCCGGCCGCAGGCGGCAGTGACGCGACGACCGGCGGCAGCACCGGCACGACCGGCGGCGTCGAGATGACGACGGGCGGCACGGCAGCAGCTTCGGGCGCCTCGGCAACAGGAGGAACCATGGCGGCCGGCGGCACGGTCTCGACAGGCGGCGTCCTGGCCTCAGGCGGGACACCGACGGCAACCGGCGGCACTTCGACGCTGACGGGTGGCGCGGCCGGGACCGGCGGCAGCTCGACCCCACCCGGCGGCTCCGGCGGCGACGAGGCCGGCTCAGCGGGTCAGGCCCCACGGAGCTCCGCGGCCTTTCCATTTCCGCAGAACGTCCGGAGCGAGCACTGCATCTACCCGAAGGATGCCGACCCCGAAAAGGCCAGGGCCGCTTATCAGGCGTGGTACGACGCCACGGTAACGGCCGAAGGTGCTGGCGGTTTTCTGCGCATCAAAAAGCCGGACTCCGGCAGCGTCATCGGGTCCACGGTCTCCGAGGGGATCGGCTACGGCATGATCCTCGCCGTGTACATGGGCGATCAAGATCTGTTCGACAACCTCTGGAAGTACGAGCAGAGCCATCTGAACGACCACGGCCTGATGGACTGGGAAATCGGCCCTGACAACCAGATCACCTCCGGCGGCCACGGCGCAGCGACCGACGGCGACGAGGACATGGCCTGGGCTCTGGTCATGGCCGACCGCCAGTGGGGCGGCAGCGGAAGCCTGGATCGCACCTATCTCGACCACGCCAGGGCGCTCATCGATCTCATCCTGGAGTACGAAGTCGATGTGGCTCGGGGCTACATGCTCAAGCCCGGCGACCAGTGGGGTGATGTCGACACCACCAATGTCTCCTACTTCGCGCCGGCGTACTACCGCGTCTTCGGACAGGTCAGCGGCAAGGCCGACGAGTGGAACCAGGTCATCGCGGGCAACTACGACATCCTCGAACGAAGTCTGAACGCTGCCAGCGGCAATCAGGACAACGGCCTGGTCCCGGCCTGGTGTAACTCCGCAGGCGAGCCTGTCGAAGCTTTCGGCGGAGCGCCCACGCATTTCCAGAACGACTCGACCCGGACTCCATTCCGGGTCGGCCAGGACTACTGTTACTTCGGAGAACCCCGCGCCAAGGCCTATCTGGCCAAGATCAGCTCATTCTATGCGGGCATTGGAGCCTCGGCCATCGTCGACGGCTACGAGCTCGACGGCACTCCGCGTCCGGAGCGGGCCGTCGATGGTGCACAAGCCGCCTCCTTCGTCGGTCCCGCCGGCGTCGGCGCCATGAGCGACGCGAGCTACCAGACGCTCCTCGACGACGCCTACGCGGCCGTCGCGACGCTCGAGCTGGATGCGGGCACCATCTACTACCAGAAGTGCTGGACCGCGCTGTCGCTGCTCATGATGACCGGCAATTTGGTGGATTTCACGCAGCTGTGAGCACGCCGCCGGGCTTGTCCTCGGTGACCCGGAGCGAGGCGCCCCTGCACCGCATCGGATCCAGGTTCGGGTAGCCGGAGCCGTGCCCAGACCTGGCGCCCGTGGCGGAGGGTGCATCGACTCACGAGCCCTCGCCCTCAGCCCATTCTCCGATCCCTCCGACCCCCGCCGTCAAGCCTTGGCAACCGGAGGCCCGCGCCCGCTGAGCAACATGCCGAACAGTTGCGCGACCCTGACTGGCATGCCGATGGCTGCTGCAGGCGAACGCTCGACCTCAGCTTCGCCGACTGCCTCTGCGGCCGTGGGTCGTTCAGCAGCTGGCGCCGCGCCGTCTCTGGGCTGCTCCGACGGCGGGGGAATGGCGCCGGGTTCGTTGCCGGAGTCCGGCGAAGCCGGGCTTGCTTCGAGTGTCTCTCCTTCGTTCTTCTTGCGCTTGGCTCGGCCCGCGTACAGCGACGGTGCAACGTCGTCCGCATCGCCAAGCTCGGCACGCAGGTACTGCACCGCTGCCCGTGCTCTGGCGTAGACCCGCATGAACAGAGCGAACGCTCTGCGCCGCACGACGGTCGCCTCGGCGACGGTGGGCCGAGCCTGGTCTCTCAGGCCGACGGCCCTCAGTAGCTCTTCGGCCGTGGCGGCCGGCCTGTCGAGCCCGGTCAGGGTCACTGGCGTTCGGTCGTGTACGTCGTTCCACGCCTCCGCCAGTCAGATGGGACGGCCGTTGTCCCGAGCTGGCTCGCCGGCAGGTCGCGGGGACGTGCGTGGCGGTTGGTTCACTTGCCGGCAGGCCCCGAGCGAGACGAGCGCAGGCGCAGAAGCTTGCTGGCAAGCAAGGACGAGACGGTCGATGACGTCCGGGACTTGCCGGCAAGTCGTTTCAGGCAGGCCAGCGCTGCCGCCTGCTTGCCGTGAAGTCGTTTCGGCCTGGGCGATGCCTGTGGTTGCTTGCGGGCAAGCAGAACAGGACAGCAGAAGGCCCTGTACTGCTTGCCGGCAAGGACGCTGGACCAGACCGAGACCTTCACTTGTTAGCCGGCAAACGAGAACTGGCCTTGGGCCCATTCGCCTGCTTGCCGGCAAGTGGCGACAGGAGCCCTGGAGCCGCAGCCGCTTGCCGGCAAGCTCCCTGCCTGTCCGCCGTGCGCATGCTGCATGCCAGAATGGTGGCGAAGCCGCTTGTGTCGGCGGACCGGCATGCGAGCATGAGGAATGCCCGCCGTCCCAGTCGGTCAGCCCAACGGGGTGCGCTTGAGCCGCGTGGGGCCAGGCGCGAGAAGCCTACTGGATGCCAGGCGGCCGGAGAAGAGTGGCGGCGATGAGCCGCCACCTCCAGGCGACGGTGACCCGGAGCGGGGCGCCCCCGGCCCCACGTCGGATCCAGGCGCTTGTTGGGCTCGCCCCAAGCAACGTCCCTCATGGATCTGAGACAGACGCACGTGGGGGCTAACGTCTGACTTTCCAAACGGAAGGGTGCCGCCGCCCGTGGAAGACAGCGAGCACTGCGATCCGTTCGGGGTCCTCGCGAAAGTACACAGTGTGTGGGAAGCCAAGGATCCTAGCGCGCTGGACGGATTGATGCTCGCGTGGGAACGCCCTGGGGTTCTCCTGAACACGAAGCAGCGTTTCGCGAACTGCGACAAGGAATCGATCGGCCAATCCCTCCCTGCGTGGCAGGTAGAAGTTGTATGCTTCGCTGACGTCGATCTCGGCCTCATCAATGAGGATGAGCGGTTTCATTGTCTGCGAATACGTGCCTCGACCTCATGCCAAGGGCTTCCCGAAACTCCTTCACGGTCAAGACGACCAAGCCGCGACGACAGTTCTTGTTGCTGTTCCGGACTCAGTGTGATGTCGGTATCGTCCAGGCTATCCCAAAGCTCCCCGATCAGATCGAGCTTCTCGTCGGGGGTCAGTCGGGAGAGGTCGAGCGCGGGACGGGCCATGACGTGAAGTGTGCCTCGACGTGGAAGCCGGCGCCAGGGGGGCCCTTCGCTTGGCGATTCGCGAAGATCTCCGCTGAATCGAGAGCTGGGTTCGACTCACGGAAGCCTGGAGCGTTCTCGAACGAGTGACTGCTGGCATCGTTCCGCGGCAAGAAGCCATGGGAGCCTCCTGGGGACGTCGACCACGTGGGGACAGCCCAACGTAGATTGCCTCCCGCAACCCACGAACGCTTCGCAGTCTAACCGGCGGCGCTTCTCCTGTCGAGTTCGGCACTTCTCGTTTCGCCCAGGTCTGCATAGCGCGCGAAGAGCTGGTCGGTCTAAACGTCGAAGCCCTCGCCGCACTCGAGATGGGGAGGCCGCGGGGCTGGCAGAGGAGCGGGCCGGACCAGTGGCTCCATCGCCCGTCCGGAGGCGTGGCTGGACGTTGCGCAGCCCACTCTGCGCTCCGCAGCACTTCCCGGGTGCGGTGTTGGTGACGAGCAGGAGCACGCCGTCCCGCCCGGACACTTGCCGCTGCGTCGTTGCCGCCAGCCTGCGGACGCATCGCGCTGGTGTGGGTCCGGCGTGCGGCGCGGCTGAAAGTCTTGGGTCCCCCAGCCCGAGGGACGAGGGCTAAGGGGGACCCCCGCCGCCGCCGTGCCAGCGGCGGCGGCGGGGACGCACAGGGACGTTGAACCTTGGGGGCAGCCACAACGGACGCTGCGCATCGCGCCCCATCACATCCGTTGGCCCGAGCGGACGCTGCGGGTCCCGCGGCATTGCGTTCCGACGCGCGCGAAACGGGGGCAGGGAGCTCGGGCTGTCTCCGCTGTGCTGCAGCGTCGAGCCGAAGCGGAGTGCGGAGTGGTGCGCAGTCACACACGTGAGCAGTGAGTGCCGCGTGTACTCTGTCTCGTGACATGCGGGGTCATTGGGCGTGCTGGTAGCAGGGCGGAGTCCGCTTATGTCCCGTCAACAATCCGTCGTTACCTAGTGATTGGTGGAGCCTTGTTTGCCGTTCCGCGGTATCTTTCTAGTTGGCCCGTTCTCGTTCAACCGCCGGAGTCCATGATGCGTATACGTGCCGTCTCCCTCGCCCTTCTCGGGGCGTGCCTGTCGATGTTCGGTTGTGATGCTAGCCCCGTGCTTTACCGGGGCTCGGGAGATGGCGGGGAGGCCGGCGCCGGGGCCATCCCTGACCACAAGGGAACGGGAGGAACTCCCGCCATCGCCGACAACGGCGGCGCCACCGCAGCCGGTAGCAGCGCGGTGAGCGCCGTGTGCGGCAACGGCGAACTCGAGCCCGGCGAGCTCTGCGACGACGGGAATACCAGGAAGGGCGACGGCTGCTCCGCGGACTGCCTGGAGCAGGACGAAGACTACGCGTGCCTCGAGCCGGGGCAGCCGTGTGAGAAGGTCGTGATCTGCGGCAATGGCATCATCGAAGGCAACGAGGCCTGCGATGACGGCAACGAGGATTCCGGCGATGGCTGCGCGTCGGACTGCAGCTCGATCGACGAAGGGTGGATTTGTCCGCGACCGGGGCGGGACTGCGTCGAGAGCCCCGAGTGCGGCAATGAGATACTCGAACGCGGTGAGGCGTGCGACGACGGGAACGAGGCGTCCGGGGACGGGTGTTCGGGCACAGAAGACGGCGAAGAGGCGGCATGCCAGCTCGAGGAAGATTTCTGGTGCCCCGGCGCGGGCGAAGACTGCGTCGCGCTGAGCTGCGGGGACGGCAACCGTACCGCGGACGAGGCGTGCGACGACGGAAACAAGACATCCGGGGACGGGTGCTCCAAGCGTTGCGAGCTCGAGTCGGGGTGGCGCTGTTCGACGGACGGCTGCCGACCGGTGTGCGGCGACGGGAAGGTCCTCGGCGGCGAAGAATGCGACGACGGCGACCGCTCCAGCGGCGACGGGTGCTCGGCGGCTTGCACGGTCGAGCCCTTCTGGGACTGCCACGGACAGCCGAGCGACTGCACCTCGACGATCGAGTGCGGCAACGGGGTGCTCGACCCCGGGGAGATCTGTGATCCGCCGTCGGAGGACACGGGTTGCCTGGCGGGCTGCAAGGACTTCGCGGCGGCGGCCGTCACTCCGTCCGAGTGCGGCAACTCGGTGATCGAGGCCGGAGAGACCTGTGATCCTCCGGGAACGGGCTGCAGCACCCAGTGCCAGGTCCTGCCGGGGTACGTGTGCCCACGACCTGGAACGTGCATGGTGCTGCCGGTGTGCGGCAATGGGCAGAAGCAGGTCGGAGAGGCCTGCGACGACGGGAACGATGATTCCGGCGACGGCTGCGCAGATTGCGAGGTGACTCCCGGTTGGACCTGCTTCGGGGTGGAGCCTTCGGTGTGTGAGCAGTGGATGTGCCAAGACGGGACACGGCAGCGCGGCGAGGAGTGCGACGACGGGAACGACGTCGAGGACGACGGTTGCTCGCCGGCTTGCACGCAAGAGGAAGGCTGGCACTGCTCGACCTCGGGCTGTGCGCCCATCTGCGGGGATGGTCTGCTCGCAGGCGACGAAGAATGTGACGACGGCGACGTGGACAGCGGCGACGGATGCTCGGCAGCCTGCATCGAGGAGCCCTTCTTCGCATGCACGCGCGACGAGCCGAGCGTCTGCACTTCGACGATCGAGTGCGGCAATGGCGTGCTGGATCCGGGGGAGAAATGTGAACCGCCGTCGGTCGATGGCTGCAGCGCGGACTGCAGGAGCTTCGTCCCCGAGGCGCCGGACCCGCCGGTGTGCGGCAACTCGCGCATCGAAGCAGGCGAGACCTGCGATCCTCCCGCGGCGGGCGAAGGCTGCGACGCGTCCTGTCAAGTCGAGCCCGGATTCACTTGCTTCCGGCCCGGCGTCTGCTTCCTGACGCCGGAGTGCGGCGACGGGGTTCGCGGGTACGGCGAGGCGTGCGACGACAACAACGAGATCGACGCCGACGGATGCACCAACTGCGCCGTGGACGACGAGTGGGTCTGCAACAGCGCGTCGCCTTCGGTCTGCGAGCACCGATACTGCGGCGACGGACAGCGAAGCCCGGGCGAGGCGTGCGACGACGGATCCCAGTGCAGCACGAGCGGCGCGGACTGCGACGAGGATTCCGATTGCGGCGGCGGGGAAACGTGTGAGCCCCGCGCCAGCGACGGCTGCTCGGCGAGCTGCACGGTCGAAGCCGGCTGGCGCTGCTCGAGCTCCGGGTGTCAGCCCGTCTGCGGGGACGGGATCGTCATCGCCGGAAAGGAAGCCTGCGACGACGGTGATACCGAGAGGAACGATGGCTGCTCCCCGGCCTGCATCGAGGAGCCGTTCTGGGAGTGCAGCAATGCGCCGGGCCAGCCGAGCGAGTGCAGCTCGACGATCGAATGCGGCAACGAGGTCGTCGAGCCCGGCGAAATCTGCGATCCGCCCAATGTGAACGGCTGCAGCGCCGACTGCACGAGCTTCGAGCCGGACAGCGGCGTCGACCCGGCCGTTTGCGGCAACGACATCATCGAGCAAGGCGAAGAGTGCGAACCGGACACCATAGACGGGTGCGACGCGAGTTGTCAGGTCGAGCCGGGCTACGTGTGCCCGACGCCGGGCGTGTGCACTCTGCTCCCGGTCTGCGGCAATGGAAAACGCGAGGCCGGTGAGGCCTGCGACGACGGGAGCGTTGCGGGCGGAGACGGCTGCGCAGCGTGCGCCGTGGAGGGAGGCTGGACCTGCTTCGGTATCGAGCCAACGGTCTGCGAGCAGCCCGTCTGCGGGAACGGCGTGCGCGAGTTTGGCGAGGCGTGCGACGACGGAAAGCAGTGTAGCGGCAGCGGTGCAATGTGCGACGACGCTTCCGATTGCGGGGGCGGGCAGACCTGCGACGTCCGCGCGGGCGACGGCTGCTCCACGACCTGCACGGTCGAGGACTACTGGGTCTGTCCGGAACAGGGCGAGCCGTGCTGGGAGGTGTGCGGCGATGGCGCCGTCGTCGGCGACGAGACGTGTGACGATGGAAGACAGTGCAGCGTGAGCGGCGACCCCTGCGTGGACGCCTCGACCTGCTCCGTCGGCGAATCCTGTGCACCTCAACCGGGGGATGGCTGCAGCGCCGCGTGTCGGATCGAGCCCGGATGGGACTGCGATCTCGTGGACGACGAGTGCGTCGGCCCCACCTGCGAGATGGAATGCGTCGAGGCCGTGTGCGGCAACGGCGGCGACCCCGAGAGCGGTGAGGGGTGCGACGACGGCAACCTCATCGCCGGCGACGGCTGTGGTCCCACGTGTCAGATCGAGCCGACGGTTACCCACTCCATGCCACCCGTGGTGAATACCGTCTGTGGTGACGGGATGAAGACGGGCTCCGAAGGCTGTGACGATGGCAACACGCAGTCGGGTGACGGCTGCTCGGGAACCGAAGACGTAGCGCATCCGGGGAACCACTGTCAGGTAGAGGAGGGCTTCGAGTGCACCTCGAACATCGACTACCCGGGTTCCGTCCTCTTCCAGGTCACCTATCGGGATTTCAAGCGTGACAGCGATACCAACGGGCATCCTGACTTCGAATATGGGATTTCGGACTCGATCGGAGACATTCCGGGGCCCGTATGTACGACGTCGACCCCGATGGACTGCACGGCCGCTGCCGGCGAAGTGTGTGAAGAAGGTAGCTGCGGCGTTCTCGACACCGGCGCCGACGGCGGTAAGCCCGTTTTCCACTACGACGTCGGCGCGACGGACCCAGAAGACCGTGGGTACGTCTACAGCGCAGACACCTATGCGCTCTGGTATCGCAACGCCGGCGAAGCAGAAGGCGTAGTCGCCGACAACGAGGCCGACCTCGAGGGCCTGGACGGCATCATCCGGATGTGCCACGTCCTCGATTCACTCGAGCTGGAACAGGTCGACCCCGGGCAGGACAAGTACGAGTTCGACAGCAACCGCTATTTCCCTCTCGGCGACACCGGCGTGACCCCCAACATTCCGGCTCGCTGTTTCGGACTGACACCAAATCGGAACCGCAACTACCATTTCACGACCGAGTTGCGCTACTTCTTTCAGTACAAGGGCGGCGAGGCGCTCACGTTCCGCGGAGACGACGACGTCTGGGTCTTCGTCAACGGGCGACTCGCCGTCGATATCGGTGGCGTCCACGGTGCTCTCTATGGTCGCGTCGTCTTGGGTGACGATGGTGACGGGGATGCAGAAGACGGCACTTGGTCGCTTCACGGCACATCGTCCGCGGGGGCGCTCGACCTCGAGCCTTTGGAGGACGAGGAGCTGGCGGATCTGGACGACGAGCGCTTTGGTCTCGTCCCGGGAGGCGTGTACGAAATCGTGCTCTTCCACGCGGAACGACACACCGTCGATTCCAACTTCAGGCTCACCCTGCAGGGCTTCCTCGCGGCCCGCTCCGTTTGCGAGCCCGTCTGCGGCGATGGAATCGTCGCGGGCTGGGAGGTCTGCGACGATGGCGACTACGACGCGGCCGACCCGGACCACGACGACCCAGGCGAGTACAACTCCGATACGATCTACGGCGCCTGCAACACGCATTGCACCATGCGTACCTTCTGCGGCGACGGCATTCGACAGGGTGTGGGTGATCTGCCCGTGGCCGGGACCGAACAATGCGATAACGGCCGGAACCTCGATACCTACACGCTGCATCCTGCTGCGGATGACTGCGCTCCCGGTTGCCAGCCGCCCGCGCACTGCGGCGACGGAATCGTCCAGCCAACGGAGGACTGCGACAACGGCGATGACCCCGCGGACCCAGAGGGCAACGGCGTGAACAGCGATACGGCCTACGGTCCCGGAGCCTGCACCACGCAATGCCAATTCGGTCCCTACTGCGGCGACGGCCTCCCGCACGCGTCCGAGGACTGCGACCTCGGGAGCAGCAATGGAGGCTACGGAGAAGGTTCCTGTTGGTACGACTGCAAACCAGGCCCGTACTGCGGCGACGGAGTGCGTAACGGGCCCGAAGAGTGCGACAGCGACGACGTCAACTGCGATGACTGCACGCTCATCCCGTACTGCGGCGACGGCATCGTTGACGAAACCGCAGAGCCTCCAGAACAATGCGACTGGGGCCAGTTCGCCTCGGACGGCTACGACGCTTGCACCGACGCCTGCCTCCGCGGCCCCCATTGTGGCGACGGAAACACGGACGCGCCCTACGAGCAGTGTGACAACGGCGACGAAAACAGCGACACGGCCTACGGGCCCACGGCGTGCACCACGGTCTGTCTCGATGGACCGCGTTGCGGCGATGCCGTCCTGCAAGCTGACCACGGAGAAGTCTGCGACAACGGCTTCAATGAAGACACCTACGCGTTCGACGCGGATTCGTGCGGACCGGGGTGCATGGTGCCGGCGGGCCACTGCGGCGACGGGATGCTCGACCTCGCCTACGAGGAGTGTGACAACGGCGACGCCAACACCCCGGATCCCTACGGCATGGAGGAGTGCTCGACGGACTGCGAGTACGGCGGCTACTGTGGGGACGGCGAAGTGAACGGGGACGAGGCGTGTGACCGAGGCGAGCACAATGGGCAGGAGTATGGCGAGGACTCCTGCGGCTACGACTGCCAGCCGGGTCCCCGTTGCGGAGATGGGATCCGCAATGGAACCGAGGAATGTGACGGCACCCTGCACTGCTCGGCCGAGTGCTTGATCGAAGGCTACTGTGGCGACGGCGTCGTCGGCGCGGGCGAGGAGTGTGACTACGGACACTTCGCCTCCGACGACTACGGGGGCTGCACCGAGCTGTGCGAACGGGCGCCCTACTGCGGCGACGAGCACGTGGATCCGCCCTACGAGGAATGCGATCTTGGCACAGCGGCCAACGTGGGCGCGTACGAAGGTTGCACCGAGAACTGTATGTTCGGGCCTCGCTGCGGTGACGGTGTCGTTCAGGAGGACGAGGGCGAAACCTGCGACAATGGCTTCAACGACGACACCTACCGGACAGGCGCCGAAGACGAGTGTGGCCCAGGTTGTCAGCCGCCGGCCGCTCGCTGCGGTGACGGCATCCTCGACCCGGCCTACGAGGAGTGCGACAACGGCAGCAAGAACAGCGACAGCGCCTACGGGTTCACGGCGTGCACTACGGCCTGCACTTTCGGCGGGTACTGTGGTGACGGCATCGTAAACGGGACGGAAGCGTGCGATCGCGGACCGCTCAACGGCACCGAGTACGGCTCGAAGTCTTGTGGCTACGACTGCCAGCCGGGACCGCGCTGTGGCGACGGGATCCGCAACGGTACCGAGGAATGTGACGGAACCGCGCACTGCTCCGACCAGTGCACCCTGGAGCCCTACTGCGGCGATGGAGTCCGCAATGGCGACGAGGAGTGCGACTACGGCAAGCTCGCTTCGAACGCCTATGGCGGCTGCACGACCGCGTGCCAATGGGGGCCACGCTGCGGCGACGGCCAGCGCAACGAGCCCTACGAAGAGTGCGACCTCGGCACCGCGAAGAACGTCGGCGGCTACGGGGGCTGTACGGCGAACTGCACGTTGGGGCCGCGCTGCGGCGACGGGGTGCTCCAGAAGAAGGAAGGAGAGGCCTGCGACAACGGCTTCAACAGCGACACGTACGCTTTCGACGCCGAGGCTTGTGCGCCCGGGTGCAAGCTTCCGCCCGGCTGTGGCGACGGGAAGGTCCAGGCAGCGTTCGAGCTCTGCGACGAGGGCGCCGACAACAGCGACACGGCCTACAACGGCTGCACGACCACCTGTGTCTGGGGACCCTATTGCGGAGACGGCAACGTCGACCCCGAAGAGACCTGCGATGAAGGCGCGGACAACGCCCCCTACTCGGCATCCGGCACCGGGTGCAGCTACGACTGCGAGGTCGCACCGTACTGCGGAGACGGGATCCGCAACGGGCCCGAAGAGTGCGACGACGGCACCAAGAAGAACGTCGGCGGATACGGCAAGTGCAACCCTGACTGCACCCGGGGGCCGTACTGCGGTGACAAGCACGTGGACAGCGGCGAGCAGTGCGACGACGGTCCCATCGGAAGCCTTTCCTGCACGACGGAGTGCACCAAGCGGGCCATCCTATAGGTATCGCGCGCGACCGCCGCCGCCGGTCCTGGGGGCGGGAGCCCGCTACCTCCTCTGGCGTTTGGAGAGGGCCGTCGCGCTCTCAGCGCCCGCCGCTCCGTAGGATCTCTTCGGCTCGCTCGGTCTGGTTGGCGTGGAGGTCCTCCGGGACGGCCGCGGAACTGAGCGCTTTGGTCACCACGAACCGTGCGCGGCTCTCGTGGTCACCGAGACAGTAGTGCTTCCTCGTCAGCTCGGCCGTCGCGGGCATAGAGCGCAGGCGCCCGGATCCTCCGCCGAGCACTGGCTCTCGTCGGTGAGCTTCGCACTTGGGAATACATCCAGGCCCTGGCAGGACGTGCCAGGGTCGTATTGGGTCGGAACACCCGGCTTTGTCCTCACTTCGATAAGCATCGGCCCGAGCTCGGTCTCCGACTGTTCGCGCTACTGGCGCGGCGGATGCTAGATTGCGCTTCCGTGGCGGATCCGCGTTCCCCGATGGGTCTACTGCGTGCGCTCGTCGCACGAGTGAGGCCCCATCGTCGCCGGATCCCCAAGGAATTCCTGCTGCCACGCCCGATGGCTTCGCCCGCGCACCGCGGGCACCCCGTCTGGAACTGGGTGACCCTCGAAGTCGGCGCCATCGCTCTGGCTGCGGGCATCGCCGCGACGGCACCGCTTGCCGGTGTGGACGGCTTCGTGCATGCAACGCTGCTGCGATGGTCCGGCAAGTCCGCGCCTCCTGACCGAGTGGTGGCAGTCATCATTCCTCCGGGCAAGGCCACTCAGTCCGCGTGCGGAGCTCTTCTGGAGCAGGCGCTCTCGGCGGGCAAGTCCCGTCTCGCACTCCTGCTGCCGCCCGCAGACGAGCTCTGCCGGCCCCCCGGGAGAATCGACGTCGGTCTCCTGCTTCTGCCTGCACACTTCCTGCGCGTGGACGATGCCGGGCGGGTTCTCGGCTTCGATGCGTCGGCGCTCCCGGCCGCACAGCTCTCGAAGCTCGGGTTCCCGCCGTTGTTCTGGGTGGCGCCGCGGCAGTGGCGGTCCGTGCCCGCGCTGTCGTTGCCCGATCTGGTAGGCGGCAACGTGCCGCCGAAGGTCCTCGATGGGCGCGTCGTCGTGGTTGCCATGGACGACCCCTACCACCTCGGTGATACGGATGATCGGAGCGGGCCGCTCTCGCTGCAGGTCGCCGCGGCGGTCTCGGGAGCGCTCGAAGACGGACCACGATATGCCGCGCCGGCGTGGCTCAACGCGCTGATCGGCGCGACTGCAGCCGTCCTGGTAGGTTGGCTTCGACGCAGAAAGCGACGGCGCCTACGGCTCGGCGTGCTGGGGTTGGCCGTGGCCTTGGTGGGCGGGTCATGCCTCGGCGCACTGGGTGTCGGGGTTCTGCTCCCGCTCGGGAGCCTTGCCGCGTCCCTTGCGGCCTTCTCCGGAGCGGTGGCCCTGCCTGGCTTCATCGCGCATCGGCGGGCCAGCGTCGGCGCCGCCGAGATCCTGGCCAAGGCGCCGCAGCTCGGCGCGCACTCGGCGTATCTGCTCCCCGATGACCAGTTCTGGGCGCGGTTGGCGCATCGCGTGGCGCAAGTGCACCCCGCTGACGGCGTGCTCGTCGCCGAGCTCCCGCCGTTCAACTGGCGCTTGAAAGTGTGGCCCAACGGGGCACTGAACGAATCGATCATCAAGGAACGGCGCCGTGACGTGCGTCGAACGCCTTTCGTCGACGACGCCGGCGCGCGCACGACTCGCATCGTCGAGGGCTTCGTCGTCATGCCCGGCGTGCCCACGGTGAT
Organism: Polyangiaceae bacterium; assembly: GCA_016929495.1. Taxonomy (GTDB): domain Bacteria; phylum Myxococcota_A; class Polyangia; order Polyangiales; family Polyangiaceae; genus JAFGIS01. The sequence continues at coordinate 8,842 of JAFGIS010000514.1, read as the reverse complement.
CTGCCCGCTCGAGGCCTCCGGCGAAGTCGAAGGCTATCTGTTCCTGGTGGGCAAGACCGCAGCCGAAGCGTTCGTCGCCCGTCCCACTGTGACGCGCGAGCTGGGCCAGGAGCTCGCCGAGCTCATCAGGAATCGACGCCTCGAGCTGTTCCGCGCCGAGCAATGGCGCCGTCCTGGAGGGCTCTTCGTGGATGACCGCGGCAAGGCTTCGGAGAACCTCGCGCGCTCGCGCGCGGCCCTCGAGGAGCTGGAACTGCACAGCCGTCTGCTTCGTTCTGCTTCGGCGGGGCTTCTGTACACGGATGCGTTCGGTGACGTGCGCATCATCAACCACGCCGCCTACCAGAGGCTCACCCAGCTTGGCTTGACGCTTGGCACCGTGCCGCAGAACGGGCACTTGCCACCCGGTGTGCTGCCGTTCGTACAGGTGCTCGATCTGTTGGCGGGGCTGTCCGGTCGCAGCCGAGCGGCGCTGGTCGCCCAGGCCGACCGCAACTTCGAGCTCGAGATCCCCATGCCCGGAGAGCACGCGCTCATCGTCGAAGCACGCCGGCTGGAGGGCGACAAGGCAGCGGGTTCGATCACCACCCTGGTCGAGGTCGACCAACGTGTCGTCGAGAAGGATGCCCAGAGCGTTGCCCGCTTGCCGGAAGCCGGCGACCCGCTTACGGTTTTCTCGCTCTCGGAGATCGTGGCCGGTATCGTCGACGATATCGCGCAACAGGCCCGGGTCCGTCTGCGCTTCCAGACACCGCGTGTGCTCGGGCACGTCGTCGCGCACAAGAAGCAGCTCACCGAGGCGGTGACGCAGTTCCTGCTCGACATCGCGCGCAACAAGACGGCCGCCGAGGCAGCGGTGCTCACCGTCCGAGAGAGCCTGCAGCGCGTCGATCTCACGATCGTCCACCTCAAGCTCGGTGTGCCCTCGGCCGCCGTGGCCAGTGCCGCCCTGGCCCCGAGCGTACCGCCGCCGGGGCTGGACCGACTGGCGCGGCTCGTGACGGCGGTCGAGGACAGTCACGGCCAGGTGCGGGTGAAGAGCACCGAGGGCTGGGGCCTGCGGCTGACAGCGAGTCTGGTGCGGGCGCGGCCCCGGGTGCAGAGGGTAGGGGCGGGGCAAGTGGTGCACATCGCGGATGCGAGTCGAGAGAAGAAGTCGTAGTGCGGTGGCGCAGTTTCGCGCTACACTCGCTGGGTGCCTCGACGTTCCGGCACGGCCGATCTGCCCTTGCACGGCGGCCGCGTGCCTGCTTGGCTTGCCTCGCGCATGGCGAGCCTCGGTCGGGTGATCTCCGGGGCCATCGTGTACCACTACGGTGCGGATGAGCTCTTGCGCCGCGTTGCCCATCCGTCGTGCAGACGCTACAGCCGAACCGTCGCCCGTTCCCAACGTTCCAGCACCGCCGTCGGATCCGTCCCATCGAACACGACTCGTCCCTGCTCGAGGACCACGAAACGTGTACACACACTGCGCGCGAACGGGACGTCATGGGTCGCAACGACCACGGCGGCGGTGAGGCCATTCAGTAGCCTCGTGAGCGAACGCCTTGCCGGTGGGTCCAGTGCGGCCGAGGGCTCGTCGAGAAGGAGCAGGGGCGGCGAGGTGATCAGCGCTCCGGCCAGAGCCACCCTCTGGCTCTGGCCATGAGAGAGGTGGTGGGGCGGCAACTGCGCCAAATGGGCGATGCCCAGTACTCCGAGCGCCTCGAGAGCCTGGGTGGTCGCTTCCGAATGGGAGATGCCCTTCTGCAGCAGCCCGAAGGCCACGTCGTCGATCACCCTCGGGAAGAGCAGTTGATCCTCCGGTACGTTGAACAAATAGCCCAGCTTGCCGCGGACCTCGGCCAGGGTGTGCCGCGTCAGCTCGACACCGTCGACCAGGATGGTCCCATCATGAGCCAGCAGCCCGGCCGCACTCATCAGCAGCGTGGTCTTCCCAGAGCCGTTGAGCCCCAGCAGGGCGATTCGTTCCCTTCGTGCCACCGAGAAGGAGACGCTGGCCACGGAGGGCTCGTCGTCGGGCTCGTGGCGAACCGAAACGTCCCGGAAGCTTAGCGCCGGGTGGCTCACCGCAGGGCCCCCACGCGCAGGGCCAACGCCCCCGCGAGCACTGCGGCGGAAAGGGCCAGAGCGACCGTATCGGCGAAGCTCGATCGCCGCTGGCGAGGCAGATCTGGCTCGCCTTCACAGTAGCCGCGCACTTCCATCGCGTTCGCCACCCGTTCGGCACGCGCGGCTACCCGAGGAAGCCAGACGCGTGGCAACGATGCCACTACTCTCCAGGCTGCAACGCCGCCACCCGACGCTCCCCGCACGGCCATGGCGGCGGCGACTCTGCGGGTCTCGTAGAAGAGCGTTGCCGTTTGGTGGACGATTTGCACGAGAACCGTACGAAGGAGGTTCGGCAGGGGAAGGCCGAGAAGCCCCTCGCGCAGATCACCCATGCTCAGCGAAGAGACGGCGGCAGCGGAGATGAGTATCCCGCCTGTGCCCCGCAGCAAGATCGTCAGCGGCACGACGAAGCTAGTTGTTCCGCCGTCGGGCGAGTCGGTGAGCCAGGCAGGGAGGCAAGGCAGCAAGAAGTAGGGCAGAAACAGAACGAGCGCGAACAGAAGCGCTGCCCGCACGAGCCTGCCGGGCGGGCGGCAGGCGCCCATCCATGCCACGCACACACCGACCGCAAACAGCACCCCGCGCACCTCTGAAAATGGAACTGTCATGAAGGCCGCGAATACGAGCGAGCCGCAGAGGATCCTCGTGTGGGGGCAGAGCGCTACGACCGGGCCGCGCCCCGAACCCCAGAGCTCATGCCAGCGCGCGCGCATGAGACCCCAGGCGGACCGGCTTCGATGCGCTGACCAGGTACCGCTCGTCGTCGTCGATGACCGTGATGACCTGGAGCCCAGCAGCCTCGAGCACGCGGGCCGTAGCTTGTGCCGGCTCGAGGATATCTCGGTGAATGGCCTGTACGCCCGAAGTGTGGACCGCGTTCACGGCGTCGCGTGACATCAGGTGCCAGACGTGCAGCTTTCCTCCGACCTTCAGTACGCGGACCAACTCGGCGCTTGCCTCGCGCGGGTCGTCGAAGTGAGGCCAGACCGAGCAGCAGATGACTCGATCGCAGGAGGTATCTCCGAGCGGAAGCTGGCGTGCGTCGGCCAGGTGCCAGCTGGTCCGTTCGTCGTGGATCTTGCCACGCGCGACCTGCAACATGCCTGGTGAGAAGTCCACGGCGACGACGCGGCCGGCCGGCGAAAGCCGCAACAGCAGCGCCTTCGTGAGGTTTCCGGTGCCGCAGCCCACGTCGAGCACCGTTTCGTCCGGGGCCACGCCCAGCTCCTCCAGCCCGAGCGCGAGCTTGCAGCCCAAAGCCTGTGCATCTTCCCAGCCATCCCATTGGCTCGCGATGCCGTCGAAGAATTCGACCTTGTTTTCGGGTGTCATCCGGATTGCCTTCCGTGTTCGGCGCGCGGCCGAGTGGAAGCCTTGCGCGTTCTGACCAATGGCGGAACCACGACCATCATCAGGACGATGCCCGGCCAGCCGCTGACAAACGAGACTCCGGCCATGAAGGCCGCGGGCAATGTCAGCAGTAGGGACGTACCGTACACGAGCGCGACGTACAGACAACGTCCCAGGAGCAACACGGCCAAGAGGAGCCCCCACTCGTTGATCCGAGGACAAACCTGGACGGTTGCCGAAACAACGGCTGCCATGAACGACAACTCCACGGCCATCATCACCGCCACCGGCGGGTAGAAAGGGGGCATGCCGGTCACTGCACCCGAAAGGATGGGCGTCGCGGCGGCGGTAACGGCCGCGGGCAGCGGCTTGACGAAGAAGGCCAGCGTCACCAGCGGCAGGTACATCGGCATGAAGACTCGGCCGAGGTGAACGAGATGGAACAGCACAGGTAGCAGCAGGGCTGCTGCTCCGAACACGCCACAGTGGGCGAGGTCGTGTGGGGAGTGACGGCGGCTCATCTAGACTCCGATCCGCAGGCCGGCGAGCAGGTTGAATCCAGGCATTTGGTAGCCTTCGACATACGCGTACCTGCTGTCCAGCAGGTTACCAAGCAGAAGGTAGGGCTCCAGCAGAAGCGCGCGGTCGGACAGTCTGTGAGCGTAGCGCAGAGCCAAGTCCAGTACGAAGACGTCGTCCAGGGGCTGCCGCCCGTAGTCGGCCATGAATAGACCATGCACCCACTCGCCGCTCAGGCTTCCGCTGACAGAGTCGGAGCCGAGTCCGTGCTGCAGGTCGAGTGTGACGTTGACCTTGGTGTTGGGGTTCTGGCGCGTATATCGACCAACACTCTGCCGGTCGCCGGTCACGAGCAGGGACAGGATCTCGAAGCGACGGAACTCACCGTACCCCACTCGCCGTGCGGTGACGGTCTTGTACGCGAACCACGTGGGCCGTCTGAGTCTCGTCGTCGCCTCCGCATGCCGCCAGCAAACAGGCCGTGGCGATAGTGGCACAGGCTGCAATAGGGCTCTTCATCTCGCTCGCTCCTGAGGTGGATGTTACGATGCTCTGCCCAGTAACATTCAGTCCGCCCCTAGGCAAGAGCCTGCATACGTTGGCCGTGTAGCCAGCACTTCGGAGCCGAACTGGGTGCTCGCGTCCGCACACGACGGCCGAGTGCCTCCGGGGACAGGGCTAACGGAGCTTCTTTCCGGTGGTCGTCGCCGAGAACTTGCCGTGCTTGATGCCGCGCGTGCCGATGAGCGCGTCGGCGATTTTCTGGACCCGCGTCGCAGTACCGCGTACCGCGATCATCTCGAGACAGTTGTCGTGGTCGAGATGGATGTGCGTTGCCGAGAGCACGAGGTTATGATGGTCGTGCTGGATGTTCGTCAGCTTGTCGCCGAGCTCGCGCTTGTGATGGTCGTACACGAGCGTGATGGTGCCGACGATCTCGGCGTCCGCCTCCCACTCTTCGCGCACCAGGGAGTCACGGATGAGGCTGCGCAGGGCTTCGGACCGGTTGCCCCAGCCGCGCTTCTTCGCGACTCGCAGGAAGCGGTCCAGCAGTTCGGTCTCGATGGAAACGCTGAATCGGGCGATGTTGCTCATGGCTGCTCTGGTGGAAGTGCTGCTGCCGGTGTCTGGCGGTCAGACCGGCACCGTGGACACGAGGTTAGCCTGCGTTGCCGGTTCGGAGACAGAACGCACAGGTCATCCATCCCCCGTAGCGACCATTCGAATGGGCCACCCGGCTGACCGGGAAGGTAGCCGCCCGCGCTGTCTCCGAGGGAAGGCGCATCCTGGTCGACGTGCTGGCCATGGTAGTGAACGCAGACATGACACGGAAGCTGCTTTTCGCCGTCTTCACCAACGATGCGTGCCGTCTCAACCATGCGTTCATGTACGCCATCGACCTAGCGCGACGCGGCCACGCCGTCCGTCTGATCCTGGAAGGCGATGCGACGCAGTCTCTGCGCGTCCGCGAGGGACGATTCGCGGCGCTTTTCGACGAGGCGCGTGCCCTGGGCTTGCTGGAAGGCGTCTGCAGGACGGCCGCTTCCGGCTGCGCGGAGCCCTCACGAGACGTACTGGCCCTTGCACAGGATGCCGGCCTGCCGCTGCTCGATTCCATGAGGGGGCACGCGGGGATCGGCAGCTTCGTCGACGACGGCTACGAGGTCATCGTTTTCTGACGGTCGGCTGCTTATCCACGCGGACGCGACCCGACGCCGGCTACCAACCACGTCGCTCGAGTTGACAGCTGCGGCGAGTGGTGTTACTGCTATAAGAATCGTAACACCATGCAGTGCGCGTTGCCCATCGCTCGAGGCAAGTCGGTCGTCAGCAGGGCCCCGCCTGCGATGCTCGCGGCTTGGGGACGGCTCCCGGCGCCGGGTCGCGAGCTCCTGGGTGATGACCTCGAGTCGTCGAGCACCGGAGCAGCTCTGGCGCGAGGGCTCGGTCGGTCCTATGGCGACTCGTCACTGCCGGCTCGAGCCGACGACAAGCTCGTCGGCACTCGCCTGGCCAACCGGATCCTGTGCTTCTGCCCGGAGACGGGCGTGCTGCGTGCTGAGGCCGGGCTGAGTCTCGCCGAAGTCAATCGCCTGTTCCTTCATCGAGGCTGGTTCTCGCCGGTCACGCCGGGGACGAAGTTCGTCACGCTGGGCGGGATGGTCGCGAGCGACGTGCACGGCAAGAACCACCACCGTGACGGCTGCTTCGGCGCTCACGTGCTTCGCATGCGGGTACGCCTCGCCGACGACAGCCTCGTCGACTGCTCGCCCACGGAGTACCCTGATCTGTTTCACGGGACCATCGGCGGCATGGGGCTGCTCGGGCACATTCTGGAGGTCGAGTTTCCTCTTCGCTGCATCCCGAGCAGCTGGCTCTGGACCGAGAGCTGGCGCGTGCGCGACATCGGCGAGTTCTTGGCAGCGCTCGAGCGCACGGCGCTCGACTGGCCCATGACCATGGGCTGGATCGACTGTCTGAGCCGGGGCCGTTCGATGGGAAGAGGGATCCTCATGGCCGGACGCTGGGCGAGCTCCAGCGAGGCGCCGCCGTTTCCCTCGGCAACGCCCCGGCCGCGAACACTGCCGTTCGAGCTGCCGAACTGGGTCCTGAACGCGTGCACGGCGCGACTGTTCAACGGCGCTTACTACTGGCAGCACCTGCGCCGACACCGGTCCGGCCTGTCCGCCCCCGATCCCTTCTTCTATCCACTGGACGCCGTCCTGCATTGGAATCGCGCCTATGGTTCGCGCGGCTTCACGCAGTATCAGTGCGTCCTTCCGAAGGCTGCTGGGGCAGCGGCCGTGCGCGAGTTCATGACCCTGTTGACCCGGCTCGGCGGCGCCTCACCACTGTGCGTGATCAAGGATTGTGGTCCACAGGGGAAGGGCGTCCTCTCGTTTCCCATGGAGGGGACGTCCATCGCGATCGACATGGCCGTGTCGCCCGAGATCCAACGCATCGTGGACCGCCTGAACGAGTTCCTCGTCGCGGCAGGCGGCCGGATCTATCTCACCAAGGACCGCTTCACCAGGCCCGAGCACTTCCGCAAGATGGAGCCTCGCCTGCCTGCGTTCGAAAGCCTTCGAGCCAAGTGGGACCCCGGGCGCCGGTTGCGCAGCGCCCAGTCCTGTCGCCTGTTGGGAGACCCTGCGTGAAAGCCATCGTCTTGGGAGGCACGACCGGGATGGGTCGTGCCGTTGCGCGAGTGCTGAGCGAGCGGGGAGACGCCGTGTTCCTCATGGGCATCGACGAGAGTGGCCTCGAGCGTAGCGCGGCGGACCTCAGCGCCCGGCGTCCCTCGCGTGCCCAAGTCGAGCATGCCGTGTGCAACCTCGAGCATCCGGAGCAGTTCGCGCCTGCTCTCGACGCCGCGGACAGGGCGCTCGGCGGCTTCGACACGGTCATCGTGACCGCGGGGATGTTTGCGCCGCAAGAGGCTCTGGAGGTGGACACCGAGCTCGTGCGCCGCATGGTGACGGTCAACTACGCGCACACGGTCGTGTTCTGCGAGCATGCGCGCCAGCGGCTGCTCGCGCGAGGCGGCGGGCGACTGGTGGTGTTTTCTTCGGTCGCCGGCGACCGTGGACGCAAACCTGTCGCGATCTATGGTTCGACCAAGGCGGGGCTGTCGGTGTATCTCGAGGCGCTGGACCACAAGTTCCGCGCACGGGGCCTCGACGTGCTTTGCGTGAAGCCGGGATTCGTCAAGACCGGCATGACCGCCGGGCTCAAGCCGCCGCCCTTTGCCGGTGAGCCGGAATCGGTGGCCCGGGCGGTCGTGCGAGCGATGGATACGCGCCGGCCCCTGATCTACGTGCCGCGCATGTGGGCGCTCGTCATGGCCGTCATCCGTCTCCTGCCCCGTTTCGTCATGAGAAGAGTCGAGTTCTGAGGCGTCGGACCTCGACCCCGTCATAGTCCTCACGGGCGCCACCGTCGCGCCGCCCGAACAGCCCGGAAGCCCGCTGAAGGGAAAGCGCGGCATTAATGCCGTTCGAGGCATAGCGGACGGGACGGTCATGCCAGTCGTAGAACAGGTAGAGGTGCGCCGCCCCGTACATCTTGTGAGCGAGGCTTGAGGCCGTCGTGCCCCAGAAACCAGTGAGGGGATCCTGGAGGGCATCGAGGCGGTCCAGCAATCGGTGCACTGCTCCCCGACCGTGGTCGTCCCGATGGGCGTCGTCTGTCTGTTTCCAGGAAGGCTTCACTCTCACTATCAAGGAATCGTCGTCATGGCTCTGCGCGTGCGCACCTGCTACCGACGCTTCAGTGTCTCCTGAATCTGTCGCATAATCTGCGCAGGGTGCCGGCGCCCCGTGGCGCAGGTGCGACAGACGCACGCGACACCCTGCGCCTCCGGAGAAATGCGATCCGATACCTCTCTCGGCACTGTCACCGCCGTGCACCAACACGTCGACTCGCCCTTGACCATCCCGCAGTCGTTGTCCTCTCCGCACAGCGGACACCGTGTCGGGTCTACGGGCGCGGTCGTCAACGTGCCGTGTTCGTCAGTCGTTCGCGAGCCAGCCGAGCCGCTGCCACCATGTTCGCGAGCGCCGCTTCGACCTCCGGCCAGCCGCGAGTCTTGAGCCCGCAGTCCGGATTGACCCAAAGCTGGCGAACCGGCAGTACTCTGGCGGCGCGCTCGATCAATTCGACCATCTCGTCTCGAGTCGGAACCCGCGGTGAATGGATGTCGTACACGCCGGGTCCAATCTCGTTTGGATAGCGAAACCGGCCGAAGTCCGACAACAGCTCCATCCTCGAACGCGACGCTTCGATCGAGATGACATCGGCATCGAGCTCCGCGACGGCGTCGAGAATGTCTCCGAACTCCCCGTAGCACATGTGCGTATGG
>JAFGIS010000513.1 GCA_016929495.1 Polyangiaceae bacterium | reverse complement strand
TCGACACCGTGGTCGGCGACGCCGCTGTGTTCGCGCGCGTTACGCCATCGCAGAAGGTGCGGGTGGTGCGCGCGCTTCAGCGCGCGGGACGCGTCGTGGCCATGGCGGGCGACGGAGCCAACGACGCGCCAGCGATTCGCCTGGCCAACGTGGGAATCGCGATCGGACCCCAGAGCACTGCGGCGGCTCGAGCAGCGGCGGACATCGTGCTCGTCGACGAACACATCGGGACCATCGTCGACGCCATCGTAGAGGGCCGCGCCATGTGGGCGTCCGTGCGCGATGCGGTGTCGATCCTTATCGGCGGCAACCTCGGAGAAATCGCCTTCACGCTCGGTGCTGGGCTCATCGACGGCTACTCGCCGCTAACGGCCCGGCAATTGCTGCTGGTCAATTTGCTCACCGACGTCGCTCCAGCGATGGCCGTCGCGCTGCGGCCTCCCACGCCGGCCGTGCTCGCATCCGTAGCCAACGAGGGACCGGACGCTTCGCTCGGCGACCCGCTGAACCGCGACATCACGGCGCGCGCTGCGGCCACGGCTGCAGGTGCGGGCGCAGCGTGGGCCGTATCCCGTCTGCTCGGGAGCCACGAACGCGCCAGCACCGTCGCGCTCTTGGCTCTGGTGGGCACGCAGCTCGGCCAAACGTTGCGGGCCGGCGAGCTCAGCCGACCCGTGGTGGCCACGAGCCTGCTCTCCGCAGCGACCCTCGGAGCCATCGTGCAGATCCCGGGGCTGAGCCATTTCTTCGGCTGCAGGCCGCTAGGGCCCTTGGGCTGGAGCACGGCGGCGCTGGCCACGGCCATCGCCACCTCCGCGAGTCCCTCCTTCCCGGCCGTGGCCGATCGGCTGGCGCGCACGGTCGGGCAGATCGGCGCCCCGGTGGCAGAAGCTGCCAAGTCGCTGCGCCCCGCGCTCGAAGCCTGGCCGGAGCTCGCGGCGGCGGCGGAGGACGTGGAGGTGGAATAGGGCGTGCTGTCCACCATCGCATCGCCGCCGAATTCTCGCATGATCCCTGCGGGAATACCGCTCTGCAAGTCGATGTGGCGCTGACGCGAACCGGCGTCCGCGTGACCAAGCACTATGTGATCTGCCCCTCCAGCCCGCTGATCCGCGAATGGGTCGAACATACGAACACCGGAACCAGCGCGCACACGTGGGCCGCGCCGTCGTTTCTACAGCAGTACGTGATGGCGAATGATGTCGCCAACGTGGATCTGCAGTACATGTTCGGAGCCCAGCCTCGCACACACGAACGAGGTCGAGCGAGCGTCGCGCGAGCCGACGGCCCCTGCACGCGCAGACCAGCGTGCGCATCAACGGCACCGGCCAGGTGGCTGATTCGAGGGCAACCGCTGCCGGGGCGAATCGATCGCACCGCGGGCCAGAGCGCCCGACCGCGTCACCGTGCGCATCACATCGGCCTTTCGGCGGGTGGGCAGACGTCGCCTTCCAGACCCACGTTGACGTCATCGCCGAATGTCGGCACCCTCGAGCACACTGCGAACATGAGTGGCTGGAACAAGGTCAAGGGGCTCTTCTGGCAATCGGCGGAAGATCGGCAGGCAGACGGCACCGCGGCGCTCGCGGACGGCGACGCGCTCAGCGACGAGGAGTTTGCGGCGATGCTGGCAACGAGCGAACATGCTGTGCCGGCCGAAGCGGCGGACGCCGTACCGCTCGGCTCGTTCGAGACGCGATCGACCGCAGCCGGCGCGGTGGAGATCGATTTCCAGCAGCAGTACGACCTGGCCGGGATCCCGGACACCGACGAGGTGGAGCAGCTGGAGAGCTTCCTCGGTCGCCTCGACGGAGCATTGCCCAAGGCGTCCAAGATTGCCGCAGCCGAGGCCTTCCTGGGGGCAATCGGCAAAGACCGGCAAGCGGTGATGGCCGACGCCGAGCGGAAGATCAGGAGGGTTCACGGACTTCTGAAGGCCGTCGAGATCGAGACCCGGCAGGCTATCGAGCAGGAGCAAGCGCAGATCGATGCACTCCAGGCACAGATCGAACAGCACCGTCAGAGCATGGAAAACGTGAACCGGCACCTGGAGGGTGTGCGCGTGGCCTGCTTGGCGGAGGAGTCGCGTCTGCAGGCCACGCGGGTCTTCTTTGGGAACGTGAATCCACCGCAGAAGGCGTGAACGTCCGGTAGTCGAGGCGAGTCGGGAGACGAAAAGATGAGTGTCGCCGCACGGTTTTGGAACTTCGTGAGAGGGCTCTTCTGGCAAGGCCAGCGCAGTCTCGAGCAGGCAAACCCCGAGGCCGTCTACGAGATGGCCATTCGGAAGATGAAGAGCCAGTATCAACAAATGCACGCCGCGGTCGGACGACTGGCGGCGGAGCGCAACCGCATCCGCAATCTGGTGGCCACCAAGCAGGGCCAGCTCCAGGAGGTGGAGCGGGACCTCGAAGGGGCGCTGCTCGAGGCCCAGGCCCAGAATCCCGACGCCATGGAGCTCGGCGAAGATCTCGTCAACGAGAAGGAAGCCCTGGAGGCAGAGCTTGGCACGCTCCGGCAGGAACTGGCCGCCTCGGAGCAGCTCGTTTCCGACTATCTCGGCAAGCTCCGTCAGATCGAATCCAAGACCCAGGCGATGGAATCCAAGAAGGACGCGATGATCGCCAAGCTTCACTCGGCCCAGGCGCGCAAGGCCTTCGGCGACATGGTGAGCGGCATGAGCACCAGCGCGGAGGAGAGCGCCGTGTCCGACATCGACAAGTACATCGAAGGTGTCGCCGCGCAGGCGGACATCTCCGACGAGATGAGCGGCGCCACGCGCGAAGAGAAGCGCCGCAAACTGCGCGAGGCCGCGCAGGCTCGCGCCAGCAAGAGCAAGTTTCAAGCGATGCTCGAGGCTCGCGCTGCCGGGCGAGCGGCCGGAGCGCCTTCACCGGCCAAGGCCGCGGAAGGCAAGGGCGGTATTGGCTGATCGCGCCAAAGCCACTGCGTTCGAGGGACTCAACTCCAGAATCAGGAAAGCACCATGGCAAAGTCAACGGGCGGGCGTCCCGGGCCTGCGCTCACCATCGGCGTTCCACTCATCATCCTCGGGGCCGCCGCGTACTTCGGATGGACGATGCTGCTCAGGCCCGCGCTCGACAGCAGGCAGCAGCGCGAGCAGGAGCAGGTGCTCGATAGCTCGACCTCGCTTGCCGGTGCGAAGCACGGAACGATGATCAAGATGGCCGGCGACCCGTGGTCCGGATACAGCACCTTCCGCGGCGAACCGCGTCTGGCCGAGGAGCTCGGCAAGCACGACATCGGCATCCGCTATTCGGATGACGAGAAGTTCTACGACCAGAACGAGCGGATGCGGGCCCTCGCCGCCGCAGAGCTCGACATCGCGGTGACGACGCTGGATGCGTTCTTACAGCACGGGGCCAAGCACAAGCAAAAGGGACTCTACCCGGGCGTCATTCTCTGGAACATCGACGAGTCCAACGGGGGCGATGCCGTCTTCGTGTCGAAGGACAAGAAGAGCTTCGACGACGTGGCTCCCTCGGACAAGGTGTGCTTCGCCTCCGGCACTCCGAGCGAGCATCTCTGGGACTTTGCGAGCCTGTCCTTCGCGAGCCTGGAGAACGTCAAGACCGACAACGGCGTGGTCGCCAAGGATTGCTGGGACAAGCTCAAGGCGGGCTCCGTCAAGGTCGCCGTGTTGTGGCAGCCCTTCACGGCGATTGCGGAGAAGGATGGATACCCGAAGGTCTTCGCCACGGGAGGCCAAGCCGACGACGTGATCGTAGACATCGTCGTCGCCAACCGCGACTACGTGATCCAGCACAAGGACGTGCTCACCAAGCTGGCGGCGGCGTACTTCAAGGTCATCGATGGCTACGACAGGGACGTCGCCGCTCACGCTCGGTTCATCACCAAGGACTGCGGGCCCGATTGCGCCGGCGACGAGAAGCTCGGCCAGGCGGTGCTGGCGGGAATCGATTTCCTGACCCTCGAGGAGAACCTCTGCTTGTGGTGGGGCCAGTGCGGCAAACCACCCAAGATGACCGAGCGCATCGCCAAGACCGCACGTCTGCTCGCCGCCAAGGGCAAGCTCGGCCCCGGGGAGCAGCCCGCCGCGGAGACGATCCTCAACGACGCTTTTCTGGTCGGTTTGAAGGGGCAGCTCGAAGAACGAGCGCGTCTGGCCGCCGAAGTGGCAGGTGACGGAACCAAGGTCGCCGGCCCGACGCTTCAGGCCGAAGAGAAGCGGTACGCCTACGCGGCGGAGAAGGCGAAAGCGGATGAAGGCGCCGACGTCGGGACGCTGAAGCTGCCCAACATCTACTTCCAGGAAGGAAAGGCGGCGCTCGACGCCAACGCCAAGAGCATCGTCGATACCATCGCCGACAAGCTCAGGAGCTTTCCGGCTCTGTGCGTCCGCGTGTACGGCCATACTAACTCGACAGGCAACCCGGACGCGAACCGTCGGCTGAGCCAGGAGCGCGCAGAATCGATTGTCAACCATCTGAAGACGCTCGACGGTATCGCCTTTCCGCAGTCTCGATTCGACGTGCGCGGATTCGGCTCCGTTCAGCCGATCCTGGTCGGCGGCGTGGAGGACAAGGACGCCAGCCGCCGGACCGAGTTCCGCCTGTTCAACTGCGGCGCCAGCGCCAACTGAGCTCGGCAGCATGTTGAAGAACGACGATCAAGGTGGCCTCATCCTGGATTCCTAGCTGGCGCGACCGCCTCAAGGCCTGCTTCCGTTTCCGTCACCGGTTGTTGCAGGTCTTTGGAATCCCGGCGGCCATCGGGGCGGCGACCGCCGTGGCCACGGCGAGCACACTCGATCCCGGCGTGGGTCTGTCCATGGGGATGCTCACCGCGGCCGCGGGGTCTCTCGTCTATGGATATCTCGTCACCGCGGGTTTCGACCAGAAGCTCGTGCGGCAGCTCCAGGAGGAGGCCTCGGAGCAGCAGCGCGCGTCGGACCTTCGGGAGCTCCAGCAGACCGTCCAATGGGCCGATCCCAAGGTCCGTCCTCAGCTCGAGCGGATCCTGTACGTCTACGACGCCATCGAAGCCGTGTTCCTCGACGATCAAACCGATAGCGTCGAGAGCATCCTGCAGAGCTCGCGCGAGGATCTGCGGCTGTTGCGCGATCGAGCGGTCACGATGGCCAAGCTCTACCAACGGTTGCGCCAGATCGTCCAGAGCGCCGACGGCCGCTGGCTCGACGGCGAGGTCCAGCGGCTCGCTCACGAGAGCGCCAACGCACCGCCAGGCCCTGTGCGGGAGGCGCTGGAAGAGGCCCGGCGCTCGACCGAGCGGACGCTGACCCAGTGGCGGGCCGCATTCGACAAGCAGAGGCAGATCTGCAGTGTGCTCACGGTGATCGAGACGAATCTACAGGAGTTCAAGCTCGCGATGGAGCTCCGCAAGGCCGACGTGGCCATGGGCGCGCAGGCCGCGATGCCGGACGTGACCGAGCTTCAAAGCCGCCTGGCTGCCGCGGGCGAGGCATGCGACGAGCTGATCGGGCGCGACCGCGGCCAGCGCGGGCGAACGAGGGCCCGGCGCGCGCGATCATGAACGCCAAGACCCGAGGTAGAGGGAGACGACGCAAGACAACTCCGGAGGTGGATCGTGACCCCAGCTGATGCAGCGTACCCGCTATGGGTCGAGCAGTTCCGGCAATCCTACGATCGGCGTGAGTCGGCTTTCTTCGTCCTGCACACGAATATCGACGATGTGTTTCCCCTCGGGGCCGAGTACGTGTCCTGCACGGCCTATCTCCAGCACCTGCTCGAGAAGGGCGACTACATCGTCATCTACTACGACGTTTCGCGCGGCATGCGCTTCTCGAGCGACCAGGACGCACGGCGTTTCGTCGAGCTGGCGAACCAGAACCTTCCAGGCGGACAGCGCTTGATCCGCAGCATCTACGATTTCCCCAAGGAGAGCACCCAGGCTCTGGCCTTCATCGAGGCCTTCATCGTGGGTATCGAATCCTCGGATCGCCCGGTGGCGGTGTTGCTCGAGTACGGACAGCATCTGGCACCGAACGGCGACCCGCAGACCATGTCGGAGGTCGACCGCATCAACTCGGTCACTCTGCAGCGCTTCGCCCACCTATTCCATGAACGCCTGCAAGACACGAAGCTGCGAGACGCCGTCTGTTTCGTGCTGGCGCCCAACCTTCACAGCCTGCATCCCGACCTGGTGCGTTCGGAGTTGGTCACGGCGGTCGAGGTCCCGAGGCCCGACCTGGCGGAGCGAGAACGGTTCATCCGGTGGCAGCAGGCGAAGCTGGTCGTCGAGGGTCGGGAGCCCCTGACCTTCGACGTGAGCGAGGCCGAGCTGGCCGAACAGACCGCGGGACTGACTCTGACCGGAATCCGCCACCTCTTCCTGCGAGCCTGTCACTCCAACGAGCGACGCCTCACGCAGCTCTTCGTCACCGAACGCAAGCGGGAGCTTATCATCCGGGACAGCCGAGGTATGCTGGAGATCCTCGCGGTGCGTCACGGGCTCGATGCGGTCGGAGGCAACGTCAGCATCAAGCAGTTCTTCGTCGACACGGCCCGCGACCTCCGGGAAGGGCGGCACGACGTGCCGGTGGGTGTGGTATGCCCGGGGCCCAACGGGGTCGGCAAGACCTTCATCGCGAAGGCCTTTGCCCGCGACGCAGGTGTCACCGCGGTCAGTCTGCGCAACTTCCGCGGCATGTACGTGGGGCAGACGGAGAGCAACCTGGATACCATCTTCAGCATCCTGAAGGCCATGACACCCAACATCGTTCTCATCGACGAAGCCGACAAGACGCTCGGCAACGAGCGGAGCGACTTCGGGAACAAGGTCGATGAGCGCGTGTTCGGTGCCTTCACGGCGTTCATGGGAGACCCGGACATGCGGGGCAAGATCTTCTGGGTCCTGCTCACTGCGCGGCCCTTCGAGCTGGCGCCGGACACCGGTCGACCCGGGCGAGCCGAGGAGCACCTGCCGATCCTCGCGCCCGAGACATTTGAGGACAAACAGTCCATTCTCGAGGCCGTAGCGCGGTCGTGCGACATCGAGATTGTGGCGGAGAACGGCCGTCGGCCGAATCGTCCCGAGCTCGAGAAGCTGTTCGAAGCGATGGGCTTCGTCACCCCGGCCGCCATCGAGCTCATCGCGCACCGCGCCCGGCGTCGGGCCCGTCGCCAGCCGATCCATCAGGATCCCTCGCAGAAGAGTGCCGACGAACGCGTGCACGTCCCGCTGGATCTGTTCGTTGACGAGGCCTCCAGCTACGTCCCGGAAGGGTCCGCGGCGAAGCTCAGGCTGCAGACCCTCGAGGCGGTACTCTACACGAACCACTTGTCGTACCTGCCCGAGCCATGGCGGTCACGATTGCGCGAGGATTCCGACGGCCTGTCCCGCGAACGCGACGCGTTGAGGAGGACGGTGGACTAGTCGGCTCCGGCCCGCCGGGTGGGTGCCCCGTCTGTCGGCGATCTGCATGGCCGAAACCGCGGAGATTGATCCGGAGCGGCATCCCTCCGTACCATGGCTGTGCCATGACCGAGCCAGTGGATCTCTACCCCCTGTTCGACCGAGACCTCGTGCTCAACGCCGATGAAGCGCGGGCCATCGTTGGAGCGTTGCAGGACATCTCGGAGACCGACGGAGTCCATGAAGCGGAGCAAGCGCTGATCCAGGAGCTTGTCGCCGATTTCAACCTGGAGCTCGGGGACGAATCTGCACTCGAGAAGGTCACGCCCGAGCAGCTCGCGGTCCGGATCCGTGATCCCGCCGTGCGGAAGCTGGCGGTGCAGACGGGAGTGCTCCTGGCCATGGCAGACGGCGCCATCAGCGACAAGGAGCGCGCTCGAGTTCTCGAGTACGCGCGACCGCTCGGCTTCGACGACGCGACCTACGGCGCTGTCGAACAGCAGATCGTGGCTTGGGTGCGGTCAGGGAAGGCCGAGACTCTGTTCGTGTGAAATCAGGGTGCGGCGCTGAGGTCGAAATCGCAGATCCTCTGGCGTTGGGCCGGGTCGAAGCCCTGGTGGCGTACGTGGGCCAAGAGCTCCTGGAACTCGGGAGCTGCTTTGCGGTCCACGGTCGCGCTCTTGGGGCAGCGCACATCCATGACGAGTTTCGCGCCGTTGCCTGGGCTACCGTCGTCCTCGCTCCAGAATGGCGACAGGACCAGGAGTCGATTGCCCACGAAGATCGCTTCCTCCAGGTCGTGCGTGACAAAGAAGATACAGAGGCCGTGCTGCTCGTAAGCCTGGACGATCGTCAGTTGCAGTGCCTCTCTAGTGCCCGGATCGAGCGCCCCGAACGGTTCGTCCATCAGCAGGATCCGGGGCTTCATGATCATGGCTTGAGCGATGGCGACGCGCTGCTGCATTCCACCGGAAAGCTGTTGCGGGTACTTTCCTGCGTGTTCCGCGAGGCCGACCGTGTTGAGGTACTCCATCCCCATCTCGAGGTACGGTCGCTGATGGGTCCGCCGGTACCAGGGCCAGGTCAGCCAACGCTGCAAGAGCCAGGTTCCGTCGAGCTCGAGTCCGAAGATGACGTTCTCGAGCACCGTGAGGTGGGGGAACAGCGAGTAGCGCTGGAACACGATGCCGCGGCTGCGATCGGGATGGTCGACGGTTCTGCCGTCCGCGCATACCGAGCCATGCCAGGGGGTCTCGGAGCCGAGGACGAGCCGCAGCAGGGTGGACTTGCCACAGCCGCTCGGGCCGACGACACTCACGAAGTCCGGGGTCGGAACGCAGATCGAAACATCATTGATCACGAGCTGGTGGCCGCCGGACGGCTTGGCATAGCGGTGAACGATGTGATCACACTCGAGTACGTGCGGCGTAGGCGCTTCGTCCTCGGCCGCCGAAACCTTCAAAGCGGAGGCCTCCGATGCCTCATCGGAGAGCTGGCGGTCGAGGGGGATACCCGGTGCCCGACGGGCGGTATCACGAGCGGCTCGTGCGGCCTTGTCGGTCAGACTCTGGGGCCCGTCGTCGCTCGCTGCCATCAGTTCCCCCGGGCGTGCGCCCACGGATGGAGCCAGCGCGACAACAGCAGCAAGCCGTAGTCGAGCGCCACGCCGAGGGCGGCGATCCAGACCACATACGGCATGATGATGTTCATGGCCAGCTGCCGCTGCACCACATAGATACGGTAGCCGAGCCCGCTGTCCGAGCTGATCGCCTCGGCAGCAATGAGGAAGATCCATGCGGGGCCGATGGTGAGCCGGATGGAATCGAAGATGCGAGGCAGGATCTGGGGCAGGATAACCTTGACCACGACTTCCGCGGTGCTCGCACCCAACGTGTAGCCCTTCACCACGGTCTCCCGTGGCACTGCGGCCGCCGCGAGCAGGATGTCGTTGGCCAGCGTCGGCGCGATTCCCAGGCCGATCAACACGACCTTCGACGTCTCCTCGACCCCGAGGAAGATGAAAACGATCGGCAACAGGGCCAGCGGTGGGACCTTCGCCAGCGCGATGGTCAGCGGCTGGACCACGGCTCGAAAGCCGCTGAAGATCCCGGCCAGTACCCCGAGCACCACGGCCACCAGCACTCCGGACCCCATGCCCTTGGCGAGTCGGACCAACGAGGCCGCCGTATCCGTCCACAGCCAGACGGTCCCCGTTCGTGGATCCTCGCTCGTGACCTCACGCAGCCCCGCTGCCAGCTGCTCGAAACTGGGCATCAGGCGATCCATCGGGTTCTCGATGTGCCGCTCGTGGGAGAAATAGGCATAGAGCCCGACCAATACGATGAACGGAGCTGCTCCCAGAAGCAGTCGCTGGGTCCGGCCGAGCGGAGATCCGACGATCTTGCTCACGGGGCTGCACGGACGAAGGAGGAGTCGAACCTGAGTTTCTGGTTCGCCGCCGCCCCAAACCCTATCTCGAAGGAGGCGTCCTTGATGAGCCCCTTGTCGAAGCTGAACTTCTTCACCTTCGCCATGGTTTGCTTGAGCTGCTCGCTCTCCAGGAACTCGGCGCACCGTTTGCGATCCGTGTACAAGTCAGTGTCGGCGAGCATGCGATTGAAGTCCTGGACCGACGCGCCAGCGGCCCTGGCCATGATCTCGATCGCCTCGACGCGTGTATTGGGGTCGGTGATGGTGCGCATGGCGTCATACCAGGCATCCACCAGCGCCCGTCCGAGCCCAGGGCTTTCCTTCAGAGCGTCGCCGCTGACCACCAGGAAGTCGATGATCTCCCCGGGAATCTCCCTGCTCGAGAACACGACCCTGCCCTTCTTGGCTTCGACGGCCTGAAACAGATGCGGGTTCCACGTCGCAACGGCCTGCACGCTCCCGTCGGTCAGAAACGCCTTGCCCGCTTCGTCTCCGGGGATGTTCTTCACCTTGACGTCCTTCTCGGACAGGCCCTTGGTCTCGAGCGCCCGGTTGAGCAGATAGTGGCTTACGCTGAACTCCTCGAGCAGCACCGTTTTTCCTTTGATCTGCTCGAGCTTCGCATCGCCTCCCCGCAGCAGCACGCCGTCTCCGCCGTTGGAGATGTCGTTCACCAACAACCCGACCGAGTCGACCCCGTTGGACGCCGGCTGCAGCGACTCCATGCTCGTCATCGCCACCGCATCGACCTTCTTGGCAGCGAAGGCCTGGACCGAGTCCATGTACCCTTTGAACTCCTTGAGCTCGACATTCACGCCCTGCTCTTTGGCTCGTTGCTTCAGAAAGCCTTTTTGCTCCATCAGCTTGAACGGCATCCATCCGGTCCACACGCTCCAGGCAACGACGTAGGTCCTTCCGCTGGCGGTGGGCTGCGGCGTGGCTTGATCGGCAACGGAGGGCTGCTGGGCCTTTGCGGGATCCTTTCGTCCCGAGTCCGTCGGGGTCTTGTCACAGCCCGCACCGAACAGGACGGCAAACAGCGAGATCAGAACGCTCAGGAAGGCGCGGCGGGAGGCATGACTCATCGGGTTTCTCCTCTGGCTTCGTAGGCGAATCCCCACCTACGGCCGGCGGCGACGATCGCTTCGCGGACGCTCGCTGTCAATCCGGCCTACGAGCCGGTACGGGGTCCGAGCCGCTAGAACCCGGCGCTGAACTGACGAGAGAACTCCGCGAGAGCCCCGTAGTCCTGCGTCCGATTGAAGGACTCCAGCGCCCCAACGAGGCGGTCGTCGCCCGGCCGCCGGAAGGAACCCCCGGGCACGCAGAGCCCCTCGTCGTACAGCCCGACGAAAATCGAAATCGACTTGGCGGCCCCGTGCAGGACCGCGCGCATCACGTCGTCGAGCTGTGGGGGGGAGTAGGTGCCCCGGCGGAAGGCCTCCTCGAGGGGCGTGCCTTTCGCAACGAAGGTCGGGTTCAAGTGCATGTTGATGCGGACCCCGGTGCGAAGACTGAGGTCATGGAGATAGTCGACGCCGCGGCGGATATCCTCGACAGCCTCATCGTCGCTCATCGCGACGACGGGCTTCTGCATGAAGTAGCACTTCAACCGGAAGTTCGGGTGTCGGATCCGATCCACCAAGCGTTCGAAGGTCGCCAGGCTGAGCCCCTTCTTGAATACGCGGTTGCGCAGGTCATCGTCGAAAGCCTCGAAACCCACGGCGAGCTCGATCTCGGCAGGCGTCGAACGTTCGCGCATGACGCGAGCGAGGAATTCGAGCTCCTCGATGTCGACGTACTCCGCTCGGGTCTCGAGGCTCAGCACCGCCATCTGCGGGAGGTCCTGGTTGATCCGAACGAGCAGATGCAGCAGGGCGGTCGTCGGGAACGTGGCTTCGTCGAGCACCGAGCCGTTGTTGCTCACGATGGTCTTGCGGATCTCGTTCCGCCGCGTGACGACCTCGTGGTTGCGAAACACACGATCGATCTGGCGGATGATATCCCCGTAGTGAACCGGATCTCCGGACGAGGTGCTGGGAAGGTTGCACCCGGTGCAGCAGGACCAGCGGCACGCCTGGGTGTAGAGCACGATGAAAAGCACGAGGCCGTCGTCGGAGTGTTGAAACCAGTGGGCGACGGGCACCGACGGATCGTGCTGCTCATCGAATGTATAGGTCTTGCCGGAGGCCTGGGTGGCTTCCAGCAGGTGTCGGCGAATCGGTTGGTCGGAGCGGGGCTCGGGCGGTGTCACGACCACATCAGAACGAACAACGTGCGACCCCGCAAGGTACCCGTCTCCGACGTCGGCGAGTAGGTCAGGTAGACGCCCTCGCACCTCCGCACCGCCTCGCTGCGCGGCGTGTCTGAGCCGTGAGCCACTTCCGGCCCATGAGCCGCGCCACGCTGGCTGCCCCTGCCGCGAAGGCAGCGAGGGCTTTGCGAGATTGGCTCACGATGTGGCGCACGGCAAGGTGGGAGCGATCTTCGCCATTGAGGTTTCGCGACTTGCGCCTTCGTCTCAGGACTGGCCAAGCGCGGCCATAGTCGCGACCATCGTCCGGACTGCAAGCAAGTCTGCATCGCGTGGGTTGTCGCCCGGGAAGGTATCCCGCTCGGCTACGAAGTCTTCGATGGCAACCGTACCGACGTGACGGCGGTCGAAGAGGTCGTGGACACGATGGAAGCGCGCTTCGGCGTTGCCGGTCGAGTGGTACCACGTAACTCCCCTAGCTGCCCAAGTGGGCTCTCTCTCGACGAGGATGGGTGCGCTCGAAGCCTGGCCGGAGCTGGCGGCGGCGGAGGAGGACGTGGAGGTGGAATAGGGCGTGCTGTCCACCATCGCATCGCCGCCGAATTCTCGCATGATCCCTACGG
>JAFGIS010000512.1 GCA_016929495.1 Polyangiaceae bacterium | reverse complement strand
TGCATGCTTCGCCAGACCAGCACGTGCTGCCGGTCTCCAAGGCAAGCACGGCACTGCAAAAGCTCGAACGCGCGTTCGCTGCGGAGTTTCTGTGCCCCTGGCGGGATCTCGACGCGTTCACCGACGAATGCGGCACCGACGACGAAGGGATTGCCGAGGCTGCGGCGCACTTCGACGTGTCGGAGCTGCTCGTGCTCTCCTCGCTCGTGAACCAGGGCAAGGTTCAGCGCAGCAGGTTGAGCGAGGGCCGGTAGGCCCACAGGGTTCCGGCGGGCAATGGCCGCGTTGACCTGAACGGGCTGCCCCTGCCCACTGGGTTTGTGCTGACGCAGTACGTGATCCGCTTTGACTGCGGAGCTCGGCATCCAGCCGCCATGCGGCGACGAATGGCCGGCCGTGCTGCAAGTCTCAGAGAACGAGTTGCAGTTCGTCGGCCGCGCTCAGGATCTCCGCGACGTACGTGCGCTGTCGCGCAAGACCACGAAACCGTCCGGGAAGCGGGCACCCAAGAGAAAGGCACGCGGCTGACCGAACGTGCCGCGTCCCGGGCGGGTGTCCGAGGGGGAGCCACGTGCGCGCCCGAGCCCCGCCGCGCGCCGCGGCTCTCCTGCTCATGCACCGAGAGCCCCGACGCGCGACGGGAGCCGTGGGTTTTTGTCACTCCTTCGCCGCGGCAACGGCGGTCTCGGCCTCGGTCGCCGACGACGCTTCGCTCTTGCGTCGCTGTTCGGCCCGACGCCGGCGCTGATACGCGCTCGTTGCCTCACGCACGATGCTCGGCTCGCGACGGAAGATGAACTGCGCGGCCGAGCGAACGGCGCTCATCCGCTGCGCCAGCATGCTGGCGAGCCGGCTGCGCAAGTCGAGAGCGCGCTGTTCGGCGCTGATGTTCTGAGGCCCAATGCGCTGCGCGGATCGCTCGCGCAATTGGGCCGCCAGCACCTTGGCCTCGTCGAGCAAAGCCGCGTCGAAGTCGCCGAGTCCGTCGAGCTCGGCACGATAACGGGACGCGAGGGCCACGTAGTCGTCGAGCGCCGCGGCCAGGGCGTCCTGGGAGGCGGCGTCGCGATAGGTTTCGTTGAGGCGATCGAGCTGGGCGTCCTTGACGTCCTCGACGCCATCGTCGAGGAACCACTCGAGCACGGCGCTGATTTCGCTCAAGACGAAGTGGGCACGCTCGGTGGGAGCTGCCTCGGCCTTGGGAGCGACGGTCAGGATGTAGGCCGACTGTGCCGCCTGCAGTTCCTGCTGGAGCTCCAGAATTTCCTGTCCGAGCTCGGGTGTGATGCCGCCGTAGCCGCGGCAGAGCTCGAGCCCCGGTACGACGACTTTGCCGCTGGGATCGCGCTCGGCGCTCCAGCGTCGTTGAAAGAACCGCGCGACGTCGACGGCTTCGCCCGTCAAGACGTGAAGCGGCACCCGTGGCACGCCGATCTCGGCAGCATCGAGCTGCCAGGCGCGCTCCGTCCAATTCACCGATGATTCAGCCATTTCGATACTCCTGTTGTTCAGCTTGAAGGCGCCACACGGACTCGACGGGCGCCGTTTCGTCGGCACTGACGGAGCTGTCCGTCAATGCAGAGACGAGGTCGGACAGGAGCAGAGGCGGGTTGCGTGAATTTGTTGGGGGCCGGCACGAAGCGGATGCGGCGCCGTCGCGACCGGGCGGCGCGCCGGACGGTTGGGAGGGCGTCCGGGTGTCCGGGGCGGGCTACTCCGTGTCCGGGACGGGTTACTCCGTGTCCGGGACGGGCTACTTCGTGTCCGGGACGGGTTACTCCGTGTCCGGGGCGGGCTTGGGCGTGTCCGGGACGGGGTGTTTCGTGTCCGGGGCGGTGCCGATACGGACGCTACCGATCAACCGTCCGCTCCCCGCATCTACACTATCCCGACCCGACGCCCCTCCGTGCACGCGTCCTGAAGCGACGGAAGCAACGCAGCGCCGCCTGGCGCGGCAGGCCAGCCGGCGACCGCTTTCATGAGATGACCCCTCTCGTCAGCGTCGAGCTCGTGCAAAGCATCTTGGTACGTCGGGTCGCGCTTCACCTGAGCGGACTCGGGCGGCTCTGCGATGCCCGTGAGATGAAGGATCCAGGTCTCGATGCACCACGTTGGAACGAAGATCGCGATCGGCTCGTCGTTCTGCCGACGCTGCAGCGACGCGTCCGCCAGACTCTTGTCCAGTTGGCGCTTGCGGTCGACGACGCCGAACTTGTCACCGTCCACTTGAGCCAGCAGCCCAAGGTTCGACTGAAACCTCTTCGACCGAAGCTGTCGCACTCGGTCACGATATTGAGCGATCACCCATCTCGAGGCGTCTCCGGCTCCGCTCGGTGCGACCAGTATCTCCTCGACCCGGACGTTGAGCCGTTCGCACAATCGACGCAGGAAACGCTCCGTTCGCCGATCCTCGCAAAGCACTCGCACGCGGTGGCTCTGGCTCACGTCTACCGAGCCCCCTCGTCGGGCGTCAGTTCGAGCTTGAGCGCGTCATAGGCCGTCACACCCGCATCCAGGTCAGGTTGGAGCCGGTCTATCCGTGTGTGGCCCGCGTCAGGATCACGCCACATCCGCCACGCCGAGTCCGCAGCGAGGTAGTTGATCGATTCGGGATGGTGCGAAACAAGCAGCAGCTGCTGACGGTGGTCGGCAGCGGCGTCCGCCACGGCCCGAAGCCACGGCTGGATCTCGGAGGGGGAGACGTAGTTCTCGACTTCGTCGATGGCGATGAGCGATGCCCTGGGCAGGCCGAAACGCAGCATGCCGTAGAGCGCGATGAGCAGGCGCTGCCCATCGGAAAGCTCCGCCCAGCCGAGCTCATAGCTCGTCTCACCGAACGAGAAGCGCACCAGCAGTGCTCTACTCTTGGGAGAAATGCGTTCGAACCGAAGGCTCGCGAATCCCGCGAGCGCTCGTCTGAGATCCTGTACCAGAGCGGCGAGCGCGTCGGGATCCTCCGCTACCCTCGCCAAGTACCAGCTCGCGAAGTTCGACAGGTCGCGCTTCAGGTGGTTGGATTCTTCATTCGCCGTACCCAGGATGCGATTGGCATCCGGCTTTATCGCCCAGATCGAGGCAACGAGCTCTCTGAAGGCCGTGACGCGCCGATTGTCCGGGCGAGGCTCGAGCGAAGCAATGAACGATCGACGGCGATCGAACGGGATGGTCGTGCGCAGCGGCGGCGGGCTGTCACCGAAGAGCTCGACCAGTCCCGCGTCCGCCTGGTACAGGCGGACGCCGCTGCCACGGAGCTCCTCGCGAATCGATGGCTGTTCGCCGTCCCATCGAATGACCAGGCGATAGCGGAAGGACTCTTCACCGCGATCGATATCGAGTTCAATCGTTTGCTCTGGGTCGTCGAGCCACACGGTGCGCGCGCTGAGCGCGCCCGTGGCGTCGACCGCCAGCCCGCTGACGAGCAGCTCCTGAAGAAGCCACAACACCTCGAGCAAGGCGGTCTTTCCTGCGCCGTTCTCGCCCACCAGCACGCAGGCGGCAGGCGGCTTCCACTCGAAGTTCACGAAGCTACGGAAGTTGTGAACGTACAGGCGCGAAACCGTGCCGGGCCCACTGCCGACGAGAGGCTCGCTCGGCTCGACTTCCGCGAAAGGCTGCGCGTCGAGCACACCGTCCAGTGACACGCGCACCTGCGTGACGAAGGGAGCGTGTCCCTTGAACGCGTGGCCGGCGCTGAGCTTCGGCTCTCCGCTCGTAACGAGGATAGTCAGCAGGACCGCCACTTCATCGGTGCTGAACTCTGAGTTGCGCGAGAGTTCCTCGGCCGTCCACTCCGTCTTGCGCGGGTCGCTCCGCACCCTCTCCTTCAACGACTCGACGAGTGCGTTGCAGCGGCGAATCGTCGCGCGCGCCTCGTCCGTCGCTGCCGCCCGAAGGCCAGCCAGCGTCGGAAGGTAGTGTTCCCGCACAGCTTGCAGAGCCCGCCTCGAGATAAGCTCGTCGATCGCCGTCCGCTCGTTCGCATGCTTCACGCGGAACTCGGGAACCGACGGCGGAGCTGGCGGGCTTGCCGTCACCACGGCGAGGACCTCCTGCATCAGTGCGATCTGAACGGGGCTGAGCGCGGCCATCGTGGGTCCTCCTGCGGAGCAGATTCGGGATACCGGTACGGGGGGGCTCACGTCAACGACGTGGGTTCGGGGGCTCGAGCCGAGCGTCTCCGACGAATCCACGGGTCCGGACCCGAACAGCCGTCCGGGAGGACAGCAGTCGCCACATCGTCATGGCAGGCGGACCGAGGTCGCGGGCTCTTCGCGCCCGGCGAGAATCACGTTGTTGACCGCGCGACGACTCGCTCGAGATCGGCTTCGCACGTGCTCGCGTATGGGGCGCTCGAGGTGGAGCACGTCATCGAAACGCCGCCAGAGCGCTCGGTCCAAATAGGGTCTCGGGTTGGCCACTACGAGGCGTGGTCGCGGGGACCAACGAGCCTAGGCACTCAGCGAGCCATCCCCGCCGGACTGGTCTTCCGACTCATCACCTGCCGGGACGGCAATGGCGTCCGTCTGTGCCTCGGTCAGGACCTCCGGCTAGCCCCAACCGGGCTAGCCGGACTTCCTGTCGGTGCTGGCGACAAGCGCCCGATCCCAAGTTCTCCTATCCCCCGGGCAAGCGTGCCCTCTGCTGGGCGATCAGCCGCTGGACCTGCGTGTAGTAGCGAACCTGCTGCTCAGCGCGCTCTTCGAGAGCAACGACGATCGCGTAGTCTTCTTTCGCGACGAGCCCTCGACCCCACGACGGAACGTCGCGCGTCACGACGACGAACAGCTTCTTCGTCGCCGTGGCCGCGTCCAGTGACTTCACCGAGTAGCAGGCAGCCTGCGCAGTACCTTTGTTCCGAAGAGTGGAGCCAACGCTCGGAGGCCGGAGTTCCTTGATGAGACTCTCCCGATCCTCCTTCTTCGTCTTCCTGAACACGGTCACGACTTGATCGAGGCTCGACGCGGCAACAAGCCTGAAGCCCAGACGCGATGCACGGTAGTCGGCGCGAGTCGTTCGCACGAGCGGTGTATGTGCGAGCGCAACCGTCACGAGACGGTCGCATCGCCCGAGCCGAAGGAAGTCGGCCGGAAGGGGAACCTCATAGAACTGGTGCTGATCCTCTTCGATGCGTTCCTCTGCGATCAGACACACTCGGTGTTCGGTGGAGTAGGAACTTGCGTCTGGGTCCGGCATGCCGTAGCCCACCAACCGCCACAGGTCCTCACGGCCCAGGTTCAGAGCACGGCATTCTTCCGGGCAGCGGGCATGGGCTACGATGAGGGCGCGAAGTAGGTTCGCGGACGCGTTCCGATACTCTCGGAGCAACTGTGCCGCTAGCCAGGCGACCTTCGGCGCAGCGAAACTCGTTCCGGACTGATCAGAGAGCAGCCGGCCGCTGGTCGCAAAGTCGTGTGCGAGACTTGGCTCGCCGAGCAGTGCGTTCCGTGCTGGACTCTCACTGGTGTCCCTGAGGTCCACAGCGTAGTTGCCTCCATACTCGACCAAGTCTGGCTTGACCGCTCCGAGGGGTCCGAGACCCGAAGCGCTGAAGGGAGAAGGCTGCCGTGTGCGTGCCACCGGCTGATAGGCGGGATCGTCGGAATGGCGCTGAGCGGAGCGAGGGCGCTCGTACCGCGCCAGGCTCCCCACCGTAAGCACATTCAAAGCTGGCGCGGGATCAAGCAGGCGCGCCTCGTCCCTTTCCAAGAGATACCGCGGATAGGCCGTCTTCCACTTCGGCGGGCCCTTGCCAGGCGGGGCCGCGCCGAGATAGTTGCCGGTCGCGACAACGAACAGAACCCGATGCGTGCGTGCCAGCGTGTCGAGCAGCACAGCGAGACCGCGAACGTGTCCCCCGGTGTAGGGCCGCCTCATGTCCGCGACCGAAAGGTTGAACACCCTGCAGCCGTAGTTCTCGACGAAGTACTCGACGGCGTTCGTGATGTGGTTCTGCACGAACCCGGTGTTGTTCTCCCCCTCGCGATCCGTGATACGTCCCGAGAACAAGCGCAACGTCGGTACGAACCGTCGCTGCTCGACGCATGCGGCGACGTCGCCATAGAGCGCGAGCCCCGCGACAGCCGTCCCGTGGCCGCAATCGTCCCCTGGGCCGAACTCTGGTATGAAGCTCTGCGCGTCGCCGACGGCGGCCGCGAGGAGCGGGTGCGAGCTGACCAGGCCGCTGTCAAGCACGACGACGCCGGGCGCGTCCGGCAGCGGCGCTGGAGCTTCGGGAATCCTGCCCACATCGAGGGACAGATCCTGGACCGAGAGCTGTATTCGCGGTGGGAGGTCGACGGTACGGACATCCCGGTGCAGAAGCAGACGCTCCAGCCCCCTTACATCACCTCGGAGCCGATAGATGATGATGGCTTCCTGCTTGACCGTATCCACAATCCGGAATCCTGCTCCGCCGCACCACCGGCCGAACGCATCCAGCATGCTCGCTCGGTTCGGGTGGTGGTCGAGCGGCCACAGCTCGACGTCGAGCGTGACCTCGCCGGTATCCGGGACCCCCTCGAGCCGCAGGGCGGGGCCTTTACGGTCCTCGGCCGTCCACGAGTCCACGCCGCGCACGGCTAGCAGGACGTCCTGCCGGGTCGGTCTCTCACCTCGCGCGAGCAGATCAAGCCGGTGCTTGAATTCGCCCAGTCCGCCGGCAGTAGCGAAGAGCACGACAATCTGCTTGTCCTCCTGGCTCACTACCTGAAGTCCATCAATGGACTGCAGCTGGTCCGGATCCAGGCCGTCGACCTCAAGCTTGAGCAGCAACCGCGGATCGAAGCCTGCCTCGAACTGCTGGGCCGCACTGATGCTGCGCTCGAGCTCGGCCTCGAGCCGCTTGGCATGTGCCCGGGGGTCGCTGGGCGTTGAACGTCTAGGCCGAGGCCTCGTCCTCCGCGGGTTGACTGGTTCCAGGCGGGCCAGCCGAAGGTGCAGGAATCGATTGCTCTCCACGCTCCCCCCGCTCTCAGTTAGCCTCGCTTGGTGCCCACGACTCGCTGCGCCTCCTGGACCAGCGCATGGGTTACGTCATCGAGGGTGAGGAAGTCCCGGTTGCGCAGCACCATGGCTTTGATGGCGCGAATCAGCACTCGCTCGATGTCAGCATGGCTCATGCCGTCGAATCGATCGAGGAGACCCGGCTCGTCGAGCGGAAAGTCGGAACGGACACCGCGGAGCTTGGTTTCCAGAAGCTTTCGCGCCTGCTCGCGTGTGGGGCGGTCGAGGTAGAGCACCTCGTCGAAACGCCGCCAGAGCGCTCGGTCCAGTAGGGTCTCGTGGTTGGTCGCTGCTACGATGACGCTCTTTCCCCGATAGGCGTCGACCATCTGCAGGAAGGAGTTCACGACTCGCTTGAGCTCGCCGTGCTCGGAAGGATCTTCGCGCTCCTTGCCGACGGCGTCGAATTCGTCGAACAGGACGACGAAGCGGCCGGCGTCGATGAAGTCGAAGACTTTGCGCATGTTGGCCGCGGTCTCGCCGAGGAAGGAGGAGATCATTGCGTCGACGCGCACCACGGCGAGTTCGAGGCCGAGTTCGCTGGCGAGGACCTCGGCGACGGTCGTTTTGCCGCAGCCGGGCGGTCCGTAGAGAAGCAGGCGAGAGATCGGCTTGAGTCCATGGCTTCCAAGAACGTCGGTGCGGCCCTGTTCGAGGAGCAGGTCATCGAGGACGTGGCGGTTGGGCTCGGAGAGGACGATGTCGGAGAAGTCGCGTACCGGCTGCCGGATCTCGAAGAGGGCGAGTCCGCGCTCGCGATCGTTGGGGATGTCGTAGACGACGCGCGGGACGGCGGGGCGAGCCGTGATGCTGGGCTCTCCGTACAGGATGCGTTCGAGGTCGTTCGCGAGCAGGTGGTGCTTTTTGGCGCGTTCCTCACGGATGACCTGTTCGGCTGCTTCCCGGAACTCGGGGCTCTGGGAACGAGCCCCTGCGGTGATCAGTTTGCGGAGAAGCCTACCTTCGGCCACGGTGGGAGCTTGGTCGATCGGGGGTGGGAAGGCAATGGGGGGCGGTTCTTGTCTGTCCGGGGCGCAGCAGCCGGCCTGGGCGTCCTCCTCGGCGCCGGGAGCGCGGGGGCAACGCGAAACGGCGGAAGCCGCCCAGGTGGACGGCTTCGTTACTCCTTCCACGCGTAGTGG
>JAFGIS010000511.1 GCA_016929495.1 Polyangiaceae bacterium | reverse complement strand
ACTTGGTGCTCATTCCTGCATTCCTTCTTCCAGCGCCGTCTTTCCCCGACGAAGGCCTGGCGCCCATTGCATTCGCCGATTGCCCCAGAGGGCAGCCCGGTCAGATCACGAACTCGAGGGAAGACCAACGGGTGCAAGACCTGCAGACGGACCCCCTTCCCATAGCAGAACCAGCGTCCCCTTGCGACAGGCGGGCGTCGGACCGAACGCTCGGTCATCGGTACGAACAGACCGCGGCTCGGGGGTGAAGCAGGTCGTTGCTCCGACGGCCTTGAGCGGGGGGCACCGGCCCGTACGTGCCCGCTCAGCGTCGCCGGCCCTACCACACCGCATTCCGTGGTCTCGGAGGGATGGGCGTGAGGTCGTGCGCCTGGCTCGTGGCGCAGAATATCGCCACACTTCGAGCATTCGACTAGGTTATCGACGTGGCCAGGCACTACCCGCTCGAGTCCCTGGGAGCCGTACGGCGGCTTTCCAAGGAGCGTCGTGCCCGCGACCTCAACTGCCAGACTCAGCGGACCGAGAATGCCGAGACAGCCTTGGCCAGCGCCCGGGCGGCCCACCAACGGCACATCGAGGCCGCGGGTGCCATCGAACTCGACGAGCGCAAGCGGCTCGTGGAGGGCAAGGCGCGTGCGGGTGACCTGGCAGCGACCGGCGCCTGGCGCTCTGCTGCGGACCGGCAAGCGGCGAGCCTCGCCCGGCAAGTGCGGAAGACCGAACGGCAGTGCTCCGAGGAGCGCTCGGCCCAGGGGGCTGCTCGAAAGCTGCTGGCTGCCGCAGAAGCAGATGTGAAGGCCGCGGACGAGCACCGGGCGCGTTGGCAGTCGCGCGAGGCGGCCTGTGCGCAGACGCGAGCTGACGACGATGCGGCAGACGTCTGGCTCAGCCGCGAGCGCCATCCCAGCAGCCGCAAGCGGGACCGCGGACCATGACTCGCAGAGCGCCGACCCATCGCCACCGGCTATGGCCGACTACCGCCAGGGGGCCGGTCCGGGTGCCCGCGGCGCTCTGGGCGAGCGTGGCGGCGCGGACCCCAGCAGGCAAGGCGGCCTTCGTTGCACTGGGGGTGCTGGGCGGCTGCTGCTCGGCCCAGAACTCGGAGCTCGGACCCGTTCGTACCGCCCCGCGAGCCGTGAGGGCGTCGGCCGCTGCCGTAGCGCAGGCCAGCAAGAGGGCCTCTCGGGAGGAGCTCGACCTCGACCGCTTCACCCCGCTTCTGGCACTGCCGAAACTGGCCCAGGCGGCCCAGGCGCTGCAGGATGGCCGGTTCGCGGCGGCTGTTCACGAGGTCGAGCAAGCCATGACCGCTGAGCCGCCGACTAGCCGCGACGTTCCTCGCTGGCAGTATCTTCTCGGCCGTCTACGCGAGAAATCGGGGGACATCCCGGGCGCTCTCGCCTCCTACCAGCTTGCGAGCGCACGGTCTTGGCCGCTTCGAGGGTACGCCGTACTCGGCGCTGGCAGGGCGCTCGTGCGCTTGGGTCGGACGGATGAGGCCACTGCGATGCTCGAGCGTGTACCGGGCGAGGGTCCACCGGCCGCTGACGCTGGGCTGCTTCTCGCCGAGGCCGCCGAACTGTGCCGCGATTTTCCCCGCGCCGTTGGCTTGTACAGGAGCCACCTGGCGATCCAGCCGTTGCCCGATGATTGGGCCGACGCGTCTCTTCATCTGGCATCCGCCTTGCTCGAAGGCCAGGCGTCTCCGGCCGCGCAGACGTCCACCGCGACCGAGCTTTCTCCGGTGCGTGAAGCGCTCCAGCTCGCCCGCCGCGTGCGCCTCAAGAACGCGGGTTCGGCGGGGCTCGCCGAGCGGGCGAAGGAGATCGAAGAGCGCGCTCTGCTCGCGTTTCCGCCCGACGAGCGCCAGGCCATAGCGCCGCCGAGTCCAGACGAACGTCTGCTCGAGGTCCAGGCACTGGTCGACCGTCGTCATTGGGAAGACGCGCTGGTATCCGCGGCCGCAGTGGTGGATGCGCTTCCGCAGACGGAGCGGTTCGGTACCATGGGCTGCGCCGTGGAGATCCTTCGCGCCAAGGCGCTTGCCGGGACGCGACAATGGGGACCCGCATCGAGCGGGCTCGGGCAGGCCGCCGCGCATTGTCGTTCCGATGGCGACCAGCGGGCGCGCATTTTGTACCTGGCGGGCAAGTATTCGGCCTCGGATGGTCGCGATGCCGAAGCGATCCGCTACTATACGCAGCTCGAGCGCGAGGCGCGCGAGCATTCTCTCGCAGACGACGCGCGCCTCAATGCGGCGAATGCGTACCTCGAACTCGGTGTCGAAGCGCGCTTCACGGAGTTGCTCAGCACGATGCTCGACGACTATCCGGTCGGCGACCGGACGCTCGAAGGCGTATTTCGACTCGCGATCCGCCGCATCGAGAAGGGCGATTGGCCGGGTGCAGCCAGCGTCCTCGGAAGAGCCGCGGTCATGGCTCGCGAACACGAGACCGGTCGCGGTGCCGAGTTCTCCGGCCGTGAGCGCTACTTCCATGCGCGCGCACTGATGCAGACAGGCGAGCTCGACAGAGGCAGAGCAGAGCTCGAGCAGCTCATCGTGGAAGTACCGCTATCGTACTACATGCTTCAGGCGTTTACGCGCCTCAGCTCGCTCGATTCCGAACGTGCGCGGCGCCTGCTCGACGACGCTCTGGCTCGTTCCGCCGGGCAGAAGGGGCTGTTGGTTGCTCGGCCGGAATTCTCCACGCCGGGGTTCATTCGAGCCATGGAGCTTCTGCGGCTGGGCGAGATCGACTTCGCACAACGCGAGATCGCAGCGCTCGGGTTCGCCACGCGCAACGCACAGCCAGCCATTCTGTGGGGCGTCGCGGTACTGTACGACCGCGCAGGAGCCACGAGACTGAGTCATGCCATTGCGCGTGGACTTCTGACGGACTGGCTCGGGCGATATCCAGCCGGCGAATGGACCCGGGCGTGGCAGATTGCGTTCCCGCGCCCCTATGAGGCGTTGGTCAAGAGGGAAGCGCAGCGCAGTGGGATCGCCGAGGAACTGGTCTATGCCATCATGCGCGAGGAGAGTGCGTTCGATCCCGCGGCCGAGAGCCCAGCTCGGGCCTACGGCTTGATGCAGATGATTGTTCCGACGGCGCGCCAGTACGCCAAAGAGGCGGGCCTGCCCTGGGACCCCGAGTCGCTCAAAGAGCCGGCGATCAGCATTGCGTTGGGCTGTCGCATGCTCGGCGATCTAACGCGCAAGTTCGACACTAACCCGCTGTTGGCCATTCCCGGCTACAATGCGGGACCCGGCCGCCCGAGGCGGTGGTTGCGCGAACACCCAGGCCTCGACTTCGACGTTTGGGTCGAGCTCATTCCGTTCGAGGAAACGCGGCGCTACACGAAACGGGTGTTGTCGAGCCGTGCGGTCTACGCGTTGTTGTCCCACCCCGAGCGCGCGAGCGAGGTGCTGCGCTTGCCCCTGGGGTCGCAGGGGTAAGCGTGGTATGCACGCGAGCCGTGCACACCCGTACGCCGGTCGTGCTCTCGATCGTTCTCGCGCTATGCGTCGCGACCGGCTGCCGTTGTGAGCGAGGTGGTCACATCGACCCGAAAGAGCTGGCCCGTCTCGGCAGCGTCACCGCGCGTGAGCCCAAGGACCCGTGGGAAGCGGGGCGCTTGCCGATGTCGCTTGCTAAGGGCAGGCCGCGTGACGGTGGACAGATCGCCGTTCACATGTACACCGAGCCCCCCTCGCTGAACACCATCATCGACGCGGACTGGTGGGCATCCCAGATCACCGAGCATCGTGTCTACCAGGCGCTCGTGAGCAACGATCCGTACGACCATCCGAACTACCGCGTCGTGCCCGAACTGGCGAAGAGCTGGGAGATCGCCTCCGCCGATCGCGTCTACACGTTCCATCTTCGACACGGCGTACGCTGGCACGACGGACGTCCGTTCACGGCCCGCGACGTGATAGCCACCTTCGACAAGGTTCAGAACGAACAGACCAAGGCGGTGCACATTCGCGCGTATACCAAGGAGCTCCTGCGCTACGAGGCGCTCGACGCCTTCACCGTCCGCTTCACGTTCAAGAAGCCCTACTTCCTGGCGCTCGACGGCATCTTCGCGAGCGTTCCCATCCAGCCTGCCCATGTCCTCGAGTCTCTCAAACCGATGCAGTACAACGAAGCGGCCGCGAACTCGTTGAACCGCCATCCCATCGGCACCGGGCCGTTCCGTTTCGTCAAGTGGGAGAGCAATAGCAAAATCGTCCTGAGACGCTTCGCGAAGTACTGGGGAAGCAAGCCGCACATTTCGGAGCTGGTCTTCCGCACGGTCAAGGATCACACCGTGGCGCTCCAGCTCGCCGAGCGTCAGGAGCTCGACATCGTCACGGTAACGGCGCAGGAATGGCACAGGATGAAGAGCCCGATCCTGCGCCGCAGGTACTATCGTTCCAGGTATCACGATGCGAACTACGCGTGGATTGGCTGGAACCTGAAGCGCCCGCAGTTCCGGGACGCCGTCGTCCGTTCGGCGCTGACGATGCTCGTCGACCGCCCGGGGCTTGCTGGCGCCATGATGTACGGGTTGCCGAAACCGACGACCTGCCACTTCTACTGGGCCAGCGATGCCTGCGATGGCAAGCTCTCTCCGCTGCCGTACGACCCGCTGGCTGCAGCGAAGCTTCTCGAGCACGCGGGCTGGGTGGACCGTGACGGGGATGGGGTTCGAGAGCACGGCAAGCTGGAGTTGTGCTTCACCCTCATGATCCCGGCGAACCAGGAGGGCATGGTCCACGCCGCAACCAAGATCAAAGAAGACATGCGCCGGGCCGGAATCGACATGCGCCTGCAGCGAGTGGAGTGGTCCGCCTTCGTCCGACGCTTGCGCGACAAGGATTTCGATGCGTGTACCTTGGCCTGGGTTGGCTCTTCCAAGGAGGATCCGACCCAGATCTGGCATTCGAGCTCGATCGCGGGCGGCTCGAACTACATCAGCTTCAGCAACCGCGAAGCCGATCGGCTCATGGACCGTGCGAGGGTCATGTTGAACGACCGACGCAGAAACAAGCTGTACCGTCAACTCGGGAAGATCCTGTATGACGAGCAGCCCTACACTTGGCTCTGGGTGCGACCTCGGCTCACCCTCATACACCGGCGGTTGCATGGAGTCCGAGAGAGCCTGATGGGGTGGCGCTACGAGGACTGGTGGGTCGACGGCACCAGCGCCAAGACGCCGTAGGAAGGATCACGGACGTGCTCAGATACGTTGCCCGGCGCCTGCTCATCATGATTCCGACCTTCTTCGGGATCACGCTCGTGTGTTTCATGGTCATGCGCATGGCGAACGCCGACCCGGTCACGGCTGGTCTCGAGGGGAGCCTTCAGGGCCGACAGATCAGTCAGGAGGCACTCGAGCAGCTCAGGAGACTCTACGATCTAGACAAGCCCTGGTACGTCCAGTACGGCCGGCTCGTCTCTCGGCTGGTCACCTTCGATCTGGGTACTCGCTGGCAGGATGGCCGTCCCATCAAACAAGTCATCGGCGATGCGCTTCCCATCACGCTGCTCCTCTCGTTCCTGTCTCTCGTCATTGCGTACGCGATCGCCGTCCCGGTAGGTATCGCATCGGCCGTGCGTCAGCACACACTCGGCGATCGCGCTACCACCGTCGTTCTGTTCATGCTCTATTCGCTCCCGAGTTTCTGGGTCGGAACGGTGCTGCTCGTCTTCCTGGCGAGCGGCAAGTATGTCGACTGTGGTTGGTCAGCCTCACCCGGCTGCTTTCCGCTCCAGGGTTGGCATGCGTTCGAGGGATTCGAAAACATGTCGCTCCCGGCGAAAGCTGGCGATGTGGCATGGCACATGGTGCTGCCGCTGGTCACGCTCACGTACAACGCCTTCGCGAGTCTGTCGCGCTACATGCGTGCCGGCGTGCTCGACGAGATACGGCAGGACTACGTCCGGACCGCGCGCGCCAAAGGCCTCAGCGAGCGCGTGGTGATCTACAAGCACGTCCTCCGCAACAGCATCATTTCGCTCATCACACTGCTGGGGTTGACCTTGCCCTACCTCATCGGAGGTTCCGTGATCGTCGAGAGCATCTTCGGGATCCCGGGCATGGGCTACGTGGCGCTCGAGGCGATCCGGATGCCGGACTATCCACTGGTCATTACGATCGTCGCCTTCACTGCGGTGGTGACGATGCTGGGGGTGTTGGTTTCCGATGTGCTGTACGCCATCGTCGATCCACGCATCGCCTACAGCCGGAGGGGAACATGACCGCTGAATTGCCCGAGCCGGCTGTGCGCCTGGCCACGGCGCCGAGCTACTTCCGCATCGTACGGCGCCAGCTCTGGCAATATCGCCTCAACCGCATGGCCCTGTACGTCATCGCCGCATTGATCGCCGTCGCGGCGAGCGCCGATTGGGTCGCCTCGGACAAGCCTCTCATCGCGCATCTGGGAGGCAAGCTGTACGTGCTGCCGAACCTGCGCGATCCGCCCGAGCTCCGGATGTACGACAACCAGCTCTTGATGCGCGCGATGAAAGACGGCGACTGGGCCATCGTCACCGTGGTGCCCTGGGGCTACAACTCCCACGACTTGAGCAGCGTACTTGCTCCGCCGAGCTCCCGCCATTGGCTCGGCACCGATAGCAGCGGTCGCGACGTCTTGGCTCGCGTGCTGCACGGCGCTCGCGTGAGTCTGGCGGTGGGCGCCATGGCCGTGACCGTCCTGGTCGCCATAGGGACGCTCCTCGGAACGCTGGCCGCGTACTATGGCGGTCTGGTCGACGTCGTTCTGATGCGTGTTGTCGAGGTCGTGCACTCCATCCCGACTATCCTGCTTCTGGTCACCATGCTCGCCGTGCTCGCGCCCGAGGGTTGGGGCGCGGTCTTCGCCATGATGCTGGTGATCGGCCTGGTGCGCTGGACGGACGTGGCTCGCCTGGTCCGGGGGGAGATCCTACGGGTGAGGACGCTCGACTACGTTCAGGCTTCGAGAGCCGTGGGGGCCAGCGATGCGCGTATCATCCTCCGTCACATCTTGCCCAACTCGATCAGCCCGGTGCTCGTCAGCGCCAGCTTCTCCATGGCCGCCGCCATCCTGATGGAGAGCGCCCTGTCGTTCCTGGGCTTCGGTATTCCCGATGACATGGCGTCGTGGGGCGGTTTGCTCAGCGACGGGCGGGCCAACTCCGAGGCCTGGTGGCTCGCGATCTTCCCTGGCGCTGCGATCTTCCTGACCGTCACGGCATACAACATCGCAGGCGAAGGTCTTCGTGATGCCCTGGACCCCAGGATGAAGGTGAAGGCGTGAGAATCGCCTTGTTTTAGTGAGGCTGGAAGAGAAGAGCCTGAACAAACGTGGCGACGAGCCCCGGACTTCGGTTTCTCTCGCATTCTACCCTGGGGAAGACGGTTCCGGGCCCGCCGGGGTGGGCGGGCATCGTCCGCATGTGGCAGTCCGAGCCAGGGACGAGCCAGCATCGGCCGAGAGGCGGTCCCCCCTGGGAGGTCAGGCATGCGCTACATTGAGCTCTAGGCCACCGACGGACACACCTAGCTACAGCTCTGGAATCTTCAGGTACGCCCCGGATCTGGGGCCAGGAGGAAGCCGATGCGCAGTCTTTGGAAGCTCGGGGCAGTTCTCGCAGGAGCTTCGTTGGTCGTCGCTGCTTGTAGCTCGCTCAAGGGCGATGACGACGACAACGACAACGACAACGACGATAGCGGCACCAGCACGGGCAGCTCGACGGGCACCGGCACCGGCCTCGCCACCGGCAGCAGCACCGGTACCTCGACCGGCGGCGGTGTCGACACCAAGTACGGCTTGGAGGTGTGGAAGGACGACGAGCAGGTGGACGCGTGCCAGGACCAGCTCCAGGTGCCCGAGCCCTTCGACGTGATCCTGATGTTCGTGGTGGACGTCAGCAAATCGATGCTGCAGACGTCGAATACCGGAAACACGAAGTGGGACGACACGAAGGCCGCGCTGCAGTCCGTGATCGACGGTCTGCCCGACAATGTCGCCATGGGTGTCCTCTACTATCCCAATATGAATCCACCGCCCGAAGAGCACGAGGACCCGACGGACGATCCTTCGGCGTGCGTGAATGTCGACGCGTTGGTCCCTCCCGAGCTCATGAAGAACAAGCAACGGCAGGCTCTCACAGACTCGCTCACCGCGGTGGACGACAGAGAGGCCGTGCTCGGCGGAACGCCCACGTACACGGCCTATACGGTCGGGCTCGCTGCGGTTCAGGAGTCGGACCTTCCGGGCAACAAGTACGTGGTGCTCATGACGGACGGCGAGCCCACCTATGGCGTCGGCTGCGTCGGCAACGGGACGACCATGGCGGACAACATCAAGCCCGAGTTCATCACGGACACGCAGGCGGCGATCGAGGGGGCATGGGACGTCGGCGCTTCCGACATCCCGGTCGGTACGTTCGTGATCGGCTCGCCGGGCAGCGAAATGACCTATACCAAGTCGGACGCACGGCCCTGGCTGTCAGAGGCGGCGCGGCTCGGCGGTACGGCGCCGGTCGACTGCGACGACAACGGACCGGTCTACTGCCACTTCGACCTGACCGATCCGAGTGTCAACTTCGCTCAGGGGCTCAACAACGCCCTGGCTCAGATCCTCGGACAGATCGTGGCGTGTGCGTACTCCCCGCCGACGCCTCCCAACGGACTGGACCTCGACCTGAGCGAGGTGGGCATCAAGTTCATGGATGGCAACGAGGACCAGTACGTCGTGCCGCTGGTCACGAAGGCGGATTGCAATGACGGGGCCCAGGGGTGGTATTGGAACTCGGACAAGACCAAGATCCGGCTCTGTGAGGAGACTTGCACGTTGGTGCGCTCGGACGCCCGCGCCGGCATTCAGGTCCTGTACGGCTGCAAGTCGATCATCAAGTAGCTCTCGCCGGAGCTCGTTTCGCACCGCGTCCGTGCGACCCGACGCGGTGCGCTCGCAGGCGAGCTCCATCCGAGGCCGAACCCGGGCGGGCGCGCGTGTGGCGTGGGCGCTCTGTACCTCGGGATGCTAGGGTCCCGTTTCCGTGCGCCCCATGCTCGCTCGTTGTGTGCTCGAACGCCTGCCGGAGCTTCTGCTGACGACCGCGCTCGCCTGTCTGCTTTGCGCGTTGGTCGCGCTGCCGGTTCGCGGAGCCGAGACCGAGGTCGGGCCGATGCCGGTGGTGGACCTGCACGTCGATCTGTCGTACCAGGCGAACTATCGCGCGCGGCCGTTCGCGCGCGGTCTGGGCCAGTTCGTCGCGGCTGACTTGATCGAGGCTGGGGTCGTGGGCGTCGTCCTGCCCCTGTTCGTTCCGCACGACGTCTCACCGAGTGGCCCGAGACTCGAGGATCTGGATCACTCGTACGCGCGGGTATTCGAGTGGCTCGACAACACGCCGCCGTATCGATGGCCCGGCTGCTATCCCGAGAGCGGCCAGGCCGTGCGCACCTGGCTGGCCTTCGAGGGTTCGGCGCCGCTCGGCGAACGGCCTGACTTGGTACGCTGGTGGGTCGCGCGCGGGGTTCGGTTCTTCGGGCTCGTACACGCACAAGACAATCGGCTTGCGAGTTCGTCGACCGGAGCCAGTGGTGGGGCCGTCGGGCTCACGGCGCTGGGACGGCGCCTCGTCAGGCAGATCCACGCGTTGGGGGGCATCGTCGATGTCTCCCACGCCTCCAGCGCGACGCTGCGCGACGTAGTCGAACTGGCTCGGCAGGCTCGGGTGCCCGTGGTCGCCACGCACTCCGATGCAGCGGCCTTGGCGCCGCATCCACGCAACTTGGCGGACGCGGAGCTCGCGCTCATCGCCTCGACCGGCGGCGTCGTGGGCATCAACTTCCATTCGCGTTTCTTGGCAAGAGGCCGTTCGGCCACCTTGCACGACGTCGTCGAGCACATTCGGCATGTCGTGCGCGTGGCC
This sequence comes from Polyangiaceae bacterium, assembly GCA_016929495.1. Taxonomy (GTDB): domain Bacteria; phylum Myxococcota_A; class Polyangia; order Polyangiales; family Polyangiaceae; genus JAFGIS01. The sequence continues at coordinate 52,519 of JAFGIS010000511.1, read as the reverse complement.
GGCGCGGAGCACGTTGGGATCGGGTCCGACTTCGAGGGCGGGATCCGGCCACCTCCTGGCCTGGAGACCGTCCGTGGGTTCCGGCCTTTGGCCCGCGCGTTGGTTGCCGCAGGGCTGAGCGTGGAGGATGTCCGAGGCATCATGTCCGGCAACGCGTTGCGGCTCCTGTGTCCGAGTCCGCCGTTCGAAGGTTCCTCCGCGGGGCTGGTCCATGCTAATGGGCGCCACAGAGGAGAAGCGCGCTCATGGAAGACACCCTGACGGAAGACTTGGACGAACGTTGCCTCGACGCCTTTCCCCGTTGGCTGCGGTCGCTCGCGCGCGACGTTGGTGCCCTGGCCGGTTTGGTCGATGCCGAGGAACTCCCCACGGAGGCCCGCGTCCTCGTGGCCGGCGCACTCACGTATCTGGTGAAGTCGCTCGATTTGATCCCGGACGGCGTGGAGGATCTCGGCTACATCGATGATGCGTTCGTGGTCCGTGTCGCGAGCGCGCTGGCTCTGGACCAGGTGCCCGAACCGGATCGCGAAGCGCTTCCGGTGCTCGCGAGCTTGGCGAGCGACGCCCGGCTCATCGAACGCTTCATGGGCGCACAGTATCCTCGCCTCGAGCGATACGCCGCGCGTCTGAGCGACCTGTCCGCGCGCGGGCGGAGCGCGCAGGACATCGTGATCGATTCGGAGCGGCGCGCCGCGCTGGTTTCCGAGATCCAAGCGTGGCAGAACAGCTACGAAGACCCGCTATTCGAACGCGATCCACGGACGCTGATCAAGCTTTCGGCGTTTCTCGACACGAAACTGCCTGCTTGAGTCCGTTGGCTTCTGTCGATTTCGGCCGACATTCCACCGTTTCGGAGGGCGCGCGAGAAACCGGCAGTTGCCGTTACGGGTTGCTGTTGCGCGCTCCGGGCGACCCGTAGCGTGGCGACTGAGCGGCCATGATGCTGCCCTCGGCCATGAGTTCGTTCATGAGATCGCGGCACTCGGGCTTGCCCTTCAGGTGGGCCAGAAGGACCGAAGCGGCTTCTTGGTAGGAGCGCTCGTACTCCAGGCCCTCTCGGGCTCGCACCGCCACCTTGTCACGTCCGCTCTGCAGTTCTTCCTCGAGCGCCTCGGCGTAGCGTGCCAGCTGCCCTCGAAGCTCCTCGATCTGCGCGCGGAGATCTCGTGCCACTGCTTCACGCTGGTCACGTTTGGCGCGTCGGGTCTGCAGCCAGTCTCGCTTGGCCTCGACCATGGCCTGTGCGGCGCCCAACTGAACGAAGATCTCGCGTGTTGCCCGTCCTCGTTGCTCTTCGCGGCGAGCGGCCTGTAGGGCCTGCTCGGCTCTGTGCTCCGCCCGCACGACCTCCGTGCGAGCAGATTCCTCCTCCTCGGCCAATCCGGCGGCTTCCCGGAGCGCACGCGACTCGTCCTGCGCGAGCTCCTCCACCTTCCTGCCGATCTCGGCACGCAGTGCGCGTCCGCGTCGTTCGAGCGCCTCGAGCTTGCGGGTGTGGCTGGCGACCTCGCCCTCCAGACGATTGGCTTTGGCTGCCAGATCCCAGAGCAGCTCCAGCGCTGTCGCCACCTCTCTGGGAGGGTTGCCGGACGGATGCGTGCGCGCGACCATACGCGCGAAGAGCCCGGCTCGATTGGCCCATTCCACGACGCCCGGCGACCTGGGCGGCGGAGGCGGCGCGAGCGGCGTTGCTGCGTCGGTGGTTTCCTTGTCCCACGAGGTGCTCGGTAGCGCGCGCTGCAGCGCCTTCAGCTCTTCGAGCAGGTGATGCCCGTCGCTGTAGCGCTTGCGCGGGTCCTTCTCGAGCAGGCGCAGAACGATGCGTTCGGCGTCGGCATGGCAGTCTCTGCGGATGCTGCTCGGGCGGGGAGCAGCTGCCGTGCGCTGCAGCTCGAGCAGCGTTTCCCGGTCATTGGAACGGAACGGCAGTTGCCCCGTCAGCATCTCGTAGAACAGAATACCGAGCGCATACAGGTCCGACTGGGGACCCGCTTGCTCGCCACGGGCCTGTTCCGGCGACATGTACTCCGGCGTGCCGAAAACCGCTCCCTTTGGCGCAAGCCGCGGGTCGTGCGCCAACCCGGCCAGCCCGAAGTCGAGGATTTTGACGAAGTCCTTTCGGCCGCCGCGGGTGGTCAGCAGGATGTTGTCGCTCTTGAGGTCGCGGTGCACGACGCCGAGATCGTGTGCACGGGCCAGCGCGGCCCCCATCTGCTCCAGAATATCCACGGAGCGGCTGAGCAGAAGCGGTCCGCGTGCTACCTCGCTCGAGAGGGGTACCCCGACGAGGTACTCCATGACCAGGTAGAGCTCCCCCTCGTCCGTTTCGCCGATGTCGTGGATGTCAATGATATGGGCGTGGTCGACCCGGTTGGCGGCGCGGGCTTCACGAAGCATCCATGCACGCAAGTGGGTCTCGCCCCGCAGATCGGGCCGTATGAGCTTCACGGCCACGACGCGGTCGATCAGCACGTGACGGGCGCGATAGACGATGCCCATCCCGCCCTCACCGATACGGGACTCCAGCCGGTAGCGACCGGCTACGACCCGTCCCAACGCCGGATCATGGCTGCTGCGATTCCGGGACATTGGTGCTCGCTGCGGCGCTGCATTTGCCATGTTGCAGTGGGTCGCGGCTCGTGGGAAGCCGCCGCTCGCGATGGTACGGCAAGCCCCCAGCTCCGGAAAAGGGGGCTACTTCCAAATACTGGGCCACACGCGTGCGGTGACTCGGTGTCGATGTGGGCAGCAAGGCGCTCACGCGTGGAGACGGAGCACTCGGCCATCGGCGCGCGGGCGAGCCCAGCGCGTCGAGCCGAACCCAGCTTGGAAGCGCCCGGCCGCGGACAGAACGGCCAGTTCAGAAGACAACGGAGAGCACCGGGACTCGGACCTCGGTCTGCTGCTTCATTCCGAACTGTAGCCGTTCGCGAGCCGAGTACATGTCGAGAACCTCCACCGCCGGAACGCTCAAGCTCAGCTGGGTGCTCGTGACTCCAACCAGCGAGGGCATGGTGCTGCGGGCTGACGGTGTCTCGCTCGGGACGGGCGGGGGTTGGTCGGGAGCCGCGGGTTCAGCCAGAGGCTCGTCGGTGGGACCTCGGTCCTCGGTGTAGTCCCTGGGCGGTTCGTAAGCCGTGGCCGACAGGATGGCGACGGTCGTGGGGATGACGAGCAACATGCCCGCTGCCAGCACCAGCATGTTCGTCTTGGAGGTCGCATGCTTCTCCAAGAAATAGCCGCCGACCCCGCCGGCGGCCGCGCCGGCTCCGCCGCCCACGAGGTAGGCCCACGCGGGCTTCAGGTGCAGCGCGGCTTCAGTGGCGGTCACCGCTTCGGCCCCGAGTAGCGCTCCGCCGACGATCCCTTTTCCTGTAGGCGAGACATCTACAGTGTCCGCTCGCGCCGGGCGTGTGCTCACGACCAAGAAACCGACGCTGATCAGGGCGCAGGCGAACGAAGTGCGCGCACTATGCATGGAACTCCTCCGGTGGCGGATTGCCGCGATGGTTCGACTCGTCGAGTTGGAATCGAGCCCGGTGAGCCCAGCATAACACCGAGAGTCGCGCGGCACAGCGGCACGCTCTGTATGCTGCTCCCATATGCTGCGCTCGTCGAGTCGCTGGATCTGCAGCCGTGAGCGCGATCGGGACCGAGCGGTCGACCGTTCCAGGCTCCGCTGTCTCGGATCCGCGCGGGTGGGGGCCTGGCCGGCGGGTGCGCGATCGGGACGAAACCGTCGGAAGCCCCGACGCCTGACCTTCGCCCAAGCCTAGCTCTGTCCGCTAGTGTTTTGTCAGTGGATGCATTCTCGCGGATCGCCACGGCCACGACCCTCGCGGTCGTTGGCATCGTGTTCGTGGTCGCAACAGGCGCGGGTGTCGTACGCCTCTTGCCCTGGCTGAGCTCTCCCGACGTCCCGCTGTTGGTCGCTCTGCCGTTCGCACGTGCGTTGACGGCCGTTGCCGTCGAGACCGCCGTGCTCATCGGCGTGCCCGTGGGTTTCGTCGTAGCCGCGGCCATCCTCGCGGACCGAGGTGAGCTCACGGCACTCTGCGCGCTTGGTGCGCGGCCGCTGAGAATCGCGCTCGGCGCGCTGCCGACCTTGCTCGTGTGCACAGTCTGCTGCTCGGCAGCGAGCGCGCTGATTGACCCCGGCGCGGGTGTGCCCGGCCGCTTTGCGCGAGATCTGGTCGAGCAGGGGCGCCAGAGCTGCGCTGGGGCCACCCGTCCTCGTGCGGCGCTGGTTCCGATGACCTCCTTCACCTGGCTTTGCCACCCGGGACGTGCGCCTGTCCTCGTGGGCCCCGTCCCGAAGTCACGTGGTCGCGCATGGCTGTCCGCTCGCAACGCCGTGCCCAGCGATGATTTGAGACGCATGGACCTCGAGAGGCTTGAGCTGTTCGTTCTGCCCGACGGCAGCAAACCCGCGTTTCGCGCCCGGGCGAGCCAGGCGCGTTTCGAGGGTCTGACCCCTTGGGGACGTCCGGCTGGGATCTCCAACGTCTCGCGAGCGCTCGTCGTGGGACTCACGGCCGCGGTGCTGGCCCTTTCCTTGGCGACGATGGCCTTCGAACTCGGTCTGCGCTCGCGCATCGTCGCAGCGGTGGCGGGCCTGGTCGTCGCTGCGCTGAGTTTGACCCTGCTGCATCGCGTCGAGGCGTTCGCGTCAGGGCCTGCACCGTACTGGCTCGTCCCCTGGGCCGGAGTCGCACCGTGGGTCGGGGGCCAGCTGCTGATCCGGGCGCGCAATGTGCGTCGCAAGCTGGTCACTCGGCGCCTCAGCCCCCTGGGTCGCTAGCAGACGCCCGAGGGCGCCGACCGCTCGTTGCCCGGCGTGCTGCGCGGTGATATCAGCCAAGCGTCACCGTTCGGAGGTCGTCGTGTCCATCGGTCCCTGGCAGCTTCTGATTATTGCCATCATCGTCTTGCTCCTGTTCGGCGGAAGTCGCCTCGCGGACATCGGCAAGGGCCTCGGGGAGGGCATTCGATCCCTCAAGAAAGGTCTGTCCGACGACGAGAAGGAGAACAAGCAGGCGGAGGAGCCGGCCCCGCCGAAGCAACTTCCCGCTGCGTCGGCGCCGGACGAGGACCGCGCGGACGCCGAGAAGCGTGCGCCCGAAGAGGAGAAGAGCGAGAAGACGACGTAGGCTACACCGCTCGTCCGGCCCTACGGGTTCCCGCTCCTCCTGAAGGCGCGCTCGGTCAGCGCGACGCTCGCCAACATGCACGCGAGGACTAGAGTGGGGCATACGCTCGTGCCGAGCGACAACAGACCGACGTTCGCCCCGTGCACGGCAAAGCGGTAGCCGCGCAGGGCGGCTGTCTCGGAGCTGGCTCGGAGCGGCGGCGCAGCGGAGACGAGCACGAGCAGCGTCGAGACAGCGAAAGCGATGCGCTCCAGGTACCCGGTGAGGCTCGGCAACGCGGCCCATGCTAGAAACAGGACGCAGCACGCGCGCAGTGCCGCGCTCCAGCGCACGCCCAATAGATGAGCCAGGCTCACATAGCCCGCTGCCCTGTCTCCGCGGCGGTCCTTCTCGTAGTTGGCTTCCAGATACAGCGCTGCCCAGCCGCCGCAGAGAGCCGCCCGCTGCCACGTGCTGCCGAGGCACTCGGAGAGCGCGAGATGGGGTCGAGCCGCGGCAGCGCCGATGCATGCGGCCGTTCCCACCAGGGCCGCATGCGCCAGATTGCCGAGGAGTGGCACTCTGCGTGCGGTGCCGTAGCACAACAGCAGCAGGGCGGCCGTCGAGGCCAGGAGGTAGCCGGCAGGGTGGACGAGCACAACGGCCGAACAGACCAGGACTCCCAAGCCGGTCACGACCAGCAGGGTGGGCCCGGCAGGCAGTGCCCCGCGAACCGCCGGACGATGCGGCGCGTCCAGTTCGTCAGCGCGAATGTCGAGTAGGTCATTGAGCAGCTGGCCGCCGCCCCAGCCGAGTCCCGCGGAGGCGACGGCCAAGAGCACACGCCACGGCTCATCGATAGGGCGCGCCGCCGCCGCTCCGGCGAGCGCAGCGCCGGCGGGGATCGCGAAGAAGTGAACCCGCGTCGCCTCAGCGACAGTGCGGAAGAACGCGCGCCACGACGGTTCCGGAGCGGGAAGGCTGCCGTGCGCTGCCGCGCCAAGATAGCGGGTCAGCGCGAGCCCCAGTTCACGCAGCCCCGATCCCTGCATTCGCTATGCTCCGGAGGCTCCGCTGCCGCTCGGGGCCGCGCCGACCGCGGACGACGCCTCGGAGCCAGCGCCATACACGCTGCCGTCCATCGTCGATGCGAGCGCGGCGCTCAGAGCGGCCAAGACGAGCAACAAGCCGAGAACGGGGATGTCTGCTTCGACGCCAGTGAGCACACCCAGGGCCAAGCAGGCCTGAACCAGACGATCGCGACCCGGCCACAGCACGGCTGCGGAAGCTGCCGCTAGACTCACGAGCAGCACCCAGTTGCGCACGAGCGGGGCAATCAGGGGCGAGGGCGGCCGGCTCAACTCCATGAGCGTACGGCCGAAGAGGTACGACATACCCGTCGCGCCGTACCTCGAGCCCGCGTCCGCAAGCCACGCCAACAGAGCGCACGTCAACAGCGCCGCTCCGGCCGCGATGGCGCTGTACCTCATCCCGGCGAGGAGCCATGCCACGACGACGGCCACGGCGACCACGAAGAGCACGAATCCCAGAGTGGCCAGGGCGCGCGCGGTGTCGAACAGATCGGCCAGGGCTCGATCGCTCGCCTCGAGCGCGACGGCGCGCACGGCGGTCTGGATCATGGACGCGGTCCCGACCATGCCAAGCACCAGCCCCAGGGCCCGAGTTCTCGGCAGGTGGAGCGCGCGAAAACCCGAAATCAGGGTTACCAGCGAACTGGCGCACCCGATGGTCAGTGTCAGCTTCGGTGTCAAGTCGGCCTTCGATGCCGCGACGGCCAGAGTCAGCACGCCTGCCGCTGCCGGCACGGTCACCAGGCGCTGCAGGGCCGGCAACTTCCGCTCGCGCAACGTCGCCAGAAGCAGGCGGAAGCACGCCATCACCGCGCACACGATGAGCAACTGGCTGATCAGAGCGGCCAGGTTGTCGGCCCTGGCGATCCAGCTTCCTATCCCCGACTTCCAGCCCCTGAGCGCCGGGGCCAAGCCTTTGGCCAGCACGACGGCCAGGACGCCGAGGCCTGCCAGCCATCGCATGGCCTGCGCGTCGGACGCAAGCCAGGGCACGCGGGCCACGGCGGGTGCATCGCTCGCAAGCCGCACGTGCGCGCGGCCATGCTCGGTGCGCGAGGGCTGGGAGCTGCTCGGACCGAGCTCGGTCGCTGGCGTACTCGTCGGCGCCGGTTGTGTCGGCTGGTTCGGATCCATGGCGCGCTACATCTCGGGCATCGAAGGCCGTACGGCGCTGGCTAGTCTACGCTCACCTGGACAGCAACGCTGCCCAGCGTGGCGCGGCGGGTGGAAACAGACGGCCGCGGCGTGGCTCCGAAGGCGGCCTTTCCTTGTTCTCGAACGGTGGGGACGGCTTGATGTTCGAGGGCGCGTTTTCAGGCCGGCCCTTGAGGATGTACGGCCTCGCGAAGTACGTCGAACAAGCGTACCAAGGGTGGCGATGGAACTCCCAGTGGAGGTACACGCTGCCGTCCGGGGAGACGATTTCGGGCGGCGGCGGGCCGAACGGCGAAGCCCTCTGCACGGACTCGAGTGCCCCGATGTCGAACGCGGTGATTCCGCTGGTGCGAGTCACGCCCATCCTTACGATATGCCCATCCGTCTGGCTCAGCACGAGCTCCAGGAACGTCTTGAGCTCGGGATCGTTCATCGCATGGTCGCTCGGAAGACTGTCCAAGGACGGCAGAAACGTGTCGGCAAAGATGGGGTGAATGCGGTTGTGGATCTGGTTCAGGTACTCGGCGAAGGGAGCCGCCGCAGTGTTGAGCGCCGTCTGGGTTCCGAGCTTCACGGAAGGCACGTAGTTTTCGATGGCGCTGCGCCAGCGTTTGAGCCCGAGCGACTTCCACGAGCCACGGTGTTCGCTCAGACGTCTTTCTGCATCGCGTTTGCGTTCACGCGCCAGCGTGTCCTGGCCGACCGCCGCTATGGCGGCTTGTGGGCTCAGATTCAGGTTGATGCCGCGCGATGTGGTGCCCTGGCTGCCGAGCCCCAGCATTTCCAGCGGATCGATCCGGCGTTGCCGCTTGCGTGGCCGGCCCTTGACCGCCTCCCGGCGCTGCTGACTCCGGTCCGCTCCGAGTGCGTACGCGCCTTGTTCGGACGTGACGGTGCGGGAAGCCGCAGCCTGGGCTTGTTGTTCTGGCGTAGGCGGGCGAGCCGCTTCGGGATTGACGGCAGGCTTGCTCGGAGCACGTGGGCGTGGCGATTGCGATGCGGCCGTTGCTGTTTCGGAAGGGCGCTCTTCGCGCGTGGGAGCAGGTGCCGGGTCTGGCGCCAGATTGGGCGTGCCGGCCTTGTCTTCGGACTGAGCCACACGGGTCTGGTCCGAGTTGCCGGGGAACTCGATCGGACCAGCGTGGCTGCTGCCCGGCGTTGGCCTGGGATGGTCTTGGTCGGTCGAGGTGATGCGCGCCTGCGTCTGTTCCTTGACGCGGTTGGCATACTTGCCGAGGAACTCGGCATCGGGGTTGGGCTTCTGGTTCTGGTCCTCGACATGCTGGCGCACCGAGATGCGCCGCCGGTGCTGGTCGGGAGGCTCAGGGGGCTTCGGCTTGACTGGCTTGGGTCTGACCGGCGTGATGATGGCCAGCTCGGGGTCGGGTTTGTCGCGTGGCTTGGTCGGTTTGGGCGGGGCCGGTCGCGGCCGCGGAGGTTCGGGAGGGGGTTCGACTTTGGGCTCGGGGGGCACTGCGGCCACGCGGGGTTCAGGCGGTGGGGGAGTCACCTCTGGTCTCGGCGCCGGAGCTGCCTCCAGGGTCACCTCCATTGGCCTGTTGGCCGCCTCGGCTCGTGCGTCGACACGCACCAAGAACTGGACGAGGTGCATTCGGCGCTCGAGCAGATCGATGATCCTGTCCGTCCCCCCGGCCCACAACACATGCGCAAGCGCGGCAGCCGCGATCCAGAAAACAAGGGGAATATGCGTATCGCGGGACATCATTCGCTCTGAACCGGGACGCGACGTTCGCACCTGCCGACGCCCGAGAGCTTCCCGGAACGTAACATCCGATCCGACCGGCAGCAAACGACGCGGCCGCGGGCAGCCAGAGGCCCGGGGCCCGGGGGCCGCCGGTGGCTCCGGATGGTTCGTACGGCTACCCTGGGGGCTCCCATGACTCGTCGCATTCTGGTCACCAGTGCACTGCCGTACGCCAACGGTCCCATCCATTTGGGCCACTTGGTCGAGTACATTCAGACGGACATCTGGGCTCGCTTCCAGAGGCTCAGGGGACATCGGTGCCTGTACGTATGCGCGGACGACACGCACGGTACCGCGATCATGATCCGTGCGCGTCAGGAGGGCCGCACGGAAGAAGCCCTTATCGCCGACATGAGCGTCGCCCATCAGCGCGATTTCGCCGGTTTTCAGATCGCATTCGACCACTACGGCAGCACGCATTCCAGCGCGAATCTCGAGATCTGCAAAGCCATATGGAGCGCGCTCCGGCGGGAGGATCTGATCGTCGAGCAGGACGTGACGCAACTGTACGACCCGGAGGCGGGCGTGTTCCTGGCAGACCGTTTCGTGAAGGGTACCTGCCCGAAGTGCGGGGCTGCCCAGCAGTACGGAGACAACTGCGACCAATGCGGGGCCACGTACTCGGCCGCAGAGCTCATCGACGCGACGAGCACGCTGAGCGGAGCGCGACCGGAGATGCGCACCGCGTCGCACCTGTTCGTCGACGTGGAGCGACGTCACGAGCTCTTGGAGCAATGGGTGCAGGAGCCGGGACGGCTGCAGCCGGATATCGTCAACTACCTCAAAGGGCACTTCCTCTCGGAGCCCCTGCGACAATGGGATGTCTCACGGCCGGCGCCCTACTTCGGCTTCGAGATCCCGGATGCTCCCGGCCACTACTGGTACGTCTGGTTCGATGCGCCCATCGGCTACATCGGCGCCACGGCGGAGTGGTGCCAGGCCCAAGGCGAGTCGCTGCAGGACTGGTGGCGCTCCGAACAGACGGAGATCCATCATTTCATAGGCAAGGACATTGCCTACTTCCACACGCTCTTCTGGCCCGCCATGCTCCAGGCAGCGGGCTTCCAGCTCCCTGCTCGCGTGCAGGTGCACGGGTTCTTGAAGGTGAACGGCGAGAAGATGTCCAAGAGCAAGGGCACCTTCGTGCACGCCTCGACCTATCTGGCTCACCTGCACCCGTCGTATCTGCGCTACTACTATGCGAGCAAGCTCAACGGGCGAGTCGACGATCTGGACCTGAACCCAGAGGAGTTCGTGCAGAAGGTCAATTCCGACCTCGTGGGCAAGGTCGTCAACCTCGCGAGCCGGACGGCTCGTTTCGTGCAAGAGACCGGTCTGTCCCCCCAGTATCCGGACGACGAAGGGCTGTTCGCCGCCGCCGCAGCCGAGGCCGAGGAAATCGCCAAGGCCTACGAGGCCGCCGACACGGCCAGGGCCATGCGGCTGGTCATGGCCCTGGCAGACCGGGCCAACGAGTACATCGACCGCAAGCAGCCCTGGGCGCTCCGCAAGCAGCCGGGGCGGGCAGAGGAGGCGCAGGCGGTCTGCTCGGTCGGATTGAACCTGCTCCGCCAGCTTGCCGTCTATCTGGCCCCGGTCCTCCCAGACTTCGCCCGGCGTTGCGAGAGGCTCCTCAACGTACCCGTCCGCCACTGGGACGACGTCAAGACCCCACTCAGGGGCACGGCCGTGGCGCCCTTCGAGCACATGATGACCCGCGTGGATCCGAAGGCGGTACAGGCCATGTTGGCGGCCAGCGCCGAGGTCGAGCCCCTCGCCAATGCCGCGGCCGCCGCGGAGCCGCCGGCCTCTGTGTCCAACGTTCACGCCGGCGCGTCGCCGCCACCGCGCCGAACGCCTGCGCCCACAAACGCCTCCACCGGCACGCCGACGGCGAAGAGCGCCGCGACGTCCGCCACATGCACCCTCGAGGATTTCGAGCGTATAGATCTGCGCATCGCCCGGATCGTTGCCGCCGAGGATGTCCCCGAGGCCCGCAAGCTCGTCAAGCTCAGCGTGGACCTCGGGGAACGAGAAACCCGCACGGTGTTTGCCGGCATCAAGTCCGCCTACTCGCCCAGCGACTTGGTGGGTCGCCTGGTCGTCTTGGTCGCCAACCTGGCACCTCGGACGATGAAGTTCGGAGTCAGCGAAGGCATGATTCTCGCATCAGGCGAGGGCGGGAGCGAGCTGTTCCTGCTCTCGCCCGACGAGGGCGCGACGCCGGGGCAGCGGGTGAGGTAGGGCGCTGGGGCGGGCGCGCGTAGGCCTTGCCTCCCCCAGAATCCGCCGCAGCAGCTGAAGTCGATGGTGGAGGCTGCACTGCTTGCGGTGCCTGCGGGAGGAGGGCAGACTTGCCGACGCACGGCGTCGTCAGGTGGATGCGTCGCACTGCGGCCATCCGTCATGGGAGTCGGGCTCGGAGAACTCGCCATGTCAGTCAGAGCAACAGCCATCTCGTTCGCTTTGCTCATCGCGGCTTGCTCGGATGGTGGCGGTGCGCGGCAGTCCCCTGCCTTCTCCGTACAGGCCGTCTTTCGAGGCAACGACAATCCCGCGGTGCCCCAGGCGGGCATTCTGGAGCTCGAGACGGAGGTCGAGGCTGACCTGTTTGTCAAGGTTGCTGGGGGCGGGGAGCAATGGTCCCTGGCTCGGCCGGCTGCAACGAAGTTCCGGGAGCCGATCGTTGGACTGAAGCCGGACACGAGATACGCTCTGTCAGCCATCCTGAAGACCGAGGAAGCATCGGTCTATGCGGGGCCCTTGGTATGGTCCACACCGCCGTTGCCCATCGACTTCCCGCCCATGGACGTGGCCATCAGCGATGCCGCGCAGATGGAGCCGGGGTTGACCGAGTTCAATCCGTGGGTGGGGGTGAACGAGGACGACGACTTCCGGGCTCCTCTCGTGATGGTGGACCACGAGGGCGTGGTTCGTTGGTACTACGAAGGATACCGAGTGTTCGACGACCATCGCCGGCTCAGCAACGGCAATTTCCTCTTCACTCCGGACCAATGTGTTCTCGTCGAGGTCGATGTGCTCGGCCATCTCGTCCGTTCCTGGTACTCCGCCAACCACCCCGTGCAATGCGAGGTGCCGGAGGGGAGCGTGCCCGTGCCGATCGACTCGGTTCACCACGAGATGACCATGCTACCCAACGGGGATCTGCTCGTGTTGTCGACGGAGGCACGCTGGGTCGATCACTTCCCCACCTCGGAGGACGACCCGGACGCGCCCACGGAGCGAGCCTACGTCGTGGGTTGCGTGATCGTTCAGTTCACGGCCGCGGGTGAAATCGTGAAGCGGATCTCCCTGATGGATCTGCTCGATCCGACGAGGATTGGCCGCAATTCCTTGATGGAAGCCTATCCGTGGGAAGTCGCATTGTACTACGGCGAACGGGAGGGGGTACCCGCTCACGACTGGGACCACGCGAACGCCTTGGTGTACGAGGAAAGCTCTGACTCGTACTACGTTTCGCTTCGACACCAGGATGCGGTGATCAAGGTGCGCCGAAGTGACGAATCCTTGACCTGGATCCTCGGGACGCCCTCCAACTGGCGGAGCCCCTGGACAGAGAGGCTGCTGTCACCCGTGGGATCGCTCGAGTGGCCGTATCACCAGCACGCCGTACAAGTGACGGCAGATGGGATCGGGATGTACGACAACGGCAACTACCGTGCAGCCGCCTATGAGACTCCTGGGACGGAGTACAGCCGCGCGGTCCTGTACGCCGTCGACGAGGAGGCGATGACGGTGGAGCAGCGTCGGAGCTACGGAGAACCATCGGGCGCCGATTCCTTCTTTTCTTCGGCGATGGGAAGCGCAGAGTGGCTGCCCTCGACCGGCAACGTGCTGCTCGCCAACGCCGTGCTGGCAACCAAGCCCTTTGATCGGGTCTACGCTCAGGTACTCGAGGTCGCCCCGGACGGCACCCGGCTGTTCGAGCTGAACGTGCGTGGCAAAGCCGGCAGTATGTACCTCATGCATCGAGGGCGCCGCGTGCCTGACCTTCGGCAGTAAGCGGACTCGGGGTGCTCCAGCAGTGGCCGGTCGCGTTGCGCAGCGCGATACCCAGCAGGCCGAGGACTGCGGCACCCGCGAGCGCGCACACCGCCAAACCGATGATCACGGCCACGTCCATGACCGTCGCAGTGTAGAGCGGTCAGTTGGCAGAGGCACGACCCTTGCTGGACCTCGGCGTTTCCGCGCTGGACGGCCCGTGTACTCACCGAAGGCGCCCCCGAACCCGGAACCTGCGCCGACAGTGCAGCGACGTGCGAGCCCTGTGACGCAGCCCTGCCCAGGGTGTTCCGCTACTACGACAGTGACGTCCAGCTTGGTGTCTGCCGCGGACAGACCGGATTGCACTGGGACGTCTTGGCGGAAGGGAAGGACTAAGGCACCGCGATCTCGACCACCGGCCCCGCCCTCACCGTCACCGCCGACGCGACGAAACGTTCACCATCGAGCACATAGCTCGTGGGCTCGTGGAATTCGAGGCCGAGCTCGTGCACCAGCCCGTCGAACCCGCCTTCGCCGCGCAGCCGACGCCCGAGCAGCACGCGCCACAGTTGCGGTCCGAGCCGTCGTGGCACGAGCGCGCTGGCCACGACATGAGGGCGCATCGGGTCTTCTCCCGCGCGGTAGGTGACGCGCATGCCGAGACCGACGTTCTTCAGAACGGACGCGACCACCAGGCTGAACGCTCGGGCTCGAAGCACGAGCTCATCGGCCCGAAGCGTGCATGCGACGGGCTCGAGCACGCTCCGGGCGTACGCGTCCCCGACCAGGGATCCGAGCAGGGTGCGTGCGACGATGGCGGCCGCGCGCAGCCGACCTCGGTGGGTGGCCGCGTCGTACCGCTCGAAGAAACGGGCGACCAGTCCTGTACCGAAGGTGAACCCAAGCCGCGCTGCGGCGTCGGGCTCGGTCACCTCGAGTGTCGGTTGCCGGCTTGTTGCCGCCAGGGCGCCCGCAAGGGCTTGGTCCACCAGCTGCAGCGGGTCGGCGTGGCCGGAGAAGCGACGCGCGGTCGTCGAGACGGTTCCGGCCGGGACCAGCACCAGACGCGGCAACGGGCGCGGACCGAAGGCGCGCCAGAGGGCGGTGATGGCCGACATGACGGTCCCGTCTCCTCCGCACACCAGTACCTGGTCCGGAGGCTGACCGGCCATGGTCGCACAAGCGAGATCGAGATCGGCCAGCGTTTCGGTCACCAGCATGGGGGCGCGGCCCTCGGCGACGCGTTCGAGCCTGGCCACCAGCTCGGGGTCTCGGTGCAATCGCCGAGCATGGGGATTGAGGATCAAGGCGGTCGACGGGGGCATGTTGGCGTATGGGGCCCTGAGCGAGTTGTGCTAGATCGTAGGACGTGCGACGCCCAAGCCTACGGCATACCGGAGCTCTGCTGCTTGCCGTCACGGTGGTGGCCGGGTGCGCCGGGGCAGGAATCGTCGACCTAGCGAGGCAGGGCGACCTCGCCGGGGTCAAGCGCGAGCTGGCGGCACTGGGTCAGAGTCGCGGCGCGCTCGCCCCACGGCTCGTGTTGCAGCTCTCGCGAGCCACCGTGGCACATGACCTGCGCACGGCCAAGCCTGAACAGGCCGCGCGGCTGGTCGGGCTGCTTTCTCCTTGCGCCAAGGCGCTCTCGAGCGAACTGCGCGAGCGCGCCCGGGCCAAGGACGACGCCGCAGCGCAAGCGACCCTGCTGCTGCTCGACAGCGGAGCCGTCAGTCCCGACGCGGTGATCGGGCGCACACGTCGCATGTCCGGCGACGCCTGGCGCGCGGCATTGGCCAGGGCCTTGGTCCGGCCCGGCTGGGGCAAGCTCCGGCGCAGCTTCGTCGACGATCCGGACGAACGCGTGCGCCGAAGCGCTTTGACGGCGGCGAGGATCGCGAAGGACCCGGATGATCTGGGCGACCTGCTCGACGCGTCACGCCTGGACCCAGACGCAAAGAGCCGCCGGTTGGCGCTCGCGGCCATCGGCGCGCTCGGCGGGCCGCGGGTGGCGCTGGCGCTGCGCGACAGTTGGGCTCAGAGCGACTCGGAGACTCGGCTTGGCATCGTGGACGCCTGGGCTGCTCCCCGGGTGCGCTCGGCGGGCGGCGCGCGCGAGCTCGCATGGGCCGCCGAGACGCGGGGCTCGCGGGAAGGCGTCGCCGCGGCGGCCGCCTTGGCGCGGCTCGAACCCTCTGGCGCAGGCGCCTCGAAGCACACGCACAGCCACGGCTCCGCTGCGGAGTCGCGCGAGCTCGGCCGCGCTCTGGTCGCGTGGTTCATTGCCGAAGGAAGCGCGCCGCAACGCCAGTACGCCGTCGAGCTTGCGGATCCCAAGGAGCCCCTGGTACGCGAGGCGCTCGAAAAGGCTGCAAAGGACGACGACAAGGCGCTACGCGTTGCGGCTTGGGCTCGGCTCCTCGATGTCGAATCCCTGCGGCCAGAGGCCCTCCAGCAGCTCAGGGAGCACTGCGCGCGGCAGGATAGCGCCGGCCGCGCGGCTCGGGAGGCCCTGGTGAAGGCAGGCGACCCGAGTGTGGTGCCCCTGTTTCTAGCCGAGCTCTCGGCCAAGCAAGAGGAGACGCGTGCCGCAGCGGCCGAGCACTTGGTCGAGCTCGGACAGCAGCCCATTGCCGCCCTGTCGCTGACCGATTCGAGCCCCGAGGTGCGGGTGCGCGCGGCCTGTGCGCTTGCGTCGTCTGGAGAGTGAAAAAGGGCTGCGAAGGGGAGCGGGCGCGCTTCTAGATCCGTATCGTCGCCCAGTCGCCCCTCGCAAACTTCCAGGTCATCGTGCCGCTGAGCAGGACGATGTACAGAATGGCTGCCGTCCATATCCCGATCAACCCATAACCGAGCGTAATGCCGAACAACCAGGCCATCGGCACCAGGCAGGTGAAGTGCAGCACCAGCTCGACCACCATGACGAAGCGCGAGTTGCCCGCGCCGAACAGGGCCTGCGTGAGAATCATGCCGACGGCGATGAGCGGCGTGCTCACGCCCATCATGCGCAGCGGCCAGAGCGCCGCGTCGGCCACGGCTGGGCTCTCGGTCACGAAGGCGAGGATCTTCTGGGGCAGGAGGACGCCTTCGAGCAGGCCGACGGCGCCGAAGATGAGCAGTCCAAGTCGCACCGAAACCCAGCCAAAACGGGTGGCTTTGCGTGCGTCGCCCTCGCCGAGCGATTGGCTCACGAGCGTAGCGGTGGACGTGCCGAATGCCAGGCAGGCGGTGAACGTCAGCTTGAGGATGCCCACGATCACGGTGGTCGCGGCGCTGTTGACCGGTTCGGTGCCGCCGCTACCGCCGGCGGCCAGGATCTGTGCGTGAGTTCGACTGTCCAGTATGCTGACGATCACCGAGAACAGCAGGAATCCCGTCATCACCGCGATGGTGGCCACGGCGCTCGGTATGCTCAGGCGCAAGATCCCCCACGTCACCTTCCTGTCGAGCTTGCCCAGGTGGAACGGGCGGTGGTCACGTCGGTAGGTGGGCAGCGCCGACCACACGATCATGATGCCGAGCCCCAGCCAGGTGGAAACGAAGGCGGCCATGCCGGCGCCGGCGATGCCCATGCGTGGCGCGCCGAAGTTGCCGAAGATCAGCGTCACGCACAACAGTACGTTCATCGCGTTCATGACGATGGCGCTCACCATGTGCACGTAGGTCCGGCCGATGCCGTCGAAGAACGCCTTGTAGGAGAAGGTCATAGCCATCGAGGCGATCCCGAGCAGCCTCCATTTCAAGTAGGAGCCCGCAGCAGCCTGCACGGCCGGCACCTTGATGATCAGAGGCAAGACGTAGGGAAGGCTGAGATAGCCGATAGCCGTGAACGCGATGCCCGCCAACAGCGAGAAGACCCAGGAGTTGACCAGGACGGCCCCGGCCTCATCGAGCTTGCCTTCGGCGAAACGCCGCGCCGTGATGGCCTGCGTGCCCACCGAGATAGCGCTGAGCGAACCCCCGAACATCCAGAGCAGGATCAAAGACGGCAGCAGTGCTGCCTGGGCGTTCGACGACTCGGGGTGGGGCAGCCTCGCGAAGAAGACGATGTCGATCTCGTTGACGACGCTCTGGCTGAGCATGGCCAGTACGGTCGGCAACGCGAGGCGCAACACGGCACGCGCCGGCGAGCCGCTTGTGACGACGTTTTGACCGGGCTCGATGTGGGTCGGCGCCATGCTGTGGCAAGAGAGGCAACAATCAGCGCGACCGCGCTTCCCCCGTGGCCCTTCGTTCCGGGCCGGTGACGCGGGCCGCCTCGGTCTATGTCCCGCGTGCCGCAGCGGCAAGTGACGAGTGCGCAACGGCCGCTGGAGGCCTCACTTCGGCCCGATGGTTCATGACGACGAGCCCGATTGCTTGGCTACGGCTTGAGCGCGAGTCGGCCTCGTAGGCCGGCCGTCGCGAGCATCCTGCGAGCCGGCTCGAAGTCCGGATGGTCCCCAAGAACGGACGAGAGGGTGGCGACGGCCTCGCTCGCGTGGCCCGTGGCGCGCTGAAGACGCGCGAGCTCCATCCGAGCCTGCGGCGCGTCGTCCACGGCGGCCCACCGCTGGGCGGCGCGCAGCGCCTCTCCCCACGCATCCAACTCGAGCGCTGCAGACGACCAAGCCCGCAGCACACGCGCATCGCGCGGATAGCGCCGACCGAGATCGCGCAGTCGCGCGAGCGCCTTGGCCTTTGCAGGCGTCCGGGTCAGGGCCATGGCCGAGTCGAGCTCATCCGACGGTGCGCTCGAGGTTTGCGCCGACAGTGCCGCATGTTCATCGAGGTCCTCGTGCGCAGAGCCTTGTGGCGAAGCCGACTCCGCGTTGGGTGCGGGTGCGGCAGCCGGCACGTCGCCGGCGAGCTCACGTGCGGTTGTGTCCGGCGAAGGCTCCCCACGGTTCTTCGCTGCCGCGAAACGGGGCATCTCGAGCACGGCGGGTACGGGCAGCCGCCCGAGCGCAGGCACGTGCGCGCGTGTCAGGCCGCGCCATTTGAGCAGCAAGGGACGCGCGCTCGCATACGCTCGAGCCCGGATGTCCGCGTCTTGTCCGGCTCTCATCGCGATGGCGCCGACACCGAACAGAATCGCCGTGACCGCCGCGAAGCCCAGGGCGCGGCGCCGATTGCGCCTGCGCGCTACGGTCTGCAAGGCCCACTGTAGCCCCTGGCGCATCTGGCGTGCTGTCTGGTAGCGATCCTTGGGGCCGCGGCTCAGGGCCTTAAGCACCACGGCGTCGAAGGGCTTCGGGAGTGACAGCCGCGGAGCACACCGACTCGGAGGCTCGACCACGCAGTGCTGCTTGATCTCGAGCAGTGTCGCGTGGTCGGCGGCGACGTGGGGCAGTCGTCCCGTGACCATCTCGTAGAGCACCGCACCCAGAGCGTAGATGTCGCACCGCTCGTCGGCGGCTGCGCCTGCGGCCTGTTCCGGTGCCATGTACTCGGGCGTTCCGGCAATGGCGGTGCGCGTTCGGCCCGGTCCCGCTTCGCTCTCTCGTATCAAGGTGGCAACACCGAAGTCGACGAGCTTGACCGTGCCGCTGCGCGTGACGAACAAGTTGCTGGGCTTGATATCACGATGGACGACGCCGGCTTCGTGTGCCGCCTCCAGGGCGCGGCACACCTGAATGCCGATGGCGACCGCTTCGCGCCACTCAACCACGCGGTCGCAGGCGAGCCATGCGTCGACAGTGCGTCCCTGCAGAAGCTCCATTGCATAGAATGGGCGACCGTCTGACATGACGCCGAAGTCGTGCAACTTCACCAGATTGTCGTGCGACAGCTTCGCGATGGCCCTGGCCTCGGTACGAAAGCGCGAACTGAGCTCGGCGTCCGTCCTGAAGTGGTCGGGAAGCAGCTTCAACGCGACGCTACGTCCCAGGTCGACATGGTACGCCTCGTGGACCACACCCATGCCGCCGCGTCCGAGCTCGCCCAGGATGCGATAGCGCGTGCCCGGAAGCAGTCCCGCGACCGGGTCGGCACTGGCCGCCGGCAGACTGGCGGGCGGCTGCTCGGGCTCGGCCGGCCCTGGACTCGGCTGCTCTGCTGGACGCGCTGTCTCGAGCTTGGCCTGGGCCAGCAGGCGCGCGAACTCTGCGCGTGAGCGGCCTGGCTCGGTGGGATACAGCCGCTTCATCAACTGCGCGACGCGCTCGCGGACGCTGCGCTGCCCCCCCACCAGCGACGGGGCGCGTTTGAGCAGGTCGACCAGATCCAGCGTCGCCTCGCGGGCGGACGCGTAGCGGGCGTCGGGCGACACGGCCGTCAAGCGCGCGATGATGTCGTCGATCGCGGCCGGACCTTGCACTAGGTGCGCGACCGGGGTGGGGTTGCGCTCGCCGGCGGCGACGAGTTCCAGGTGCAGCGAGGCGTCGCCGCGCAGGAAGCGTTGACCCGACAGCAGCTCCCACAGAATGATGCCGAAAGCGTAGAGATCCGCGGGCGGCCCACCGGGGCAGTTGTTTGCCACTTCCGGCGCGACATAGCCGGGTTTGGCGAACACGACGCCGGCAACGGTCCGGCAGCGCCGATTGTGTCCACGCGCCGTTCCGAAATCGATCAGCTTGACGTCCCCGCCGTAGCCGACCATCACGTTGTGCGGACTGAGGTCGCGGTGCGCGATCTCGAGCGGTCTACCGGCGGCGTCGGTCTGCTCGTGGATGTGCGCGAGCGCATCGCCGATGGCGATGCCGATGGCCGTTGCGTCCGGCCAGGACATGCTCAGGCCGAGCGACACCGCCCGCGAGCGCACGTCACCCAGATGGCGTCCTTCGACGTACTCGACCACGACGTAGGGCTTTCCCGAAGCATCGGTGGCCGCCTCCATGACCTGCGCGACCCCTGGGTGACCGAGCTGCGCCTGGATCCGGGCCTCGTCCAGGAAGCGGGCCAGAAACGAGCTGTCCTCAGCGTGTTCGCGCCGCACGATCTTCACGACGCACGGGCGCTCTGCTCCCTCGATGCCGGCGGTAGCGGCCAGAAACACCTCGCCCATGCCCCCGCGCGCGAGCTGCCTGAGCAGCAGTCGGCGCTCGAACGTCCGCGGAAGCACTTCCGGGTCCGCAGCCGGCTCCGTGTGCACCCGAGGTGCGGCTGCCGAGAGATTTGTCTCTGATTCCGGGTATTTGTTGCTGTGGGCAAGGCTCGCCATATCAGGATGGTGCCAATGTAGTACAAGGTGGCCAACTTACTGACACACCGGTGATAGGTGGAAGATGGGAACAGTGGTCTTTGCGAATCGGTTGGTGAGCATGCCGCGCCTGGCTACACTCGCGGCCGACGACGACCATGGCCCCTGACCAGCATCGAATCCTCCGGCCCGCAGCCGGCTGCCGCAGCAGTCGAGTCCGGACCGGTGGCCGCTCGAGCGCTGGGCGGAGTCGGGCCACGAGCATCACAGGGTTGCTGCCGGAGCGGTTCCGCGTTAGCGCCCGAGCGCCGGGCTCAGAGCGAGCCGTTCCGCATGACAGACGCGGGGAAGGCTCCGTGGCACCAGCGAGGGTCGACGCCACAGAGTCGAACTCCTAGAGTCCAAGCGTTTTCAGGAGACAGGTTCAGATGAACAAGGGTACCGCGATTGTCGGGTTCATCCTCAGCTTCCTCGCTGGGATAGCCCTCATGTACGGCATCGACCGCAGTGCAGGCGTCCAGATCGCCTCCGAGGAGTCCACGGGCGAGGCCGCTCTGGACCAGAGCGCCGCTCCGGTCCCGGTGACCGCTCAGGACCCGCAGTGGGGCAAGCCAGATGCTCTGGTCACGCTCGTGGAGATCAGTGACTTCCAGTGTCCCTTCTGCTCTCGTGTTGGGCCGACCATCAAGCGACTCAAGGAGGAGTACGGGCCGAGTCAGTTCCGCGCTGTCTGGAAGAACAACCCGCTGCCGTTCCACAAGGACGCGAAAGCGGCTGCCATTGCCGCGGCGGCCGTGCACTCGGTCGCTGGGAACGACGCCTTCTGGAAGTACCGGGAGCTCCTGTTCGCCAACCAGCGCAGTCTCACCGAAGACAACCTTGCCAAGTGGGCGCAGCAGGTCGGTGCCGACCCGGCGAAGTACAAGGCGGCGATCGCCTCCGACGAGACCAAGAAGAAGATCGAGGAGGATTCGGCGCTGGCCAAGAAGCTCGGCGCCACCGGTACTCCGGCCTTCCGCATCAACGGCGTCACGTTGGTCGGTGCACAGCCGTATGACAAGTTCAAGGAGATCGTCGACGCCCAGCTCAAGGAAGCCAAGGCGCTCGTCGCTTCCGGTACTCCCAGGAGTCGGGTCTACGTCGAGCTCACCAAGAAGAACGCCGGCTCGACGGCTGCCGCCGAGGACACGAACAAGCGCGAGGAAAAGAAGGCCCCGCCCGACGACACGACCATCTGGAAGGTCCCCGTCAGCAAGGACAACCCGAAGAAAGGCGCCAAGGAAGCCCTGGTCACCATCGTCGAGTTCTCCGAGTTCCAGTGCCCGTTCTGCAAGCGGGTAGAGCCCACCATCGACAAGGTGATGGAGAAGTATGGGCAGGACGTGCGTGTCGTCTGGAAGAACAACCCGCTCGCGTTTCACCCGCGCGCAGTGCCGGCGGCGACACTGGCCATGGTGGCCTTCAAGCAGAAGGGCGAGGAGGGCTTCTGGAAGGCCCATCATTTGCTCTTCGAGAGCGCGCCCAAGCTGGAGGACCAGGACCTGCAGCGCATCGCGGGTGAGGTGGGGGTGCCGTGGCCCATGGTCAAGCAGGCCATCGACAGCCAGAAGTACAAGGAAGCGTTCGGAGCAGACCAGGCGCTGGCCGACGACCTGGAGGCCAGGGGAACCCCCCACTTTTTCGTCAACGGCTATCGCGTCAAGGGCGCGCAGCCGTTCGACAAGTTCCAGCAGGTCATCGATGCGCAGCTGGCCAAGGCCAAGGCCTTGGTCGCCAAGGGCGTGGCCCGCGCCAGCGTCTACGACGAGATCATGAAGGACGCCAAGGCGCCCCCGCCCCCAGAGAAAAAGGACGTTGGCCCGGTGCCCAAGGACTCGCCCGTCAAGGGCCCGAAGGACGCCAAGGTCACGATCCAGGAGTTCTCGGACTTCCAGTGCCCGTACTGCAAGCGAGGCGCCGACTCGATCAAGGAGGTCGAGAAGAACTTCGGCACCCAGGTCAAGATCGTCTGGCGGGATTTGCCGCTCAGCTTCCACAACAACGCGATGCCCGCCGCCGAAGCCGCCCGAGAAGCGTATGAACAGAAAGGCGACGACGGCTTCTGGAAGTTCCACGACAAGCTCTGGGCGGCTCAGAGCCAGCAGGGCGGTCTGGAGCGGGCGAGCCTCGAGAAGATCGCTCAAGAGCTGGGTCTGGATATGACCAGGTTCAAGCAGGCGCTCGATAGCCACAAGCACAAGGCGCGCATCGAGTCTGATGCGCAAGACGGCAGCAAGGCGCAGATCAACGGGACGCCGGCCTTTGTCATCAACGGCTACTTCATCAACGGCGCCCAGCCATACTCGGCGTTCAAGAAGATCATCCAGCGAGCGCTCAAAGAAGCTAGATGATCGGTGTGAGGGCCTGGGGCGCGGTCCTGCTCGGGACCGCGCTCGCCCTGAGCACGGCCGGCTGTGCGACGCCGAGCTCACCGGCGCGCGTGCCCGTCTCGAGCCAGGTACGCGCGCAGCCGTCCGCCGGTCGAGGGGCGGCTGCGCGTGGATCCGGCGTGCCGATCCACGCCGACGATCCAAGCTGGGGATCATCCGACGCCCCCGTCACGATCGTGGCGTTTCTGGACTACGAATGCCCCTACTCCGGCGAGGGCTACCAGACGCTGAGCGAGCTGCACGACAGGTACAAGCTCGGGCAGCTCCGCATCGTGCTCAAACAGCACCCGCTGCCGTTTCATGAATCGGCCATGCCCGCGGCCCTGGCCGCACAAGCCGTGTACGAGCTCGGCGGGCTCGACGCGTTCCTGGCCTATTCCGAGCTCCTGTTCCGCAACCAGCGCTCGCTCGAGCGGGCGAACCTGGCCGAGTGGGCGGAACAGGTCGGGGTCGACGGCGATACATTCCGCGCCCACAGCGCCTCGCTTCGGGTGCGCGAACACGTGCTCGCCGACGTGAAGCTGGCCGACCAGATCGGCGCTCCGGGCACACCCGCATTTCGCATCAACGGGTCCACGCTTTCCGGGGCGATGCCCATCGAGTCATTCCAGTCAATCATCGACCGCGAGCTCGCTGCGACGGCCGAGCTCCTGCGACAGGGCGTGCCCGCCGAGGATCTATACGTCCGGCGCGTGTCCGTGAACCTGAAGGTCGAGCCAGAGGAGCCCGACGAAGAGGAGCCCGTTGTCGAGGAGGACACGAGCATCTGGCGCATTCCTGCCGACGGAGCGCCTTTCCGCGGTGCGCCCGACGCCTTGGTGACGATGGTCGAGTTCAGCGAGTTCGAGTGCCCCTTCTGCGCCATGGCCGAGAAAACGCTGGCTGAGCTGTTGCGACGGCATCCGGGTCAGCTCCGTGTCGTGTTTCGACATCTTCCGTTTCACGAGCATGCCGAGCCGGCTGCACAGCTCGCCATCGAGGCTCGTGCCCAACGCGGCGATAGGGCGTTCTTCCAGGTAGCCGAGCGCTTGTTTGCCGAACAGCACCACCTGGACCGAGACACGCTGCTTCGGATAGCCCGAGAAGCCGGTCTGGACCTGCGACGCACCCAGGCTGCTCTCGATCAACACAAGCACCGCGCGGTCATCGAAGCGGACGAGGCGTTGGCGGACGAACTCGACGTGCAGGCTACCCCTCAGTTCTTCATCAACGGGCGCCGCCTCGTCGGTGCGCAGCCCATCGACCGTTTCGAAGAGGTGATCGCCGAATCGCAGGCTCTGGCCGAACGACTCGTGGCCGAGCGGGGCATTGCGCCCAAGCGCGTCTACGCGACCATCATGGAATCGGCTCGCGGACCCAAGGAGCCAAGGCGCGCCGAGATCGACGTACCCCCGGACAGTCCGAGTCGCGGGCCCGCCGATGCGCCAGTGGTACTGCAGCTATTTGCCGACCTCACGTGCCCATACTGCCACGCGCTCGCTCGGACTCTCGAGGCGTTGGAGAAGCTGTACCCGACTCAGCTGCGCATCGTGTGGCGTCACCTCCCGCTCGCAACGCATCCGCACGCGCGCATGGCGTCCATGGCCGTGCTCGAAGCCGCGGCGCAGCACGGCCCGGCGGCGTTCTGGAAGATGCGTGAACTCATCGAGCAAGGGCCCGGCGGGACGGGGCCGGAGGAGCTGAGCCGAGACGTGCTCGAGAGCCACGCCGACGCACTGGGGCTCGACCGCACGCGCTTCGATCTGGCGCTGAAGGACGGCCGGCACGAGCCCACGATTGCGCGAGACGAGGCTGCGGCCGCGAGGGCCAACATCCGTGGTACTCCAACCACATTGATCAACGGCTATGTCGTGGAGGGGCTGCAGTCCGTGACGCGATTCCGGCGCGTCATCGATCTGGCGCTCGAGCGAGCGATGGCCGCGAGCCCGGCGCCAAAGGCCGCGAGCCCTCAACGTCGCGGGCGCCGCTGAATCGCTTCGATGGCAGCGCGCAGGCGCTGCTCGGCGCTGCCCACCACGCATCGGTTCTTCTGCATGGCCTGGAGGTAGGGCACGCTTCGCCGGTCCCCGGACTTCTCGACGCGGTCGATGAGCGCGCGTTGCTCTTTGCAGTTCTTCGCCGTGCGCAGCGCCACCGCTACCTTGAGCGCCTCGGAGGCTTGCTGTTCGAACCTGTCGCCGCGCAGCAACTGCCCGGCTCTCCGTTTGACGACGGGCTGAATGCCCTCGGTGGTGACCAGATCGTAGGCGATGTCCGTGCCGCGCGTTCCCATCGAGTCCTCGAGCAGCGCAAAGGCTTGCGCCCGGCTTTCGCTCTTCTGCGTGGCCTGCCAGAGCAGCGTCGCGACTTCTCCACTGGTGCTGAGCTTCGGGTCGATGGACAGCGCACGAGCGAGCGCCTCGGTGACGTCGCTGAACCGCTCATCGCGTCGCAGGCTTTTGGCCAGCTCCAACACGGTACGGCCGTCACGCGGATACCGCTCCGACAGAGCACGCAGCGCGGCGGTTCCCGATTCCCCGGCCTTGGCGAGCTCTTCGAGGCTGGGCGCGGCCTCGGGCGGCGTCACGACTGCGGGCGGGCTTGGCTGGGCCGGAGCCGGCTTCTGCGCGACCGACTGATCCTTGGGGGATGCCTTGGCACCAGGGGGCTGGCTGGGCGCGGGCCCGTGCCACCGTCCGGATAGGAATAGCACCCCGGCAACCGAGACAGCCACGAACAACACCACTCCAGCGACCACGGCCGGCAGCGGCACACCGGCAAGCGCGCTGCGTAGCGCGCCAGCGCGCACAGGTTCGGTCGTTCTGCTGGGCGATTCGTTGGCGAGGTTCATGGCCGCTGAGCGGCTGTGGCGCGCGCGCGCCGCGGTCCAGGCGGCGACGGGCGCCCGTGCCATGCCAAGCAGCCACCGGCCGAGCGACGGGGTCAGCGGGATCTCGAAAGGCTCGTCGAGCGGCGCAGCTTCCTTGGAAACGGCCACTTCGGGCGGCGCTGGCGGCCCGCCGAGAGGAAACGCGAGCTTGTTGTCCGACACTTCGTGGGCCGTCGCAGCATCACTGATGGCAGGCGCATCGGCCGCGCTGGCCGTCGAAACATCACTGATGGCAGGCGTGTCGGCCGCGCTGGCCGTCGAAACATCACTGATGGCAGGCGTGTCGGCCGCGTTGGCCGTCGAAGCATCACTGATGACAGGCGCGTCAGCCTTCACGACACGATCCGGAGCTTCGTCCGTGGACAGGGGCGCTGCCGGTGGCTCGGCCTGCGGACGGGCGTCGCGTGCATCGTCTCGCGTCGATGTGGGCGGTGCGGGTTTGGGTCTCCTCGAGGAGGGGGCGGGGGGAGGCCGCGACAGCCTGAGGGGAGGCCGAGACGCTGAAGGGGGAGGCCGAGATGGCCGAAGAGGAGGGCGGGCCGACAGGGGAGGGCGGGAAGGCGAACTACCAGGGCGCGGGCCCGACAGGGGAGGGCGGGCCGACAGGGGAGGGCGGGAAGGCGAACTACCAGGGCGCGGGGCCGCAAGCGGAGGGCGTGAAGCCGCTACCTTCGTCGGTGCCGCGCGCTCTGGCGCGGACGCCGGAGCCTGCGGGGACGCCACAGGAGCCGGGGCTGAGGCCTGGCTGTCGTCGGGGGCCTTGGACCGATCAGTGGAATCAGCCATATGTGCCGCCTTCTCGAGTAGGACGGACTCGGGGGAAGATGAGTCGCTCGGCAGAGGCCCCGAACCCTGCGCCAACGTGAACAGTTGGTGCAAGTGTGTCGGTGCAATGCCGCGCAGCTGCTCCATGAGGTCCACCACTTCCGACGCGGAAGCGTATCGCTCTGAAGCGTCCCTTGCGAGCAGTGTCTGCAACAGGCGCTCGAGTTGCGGCGGCACCGTTACGTCCGGAGCCCGGTCGGCAATGCGCGGCACTGGAAGCGATAGCTGCTGACCGAGGATACCGACCTGAGTCGCGCTGCTGAAGGGCCGAACACCGGCCAGCATCTCGAACAGGATCACGCCGAGAGCATAGAGATCAGCCCGCCCATCGAGCGGCTGTGCCAGCGCCTGCTCCGGTGCCATGTACTCCGGGGTACCGAATACCATCCCCGCCTTGGTTATCTTCTGACCGGGACGAAGCGACCCGCGTTCACTGATTTCGTCGAAGGGCACCTTCGCGATGCCGAAGTCCAGGACCTTCACGAAGTCCCGGTCGCTCCCCTTCTCGACGAGCATCACGTTTTCCGGCTTGAGATCGCGGTGCACGATGTTGAGCGCGTGGGCAGCCGCGAGGGTCGAGGCGATCTGTTTCGCGATGTGCAGGGCCCGGGCGGGTGGCATGGGACCTGCCGACATTTCGTCCCGAAGACTTCGTCCGCTCACGTATTCCAGAACCAGGAACACGGCCCCATCCGGAAGCTTGCCGAAATCCGTCGCTGCTGCGATGTTCGGATGATCGATGTTGGCCGCGGCCATCGCCTCCCGCTCGAATCGAGCGACGACCTCGGGCACCCGTGTCAATTCGCGGTGCAGCACCTTGACGGCCAGGCGCTTGCGCATCAGCACGTGCTCGGCCGCGTAGACGCGCCCCATGCCGCCGACCCCGAGCAGCCGGCCCAAGCGGTAGCGCTCCGCCAGGACTGTCCCGACGCGCGGATCGCTCTTCTCCGTGCCAGGGTCCGACTTGTTGGGTGCTTCAACCATGCGCCGCGGTGATTGTAGCGGGCATGACCGGCACGCGGCTACGCGCTGCGTGTTTGCTCGAGCGAAGCGCCAGTGCCTTCGTGAGAAACGTGCGGGTCAGCCTGGCTTCAGTAGGGGTTTGTCTCGGCAGGCGCGCTGGGCGCCGGTTGATTCTTGGGTTCAGGTCCAGCGGCCGGTAGCTCAGGGGCCGGTGTGGGTGCCGGGATCGGTGCCGTCACCGGTGTCGGAGCCGGTGCGGGTGCCGGAGCCGGTTCTGGCGCGCTCTCCGGTGCGAAGGGCGTGGGCGTCGCCGCGGCAGGCCCGGCATCGCCAGCGACCGGCTCCTCGGGTTCGGGCTTGGCAGGCCTCAGCGAGACCTTGGGGACCACAGGTGCGGGTTTGACCGCCGCGCGCTTCTCCGGTTTGACCTCGGGCATGGGCGCCGGTTTCGCGACCACGGGTTTGGTCTCTACCTCAGCGTCCGGCTTGCCCGCGTCCGCCACGGCAGCATCAGCGGCCGCGACCGTACCGGCAGGTTCTTCTGTTCTGGGGGGCGCCACCTCTTCGGGCTTGGCCCTCTCCGCTGCCTGCTGCTCGGCGGAAGGGCTCTCCTTGGGTGTGGGCGCACTGGGCTCGCGTTGCGCGAAGAGGTAGACGGCTGCCACGGCCACGCCGAGCGCGAGCAGGATGACGACCGCGCGACCACCGCCCCCGCCGCGCTCGTCGCTCTGCGCCGCGCGCGCGGGCGTGGAGACGCGACGGGCCTTCTCTTGCGTGCGTTGTGCGAGGCGCTCTGGCTCGGGTGCTGGGGCTGCCTGGGCCTTGTCCGTCTGCGCGGGCGCCGAGGCGGGCTTTGCCGTCTCTTGCTCGCTCTGCTCAGGCATCCGACGAGCAGGCTCTGGTTTGGGAGGCGGTTTCTCCGCGGGCGCCTCTTCGACGTCTTGGATGGAACCACCGGCTTCACGCAGAGCCTCCTGCAGCAGCTCTGCCGCTTGCTTGACCATCGTCCGGTCTTCGGGGGCGGGAGGGTTGGAAGGGCCCTCGGGGAAGATCATCTTCGTCGGAACGTCCTCGGCCGCTTCGCGTTCCGGGCGTGGCGCGCCCCCGCTCACCGAGGCCTTCGCGCCCAGCTCGAAGGCGGACTCTTCATCCCGCCGCTTCTCCACTAGGCTCTCGATGACCTGTTTCGACTTGTCATCGAGCTTGATGAACTTGATGCCCATTCCTGCAGGGCGTTCGGTCGCCGAGTCAGAGGTGTCGCGCCGCCACACCACGCGACCGACCCCCTGAATGAGTCGCTGCTCCCCGGCGATCTTCACTTCGAACTTGAGCAGCGTCCCAGGAGGGAAAGGCGACGGGGTCTTGATGAACATCCCGCCGCGGCTCACGTCGTGAGAGTGGTTTTCGATGAACTCGTCCAGGGTCGCGCTCTTGTAGCGGACCGTCATGGTGAGCACCTTGGCGCGCGGATCCTTCCTGGTGTCCTGGGCCATACTTCTCCGAAATCACGCTTGTAGCGTCGCTGTACGACGGTCAGCTATCCTAGCGGAGGCCGGTCGAGTAACCCAACTTGTTCGAGGTACATACGCCCCAGTGCCCGTTCCCGGACGCCGCAGCCTACACCATATCAGGACCACTCTCTAGCACCTACTCCGGAGCCAGTCCGCGCTAGAACGGCCATCTTGGCGGTTTTTCGCAGCGGGTCCCCTCCAGTTGGCTCGTCTTCGCGAGCTGGCTTGCCGGACGGGCCGAGCGGGCCGGGTGCCTCTGGGCGTGCCTGCGGGAGGCGCCGCGCCGCGGCGACAACCGTTCCGTCCATCGACCGGCGCTCTCTATGGCGCCGGAAGGCCCCGCAGGACTCGGTCATGGAACAACAGCATCTCTATGACACCAGGGCCCCGGTTGAACTCGTAGTCGTGCGGTCCAGGCACCACCACCAGCTCGTGCGCGACCCCTGCGGCGCTGAGCGCGCGCGAAATGTTCTGGTTGGCATTCCGGAAGTAGTCGTCCTCGCTCGTGACCAAGCGCAGCACGAGCTTGGGGTTGTTGGCGCGAGCCTCGCGCGCCAGGGTCATGATTTCGGTTGCATTCGCCGAGTCGAAAGCGGCCTGGAGCACTGAGACCGCTGCAAATGCCTTCGGTAGCTGCAGGCCGACGAGCAGCCCCACACGCCCGCCGAGGCTCACCCCGTCGATACCCGTCGACTCCGCGGTCCCAACCGCTGGCGTCTCGCGATAGACGCGCGGCAGCACCCGTTCGACTAGAAACCTGCCATACGGTAGAACGACTTCGAACGGCTTCTCCCCGCCGAGCGAAACAGGCGTGTACGGCATGACCACGATCAGGCCGCGATAGGGCGTGCTCGCGAGCGCCCGGTTATGGCGGCTGAGGCGGGACTGTGACACGAAGCCGTGCAGGTCCGCGTCCGTCAGGGGCGGAGCATGCAATCGAGCGATGGCCGCGTGCATCCGGTAGTCGTCCACCCAGCCGCGCGCTCCCCGCTCGGGTCCCTTCAGGGCTTCGCCCTTGCCGTGGAAAGCCACCAAAACCGGGTACCTGGCGCCTTCCGCTCGGTGTGCTGGCACCGACACGACCACGCGGGTCGGACCTTCGGGTGATTCGGGGAAATCCCAGACCAGCTCCTGCGAGGGAGCTTCGACCGCGCTGTCCCCGCTGGCACTTGGCCGTTGACCCGCGATAGGACGACCGGTGGCCGCGTGCGCGCCCAGCGTTCTTGGAGCCTGGGAGCTCGCTCCGCTCGGGTCAGCTCCGCGGGCCCGGCACGACGGCGTTGCGGCCGCGGTGAGCAGCGTCAGGCCGAGCAGCAGCGCCCAACTGTGAAAGCGTTCGCGAGCGATGAATGGGATCCGGCGCATCACTGGAACCGATCCTTTGCCGCACGCACTGAAGCGAAGACAGCCACGTCGTCTGGGTCAGGGCCGAGGCTGCCGCTCACGCTTCGCACGATGGGGTTCTCGCGCACGCGTAGGAATGGATTGGTCAGCCTTTCCTCGCCCATGCTGGAGGGCACGGTCGGCTTACCGCGACGCCGCTGCTCGGCGACCCGGTCGAGCTTGGCACGGATGCGCTGGTTGTCCGGCTCGAGCTTTGCGGCGAACTGGAGGTTGTTCAGGGTGTATTCGTGGCCCGGGTAGACGAGCGTTTGGTCAGGCAAGCTCGCGAGCCTGCCCAGGGAGCTGTGCATGTCGGTGGCTGTCCCCTCGAACAGACGCCCGCAGCCGGCAACGAACAACGTATCCCCCGTGAACACGGCGTCTTCGATCCGATACGCCACCGACCCGCGTGTGTGCCCCGGAACGTGCAGAGCCGTGACAGACAGTCCTGCTGCCTCGAAGACGCTGCCGTCGTCGAGGGGTTGGTTCAGGCCCGGCAGTCGCGACCGTTCGGAGCTGTGCCCGTACACGCCGATGGGGCCAGCTCGCGCGCAGAGCTCTTCGACTCCGCCCACGTGATCCCAGTGATGGTGCGTGCACAGGACGGCGGCGATCCGGGGGCCAGCGTCCCGGACGGCACGAAGCACCGGAGCCGCTTCGCTCGGGTCCACGATCAGAGCCTCCGGCCCGGCGTTAGGCTGGACGAGGTAAGCGTAGTTGTCCCTCAGGCACAGGATCGGAGTGACACGCATCGAACAAAGGGTACACTAACGCCCCCCGAACGGGGACCCGCCGTGCCCGACCCGTGAGCCCGGCCCTGACCGACTCGTGATTTCTGACTTCTGCGCCACTAGCTCAGCTGGATAGAGCGTCGGCCTCCGGAGCCGAAGGTCGGGCGTTCGAATCGCCCGTGGCGTACTGAGAAAGGGGGGATCCGCTGGGGAGTTTAGGCCAGGGGTGGGACGAAACTCCCAGGCGGGGCAGGGCAGCGATCGGCAATTCCCGCAGGCGGTCGCGTGCTCGGAGGTAGCGCCGGTGCGCTTCCTCGCTCTCGTGACCGGCGAGGGCCATGGCCTGCTGTTCGTTCAAGCCCGCCTCGGCAAGTGCCTGGCTGAAGGCTCGGCGCCAGCTGTGGAAGTCCACGGGGAGGGTGTTGGCGTCACCGTCCAAGAGGGTCCGCTCGCGAGCGGTGGGCTGGCGTCCTGGCTTCCAGCGGATCCGGGTGTCGGGCGTGCCGTGCGAGCGCATGATCCGCACCCGCTCGGGGACCTCGAGCCCGAACGCCCGGCGCAGGTCCCGGCGGAACGCCTTGGCATGGGTGATCCCGATGCGTTGCTGGCCAGCCCGGTCTCCGCGCCGTGTCGGGAACAGGAGCCCCGTCTTGGGCTCGCCCCGCCGGGTCCACCAGTCTGCCAGGATGGGGCGGAGCATTTCGGGCACGTGCAGGCGCCGGGTCTTGCCCGTCTTCTCGCTTCGGACTCGCGCCTCGGTGAACTCGGGGAGCTCGAAGTCCTCCCAGCGTGCGGCATGAAGGTCGCTCGTTCGCTGGCCGCCGAGCATCCGAGCGACGCAGGCCATGACTTGCCGTTCGAGGGCAGCCATGCGGTGCTGCCCGTCCGGATGCTGCCACGCTAGGTACCGAACCAGTTCATCGTCCGTGAGCACGGCCCGTTCGCGCTTCTGTTCGCGGTGCGGCAGTATGTCCTTGACGCTCACGCGCTTGGCCACGTTCTCGGGCAAGAGCTCCGCGCGCCAGAGCTCGCCGAGCACGCTCGAGACGTCGTGCAGGATGTGAAGCATCGTCTGGCGACTACGTCCCGCGTCGCGAGCGGCTTCGAGTACACCGCGCACGTGGGCGGCCTTGATCCCCGTGACCGGCATCGGGCCGAGGGTGGGGAAGACGTAGCGCCGGAGCCGGGAGCGTCGTTCGGTCGCGGTGGCCAGGCCTTGGACCTTCTCTTGCGTGTCGACGATACGGTCCGCGGCTTGCTCGAAGGTCTCGGTCTCTGGCGCGGCTTCGGGTTTCAACTCGCCGCGCAGGAGCCGGCGGAGCTTTGCACGAGCCACGGCTGCGTTATCGGTGCCGAGCGATATGCGCTTGCGGACGGGCTCGCCGTCCACAATGGTTGTGATGCGCGCGTGCCACGTTCCGGCGCGGAGTTCCAGCGTGCCTTTTCGCGGCCGGCCTCCCGCGTGCCGTCCCAGGTTCACCCGCATCGCCCTTCCCCGCGGCCTTCGTAGTCCCCGCCCTTAGCTCCCTCTCCCGACTCCGAATAGAAGACCTTGCCCGCTGCAAGGTCCACCGTGAATGTCTGCCACGGGCCCCACTGGATCACGACCCGGGAAGGCGTCCAGGACGCGATCTGTCCGGTCATGAGACCCATGTCTAGTACCTGCAGCGGCCGACCTTCGTCGATATTGCCAAGGCGAACGCTTGCGCCGCGGCATTCATTTGTGGGACCGCACATGATGTACCACAGGAGCCTGGACGTCTCTCGCGTCCCGCCCGGGCGGACATAGACCGTGGTTACTATTGTCTGAACGGCAAGGTTCCGCGAAGTCCCGGCCACGTAGCACCAGGGAACCGCATCGAGCTTGAGCGGTCCATCGGTCTGTGGTTTTGGCGCGGCCACCGTACACTCGGGACACGGTTGACAGGTTGAAGCGGCTACCGAACCCGGCGTGGGTTGCTCCGTCCGCTGCGGCGGCGATTGCGGCGGCGGCTGGGCCGCTGGAGCTGCGTTGTTCTCGTTGCCTCCCACGGTCGGGCCTCTCACTCCCACGGTTTGGGGGGCGCATGCCAGCGCGATGACCGTCGCGAGCGGCCAGAGCCAACGAATCGCGCACGTCGCCCGAGCGTATCTGCGAACCATGTAGCCTGGCATCGTATTCTCCTCTTGAACGCCCTTCTTCGCTGACCATCGGGCGGGCGTGGCGGCAGACGAGCCGTCTCCGGCCATCTCGTATTGATCGCCGATATTGGCCGGGGACACAACCGTCGGAGGTCGCGCCAGACGGGGCCAACCACGAGCCCTGGCAGTTTGTGGGTGCAGCCGTGCAGGTCGCACTGGGTTTCCCCGCAGGAGCGTGGCCGGTCGTGGTCTCGTGCGGATTCGCCCCGCCAAAGGCGTCGTTTGGCGCGCGCTGGGGCCCCCCGGAGCGATCGACCCCCCCGGCCCCACCAGCGGTGTAGGGGGCCAGTCCCGGTCACGGTCTTGGACCATCATTTTCCCTCAGGGACGAGGGCGGCCAGCGCAGCGTGGTAGTCAACGCGGCGCTGTGAAGCCTCTCTGGACGCCAGTTCCCAAGCGTCGCGCTCGGCCTGACGCTGCCCAGCAATCAGGGTCGCAGCCAGGCGGGCGAAGTCTGGTGACGCCTCGGCAAGGCCGCGAGCTGACCAGTAGCGGGCCAACGCGAGCAGCTCCCCGGCGCTCTCAATCATGGCGCCCACACCAGCACTCAGGGTGCCGCCATGTGCGGCAGCCAATTCCACTCGCCGGTGTGCCGCGTAGCGACGAGCGAAGGCCAAGGCCGCCCGGGCTGCGGGGTCACCCTGTTTCTCAAGTGCGGGGAGCGCGCCCCGCGCTCCCGCCTTGAAGCGCTTGGCAGCCCCGGCCCTGTTTCCCGGTAGGAACCGACCGCCGGTGTCTCGGTCACCACGGACCGGAGGGATTGGCATAGCGGACCGTAGCTCGTCGCTCGGCGGGCTCTCGAGAACCGCCAGGCGGCCGCACCTACGCGCGTGCCCGTGGGCAGCGCGCCAGCTCACCGGATGCCTCCGGGCTTCGTCTCTTGAGTCGTTCGGGTCGACGCCGAACCAGCGCGTGTTCTCGGACCTTTGTCAGGGGGGGCCAAAACTGTAGGGACGAAACTCAGCGCGCCGATCGCGGAAGTGGCTGATTCGTCAGTGGTTCGTTCCGTCAGCTGTCGGCTCGAGCAGCCGGCGGTTTGCTCCTCCAGCCACGCAAGCACGGTTGACGGCCGGTAGCGGTAGGTATCGCCAACGCGCACTGCTGGGCACCCAGCGAGCCGGAGTCGGTGCAGCTTGGTTCGGCTGACACACAACCGTCGAGCCATCTCGACACTCGACACGAGGTCAGGCTCCGGTGCACGTCCAGCCTCGAAACTGGCGAGAGCTCCCGCGACGGCGTCGGCCACGAGCTCCCGGAGCTGGGTGGCGGTTAGGAGTGCCAACGGTTCCGTCATACCGGTCCCCCTTGCTCCGTTGAAGCTGCATTCTGTTTCTGGCCTGCCCCATGACGGCGCGTGCGGTTCGGATTCGAACCCCTCCGGGCCCGTTCCGGGGCAGCGGCGAGGTTCGAAAGGACGCGGGTCATGCCGGCGGGCAGCCCGTCAACAATTGGGGTGACAGACCGGAAGCGCGTGTTTCTGGTCACTCTCCACCTCGGTCGTGCCCAAGCTCCCCTTGGATTCCCCGACGTTCTTCATCGTCATACTTGCCTCCGTCCGGGTCACCAGGGTCACCAGGGTCACTAGGGTCGGCAGATCCACAGAAGTCCCTTCGTGAGCCGGTACATGGAAGAGTCTTGGAATCTTGCTGTCCCTGCTGTCCCTGCTGTCCCTGCTGTCCCTGCTGTCCAGCTGTCCACGGTGCGTCATCCCGGTTCTCAAGGAGGCGCACCCCATCCCACACACGCTTGCCATTGGACTTGCCCCGCGTGCACCCCTTGCCCTCAAGCCGCTTGGCGAGTTCCTTGCCGCTCAGGGGCTTGATTCCGAGCTCATCCGCCCAATCCTCATAGGCCCGGCGCAGCGCTGGGGTCTGCTCGGACGCGACCGGCTCGAAAGAACACCGCTCGTCGAAGAACCCCTCTGCCCGATCCATGTCTTTTCGATATTCGGCGTTGGAGCGCTCGACTGCGGCACATGTACCCACACCCTGCTCGTTCCAGTTTCGGAAGCCTTCGACCGCCCAAGCCAGGATTGCGTTACGCACCTCCGGCGCGTTCAGCTTGTCGCGCATCAGCGGGTCTTGCCTGTCCTTCGGGAGCGAGTTGGTGAACGGCACCCGTCGAACCCTCGACCACATGCCGTCGTCGTCATCACCCACGATCGGAGCGTGGTTTCCTGCCAGAAGCAGAGCGAAACTCGCTCGGAACTCGATGGGCTTCTCGTACTTGGCGGCCGCGCTGAAGGTGTCGTTACCCGTGACGCGCTTCACCATGGCCGAGTCGAACATGGCACCTTTCCGCACCTCGACACTGACCACGAGACGCGACCCCAACAGCGCAACGATGTCGTCGCGGTTGCCCCCGACGTGCGTCTGCACGAGCCAGGTGTTGAAGTCCGTGGCCGCGGCATAGTCTCCGAGCGTCGCGCATTGCGCGCCGATGTAGGTCGACTTCATGCCGTCGGGTGGGCCGTAGAAGAACCAGAACGCCTTCTCTGCTACCGCCCCGTACAGGCAATACCCGGCAAGCCGCTGGAGGTACGCGGCAAGCTCGGTGTCCCCTCCGGTCGCGTCGGAAAGGAACCTATCCCACAGCTTGGACGTCGCTCCGGCCTGGTACTCGGCTCCGGCCATCTTGGTGATCAGGTCGCTCTGCCGATGCTCGCGAAGCTCTCCCGTCCTGAGGTCCAGCGTGCCGTTCTTACAGCAGAGCAGCCAAGGATCCCCATCGAGCGCGGCAGGCATTACCGGGATCCCTGCCTCGCTTTCGGCAAGCGTGATCATCGCCTGCAGGCGCGCGGCCTTCTCGCTCGCGTGCGCGTGCTTAGCGATCTGTCCCCGCTTGTCGGAGTCGTTGCAGGCTTCGGCCTCGCCGTAGATTGCGCGGGCTGTCTGCTTGGCCAGCGCCATGACCTCGCCCGTCTGGTCCCACGCCCAGCGTTTCCCGTCCCACAGCAGCCACAGCTTGCGTGGAGGGCAGAAGCGGATCCGGTCGCGAAAGCGGGCCACCAGTCGCTCGGCGTTTCCCATGTCCGTCAATTGGAAAGCCCCAGGAAGCAGTGCCGTCGCGGCCGCCTGGGCCTTCGGCGACATGCTCCTCAGGACGTTCTTCTTCGCCGCCATCAATAGATCTCCCGGCAATGCGCGTGGGAACAGTGCACGTATCCGCGCCGCTGCCCCGCTCCCGGAGCAAACAGGATCGTGCTGGAGTCGAAGTCTCTGCCCGTGGTGTGCTGGGCGCGGTTGGGGCACAACACGGCCCAGACACCCGGTCGGAGCTCGGACCCGAGCAGTCCATCAGCCGCGAACGCGGCCCCAAGCGGGAACGACTGTGGATCCGTCGTGCCGCTGCCCGGGTCGTAGATTCGGCACGCTGGACGCTCGCCAATCATCCGGCAGAGCCATTCGGGCAGGGGGGCCAACTCGACCTCATTGGGTCGGCTGGATGCTTCCCAGTTGTACTGTCGCCCGCTCGGGTGAATGCTCGGCGGAGCCACGACATAGTGGCCGTGGCTCGCGACCTCGACACCATCGCGGAGCGCACACGTTCGGCCAGCGCCAGCGAAGTACAGGTGCCGTCCTCCGCCACCGGTCAGACACTCGACCGTACTAGGTATCTCGCTGTCGCGGGTGAGTTCCTCCCACGCGTCGTCGCCGCCATTTCGCGGGTCGATGTCGACGATGGTCAAGCCCGACGCGCCGCAGGCAACCCCGACGTTCGCGTCCGGCGTTTCGGCCCACCATTGGGCGATCTGCCCGGGATCGTCCGTCGCATCGAGGTACCCGCGTCCCCCGTCCGCCCGCGGAATCAGTGGCGTCTTGTCCCGAGGCCGCAACGGGAACACCGCCCAGCCCAGCCGTCGGGAGTACCAGAGTGCTGCGCGCGCGAGGCGCGAGAGGTTGGTCATCGTCCGCGCTCCACCGTGCGGGGGCACCGCGGGTGCGCAACGCGACTACGTAATCGGACGTCATGCCCTCGAGGGACGCGACAGCTGCACCAGACGCAGGACCGCATGGCGCGCGCCCAACGCTGCCAGCGCGAGGCGAGCGAGCGCTTCCTCACGGCTTGGCCTCCCGCGTGGGAGGCAGGGTTGTCGGGTCGACCTGTCTGACTGGGCCGGTGGGGTAGATGCCCCGACGCACCAGGACCGCCCGGATTCTGCGGGAAGCGAGCGTGTCGCGGGCGTGCCCCCGTAGGACTCGGACAACGGTGCGGGGATCACATGATGCGGCCACGGCGATCTCGCGCAGTTCCGGGGCCGTGAGCCTTGATTCAGTTGGCATGACCCAACCAAAATGAGGCCTATTTCGGCTGGCGCATCAGGTACAGAGTCTGTACATGGACGATCGTCATCCCGCGCGGCGCTTGCGCGCGGTTGAGTACCAGTTTGCCAGCCGGTGGGTGGCTCCGTAGCGGCGACGCTTGTTCCCCGCATCGTCGGGCAGATGCAGCCCCCAGAGTGCAAGCAGGGCGTTGATCGCGACCCACTGCCCCGGCTTCCGCCACGTCGCGATGACACGCTCGGCGGCCTCATTGCCACCACTCACGAACCCAGCCGCTTCTCCCACGGGAGAAGCGAACGTCAAGGCAGCGAGGACCTCGACGACTAGGGCGCTGCTTCGCTTCGTGCGCAATGGGTTCCCCGGTGAGGGCTCGGGCCAGGAATTGCTCATGAAAGTGTGGATACGTGCGATAGCCGCGTACCGCTGGTCCGTCTCTCGCGTCCCTCCGTCCCGCTCCAGCAACGTAAGGGCCTGCTGCAGCCGTTTCGCAATTGGGCCGGTCTGCTCTTCGCTGAGGCCGCGCACGGTCTGCGCCTTATGAAGTGCAGCCGCGGCCACCCCGAGCGCGGCAACCTCGAGACGTGCCGCGTCGTCAGGCTTGGCCTTGAGGTACTCCAACTTGGCTCCGAAGTAGGCCTGTCGAACCTGGTCTAGCAACGGGCCGATGCGATCGTTGCCGTGCTTTCTCCCACCCGACGTCGGGGTATCCTGCTTCTTGGTCGCCACAGTCGACCCTCCGCCCCGGCCGAGTCCAAGCGGCGCGGGGCGAACCTATTCTCGCACCTGGATCAGGGAGGTGTCTTGCCGCCCAGCAGATTCGCCGCCCGCAGACGGTACCGACGCACACCCTCGCGACAGCCCCCGTGCGGCGGCGCTGACGCACAAAAGCCACCAGTTGACCCCTGGTGCTTCGGTCGCAGGGCCCAGGCTGTCACATCGTCTGCCGCCGAGAGAATCGGTCGGTCTCTCTTGCCGCTCGTCCAACAAAGCGGGACGGGAACGCAGCCAGGCAGCTGTCTTGGCTCTCGGGTACTGTCCCCCGGAGGATAGCCGTAGTCTGCGGGTCGCGGCCAGACCCGTCAAGACCACGGGGCAGGAGCGACGGCGCGTGTCGCCCCGGCATCCTGGCGGCTATGTGTCACCCCTAGCGCGTCGAGCCGAGTCCAGCGTAATGACGTCCGCGTTGTCCTTGTCGGCCGTGGCTTTTCGTCGTGGCTCGAGTCCCCGCCGAGCCGTTCGACCGTACTCGCCGCCCCGGCCTTGGCCGCAGACTCCAGCCCGCTCCGCCCGTCTATCCCTCGCGGCCGCCCACCGGCACCGGCGGGCTCGACACCACCGCGCGCGCGGTGACGTGAGCATCATCGAACGAATAGAGAACCCACAGGTTCATGTTCGGCACGCGACGGAACCAGTAGCGACGCACGGGCGGAACCAGGGTTTCGCTATCGGGCCATGCCGGAAGCTCGCCGAAGGTCAGGCGCGCCAGTGTGGCGGCAAGCGCCTGGGCTGCCGGGGTTCCGGCTGGCGCCACGCGACGCTGGGTGCGACGAAACTGCTCCGTTATTCGGAGGACTCTGGTTCGCACGGATCAGGCCCCTCCCCGGTCTCGAGCCAGCGCAGGTACGCTTCGCCGTCGACGTCGACGACATGGTCCATGGCCGCGAGATCTTCCGCCGTGAGCTCGCCAGGATAGCGATACAGAGGCGGCGCGTCGCCCGCGGGCGGCGTGCTTTTCGGGGGAGAGGACACGCTCAAAGTGTACGTCCGGCTCTTCAGTCTCGCAAAGGCGGGAAGACAGGCGTCTTTGCTGCCTGCCCGCCCGGCAGGGCGCCCATGCCACGAACAGATGCTCATCCCGGCGCATTGCGCTTGGCCCTCAGCCGCTCCGCTTCAAGCGACGTCACCCCCGGCGCATCTCGGGCCAAGCGGCGTGCCGAAAGCTCGCGTCCGAGCTCCGCCACTACCGCCCACTGGCCCGCGTCGGCGGCAAGTCTGATGGCATGCCCGAGCGCGGCCTCGACGGGAGACGGCTCTGCGCCCGTTGGAAGGGCTACGCCTGCGGTTTGGGCCCTTTCGTCGGGGCTTCCCGGGTTTTGCGCAGGCACCCGAGTTTCGGCCACGAGTTTCGCCCCACACCCCGTTTCATCCTGTTCCACGCCGACCGCCGTCTCCTCGCCTGGCTCAAATTGCGCTGAATTCGGCTCCGTGGAGTTCGGCCCCGGAGCCTCCGGAGCCGAAGGTCGGGCGTTCGAATCGCCCGTGGCGTACTGGGAAAATGGCCCTGATGGGGAAGGGCCTGGGCCGTGCGGGTACCGTTGCGGGTACTGATGTGCCGGCGGACGCGCACTGTGTGAAGCGCGGCCATGAACGAAACGCCGACACCTTCACACTCGCGGCTCCAGTAGTCCTCCGCGCCCGGGCTATCGAGATACACACCCGGCATACTCACAAGCTCCAGACGACCCCGCACGTCGTCGGGCGACAGCATGAGAGAAGCAGCCAAGCGCTGGAACCGTGCCCTGGTCAGTCGCTGACCTTGCTCGAAGTCGCACCAGAGTACGCGCCCTTTTCGAGCCGCGAAGCACTCCCATACCTTCCGTCCGGCGGCAATTGACACGGCCGCGGACTGCATTGCCACCGACTTGCCGGAGAATCCGTAGCCGGCCACCAGTGTCGGCGCTCCGGGGCACATGTCGAGCGCCCGGATGAGCCACGGGACGGGCGGGAGCGGAGCAAAGATGTGGTCGACGTCAAGGCGGACCAGCCGTGGGTTCGCGTGGGTGTCGAGCTGCGGCGTGTCCGGGCGCGGTAGCGGGATGACCTCGCCGGCCTGGTTTCCCCAGGCGTCTTTCGGTTGCGTCACGCTACTACCTCCGGCCGTGGCACGCCGCGCTCCATTGCCTCGGCCCAGTCTTTTGCGCCGCTCGGCGTCCAGCGGCTCACCGATGCCGCGTCTGCCGCGTACAGGTCTCGGGTGATGCGCTCCGCGTGCTTGTCGTCCGCGCTGTCGGCGTCGAACCCGACTCGGACATGTCTTCCACCGCACGGGCCCGCCCAGTCCGCGCGCCAACCGTCGAGCCCCGGTAGCCCAAGCGGAACGATTGGCAGTCGGTCGCGGAACGCAAGCAGACGGAGCGCCAGAACGTCCACCGCGCCTTCGCACCAAACGATCGTGTGCTCGTCCGGTGCCACAGCGAACTGCTCGACGCCGAAGGGATACGGAGGTTTGCGGCCTCTCGGAAAGACGTACTTCGGATCGCCAGCGTCGAGCCGTCGCCGTTGCAGGATATCGATCCGCCCGTCCGGATCACGCCATGGGATGAGCAGTCGATGCCGGGGCCACATGAACCGGCTGGTGTCGACGGCTCCCGATTCGTCGCACCGAAGCAGGCCCGCGCGGACCAGAGTCTGGGTCTCGAACAGCCGCAGGAGCTCGGCCACGATGGGCCGCTGCGCATGTGGCGGTGGTAGTCCACCGAGCCGGACATTGGCGCCTTCGATGACCAGCACGCGCCGCTCGCAGTAGGCGAGCACGTCCGACTCATCCACGAACGGGCAGAGGTCCAGGAGCCGGGCGATCACGTTGTGATAGCTCGTCGGATCCAGTTGCTCTGACGGCTGCGCCTTGCGGGGCGATTGCCAGTCACGCCGGTCGTTGCGCTCAAGTAGGTATCCGGGCGCGCGCGTGCTGCCCTTGGCTGCCGATTCAACCTTGTGACGGAGCTCCCGCTCCGACCAGGGCGGTTCACACGTCGGGTTGTGGATCTCTGAGAGCAGCCTAAACGCGGTCTGCTCATCCAGCGCAAACCCGCGAGTCAACGCCACTGCGGCCGCGAACGTCGTGCCGTGTCCGCCCGAGCCAGAAAGCGCCGGGGGCACTTGCCGGAGGTACTGGGCGGCGCGTTCGACAGTCGACACGGTCATCACGCCCTCGCCTGCTGCACGCGCCATCGGCGCGGACCAACGGGCTCCTGAACTGGGCGGATGAGACCGTCCGCGACGAGTGTCTCGTAGGCTCGAGCCGAGGCCCTGGTGCGGATGGGACCACCGCGCAGCACATTGGTGAGCGTCCGTGGGTCACACCCGGCTCGCACGGAGAGCGCGAGAATACGCCAACGCGGCGGCGTTGAAGGCGATGGTCTAGCTGCCATTTTGATCTTGGCCCTACCCCAATGTGGCCGGTCTGTAGACACGCATGTAACAGTCGGCCGTCTGTTACACACTCCGCGCAGACAGCGCTGCCTCCCTGTCCATGTAACAGCGGCGCTTCTGTTACTGAGCAGATGCTTGGCACTGCCTCGGCGCCACGATTCTTACCGTGGGACGTCTACTTCGGATTGATGAATGGTTGTGGGGGCACAGGCGCAAGCGTTGCAGCATCTGTCGCAGCACGCACTGCGGTGACCGGTGTCCCTGGTGCGCGTGTCTGCACTGCGGGGAACCGGTCGCGCTTCTCGGTCGCCAGGTGCGCCGCGACGGAGTGCTACACGCCCGCTGCGCCGCAGCTCAACAGCGCATGCGTTGAGCGGTTCGGCGAGTGCTAGTCCGTCCCCTTGCCCCGTTTCGCACGCATATCCTCGGCCTTGAGAAGGTTATGCGCGACCTGCGACGACACACCCAGCGTGCGCAGGCCGATAACGAAGAGCCTCTCGCAGTCCAGCGGCCGCGATGCGTTGTACTCGCGATCGAAACTGAGACGAAGCTTGTCCCGGACGCGAGGTGCCTCGAGAATCCTTCTGTCTCGTATGACGTCGAAGAAGTCAAAGAAGGGCGATCGAAGCATGAGTAGCATCCAGTTCGCGTAGCTGTCCGCGTTCAGCTGCCCCTTTTCATGCATCCACTCAAGCGTGTTCAGTTTGCCACGAATTGCGTCGTAGCGTCCTCCCGAAGCGCCCTTCGTCGCGACGATGTCGCCCAACGTGTGAAGGGATGGGCCGTTTGGACCGTCGACTCTCACCATCCCGTTTGGCGACTGCTGCTCCTCCCACCTTCGAAGAGTGCTGCGCAGGGACCTTCTGGCTGCCTTGCCGAGTCTGTCAAGCTCGGCGTCATCTTCCGCGATGTAGGCGTCGAACGCCGCCTTCACGATTCGTGCGACCGCAAGCCCGCGGTCACGCTCGCGCCCCGGCTGCGAGAAGCGGCCGAAGTTCGCCCAAGCTTGTTGCGCGCTGTCCAATACAATCAGGCGTCGCCGTGCCTGTCGCTCCGCCTCCTGGCCCTGTGCCGGGGGAGCGTTCGCGCCCTTGCCTCTCGCCCGCTTCGCTGTAGTCTTCTTCTCGGTCGCCATTCTCGACCCTCCGCCCCGGCCGTTCGAGCGGCGCGGGGCGCTCCTATTCTGACAGGTTCCCCGGCGAGCTCCACCCCCTAAGCGTTCACCGTGAATGCTCTGGCCGGTGCGGTGACAGCGTCAGCGTCTGCCGAGACGACCTAGTAGCTGGCGTCGCTCAGTCTATCCTGTAGCTCTGAGACGAACACAACCAAGAGGTCCTTTCCGTCAGGCGAAACGAGACGGATCCTCCCGCCCTCCAGCTGCCATTCGATAGCTCCGGGACTGCCCCGTGGCCAGGAGGTGGCGGGTACCCAACCGAGCTTCTTGTCCTGTCGCAGGGCGACAGGCGTCCCATACCGCTCTGCGAGCATTGCGTGCGCCCGTGCCCTACTGTGCGCCCGAACACCAATACTCGTGATCTGCCCCGCGCCGAATGTCAGGACCACGGGGGCCGACGCGAAGGGCAACGAGACAAGAGCGTACGGGCACGACACTATCGTCGGGGCTATGTACGTGAAGCCGGGGCAGTAGTATTTCAGCTTGTCGACGGGCAGACCCATCGGGAATCCCGCCACGTTGTCGGGAAAACTTGGCAATCGCGGCGGCGCAGGGGCTGGTGCTGCCTTCGGCTGCTCTTGGGGCCGAGTCGCGTCAGCGAAGTCGACGAGTGCGATACGCGAGCCCCGTGATTTGAGAAGAAGCGCGCGAAGATGTGAGCTCGCAATCGCGAAGTTGAGCGCCTGGCCGCCGGCTAGGTAGGCGGTCGTGAGGCCCACGACGAATCCTCGTGAGCTCATGAGCGGTCCGCCCGATGAGCCCTGCGAGATCGGCGCAGTTGTCTGAAGTATGTCGCTCTTCCCTTGGGCGCCCCGTAGCGCGCTGACGATCCCCTCCGAGACCGTGAGAGTGAGCCCCTGGGGGTTGCCGACCGCCACGACACGTTCCCCCACTGCCACGGCATTCGAATCGCCCAACACGAGCGGATGAGCCGTCAGAGTTGGAACGACAAGTAGGGCCAGATCCCAGTCGGGATCGTACGCTGCGACAAGCGCGACCGGGTGCGCCTCGCCGTTGGGCAGCCGGATCCGAATCGCCGGTTGTCCGGCGACGACGTGGAGGTTGGTGGCCACGAGACGCTGGGAGACTGCAAACCCGCTTCCCAGCCCGCTCGGGCTCTCCACGGAAACGACGGCCTGTCTCGACAACTCCGCGAGCTTCGTCGTCGGGAGTTCGGGGAGGTCGCGCTCCTTTGGCGCGTCGGGGTCCTGACTCGTGGGGCTTGCCGTCGAGGTCGGCGCGGGCGGAGGCGGAGCGGTCGTCACCTTGGGCGGCGAATACCCGGCCGGCGCAGTACCGCACGCGACAATCAGGGTCCACCATGGCGTCTGCGCGGGGATTGCGTCGGCCAGTACTCCGCCCCAGTGCTGGTCCTCGCTCACGATGTAGTAGGCCCCGGAGCACTGCTTTCCAGCTTCTTGGAGGCAGTCGCCCCGGTCCTGCTTGCACTTGATCTTGTAGCCCGGTGTCGCGACCGGTGAGCTGCCTGTGCCGCAGCCGGCGTACACCACCGCGGCGACACACGTGAAAGTGCAGTGGGCCTTTCCGCGCAGTCCCAAACCCGGCCCTCCGGCCCGACCGACCTGCGTGGGCATGGTTCGCAGAACGGCCGCGGCGCCGATTTGTGAAGCCCGCGCCCGGCGCAGTAGGAGCATCATGTCTTCCGCTCCCGTCGCGCCCTGTCCTCCTCCAGACTCGTCGGGCCAGGCCGGAAGCTCGCCGACGGTCAGGCGCGCCAGCGTTGCGGCGAGCGCCTGCGCTGCCGGTGTTCCGGCAGGTGTCACGCGACGCTGGGTGCGACGAAAACGCTCCGCTATTCGGAGGCCTCGGGTTCGCACGGCTCAGGCCCTTTCCCAGACTCGAGCCAGCGCAGGTACGCTTCGGCGTCGACGTCCACCACTCGATCCATGGCCGCGAGATCTTCCGCCGTGACCTCGTCGGGATAGCGATGCGGAGTGCCTTTCCGCCACCGCCCCGGCCGTTCAC
Organism: Polyangiaceae bacterium; assembly: GCA_016929495.1. GTDB lineage: Bacteria > Myxococcota_A > Polyangia > Polyangiales > Polyangiaceae > JAFGIS01. The sequence continues at coordinate 7,770 of JAFGIS010000511.1, read as the reverse complement.
GCGGCGCGGGGCCTACCATCAGAGCATCACCGGTTCGTTCACGACGCCTTGTCGAGCAGCTGTCGTACCCGCTCCTGGCTCAGGCCCAACAGCTCGCCAGCATCGCGAAGGCTAACGCCGGCATCCCGCGTGAGAGCGATGGCGGCCCGACGCGACTCAGCCACGAGTTCGGCTTGTGCCTTGTTCAGCCGTATGCGCTTTGCACGACACGCCCCGAGCACCTTCCTAGTGCGCCCGGGCAACTGGATCCGTTCGACGAGCTCAGCTTCGCGGGCCACGCGGTCAGCCTCGGCCTCCGGCAGCTCTATCAGTGCGCAGGCCAAGGCCTCCCGCACCCGTCGACGGGCCTCGGCGAGGCTCCGCCCCCAGGTGTGGCAGCCTCTCACAGCGGGCACGGTCACGTTCCAGCTCGTTCCCTCGGGGGTGAAGATCACTTGGTACCGAGCAGCCACTTTCTTCCGAGGCATGGTTCCAGCTCCCTTTCGATGGCGCGCAGCGTTCCCGCGGGAATGTCGCGTCCCTCGTGTATGGCCACCGTCGTCCAGCACTTGCCGTCGGGGGCCATGTAGGTGGCGTGAGACCCCTTCTGCCGCACCTTCGTGCAACCGAGCGCCGTCAGGCGACGGACGACCTCACGCGGGGTCATGGGTTCAGAATACCCTGGGGCGTTCATTGCGTCAACCTAGTTGACGGTTGTGGACCCGGGCCTCGGCCTTGGCCCTGCAACAGGGGCAGACAAGCTCGACGGTCTGACGAGTCGTGGTCTGTCCCAGGTGGACCGAGTGACGGCGCGAAGTCCCCTGGGCCCCAGCCGAAGCCGGGGCCCTCTGCTGGCGCTTGCTCATTCACTGACCTCGGAATCGAGGAGCCGCGAGCGTCAGGACTTGCGCTCCCGTCGAGCCCGCTCCTGCTCGAGGCTCGTCACCGCTGGCGCCGTCCGTGCCCGCCTGCGTTCGCCGAGCTCTCGCGACAGCGCTGCAACGACCTCCCACTGTCCGGCCGCGCTGGCGAGCTCGACAGCTCGCGCGAGCGCCGCTTCAACGGCGTCCACCGGAGTGGCCGCCACCGGGGAGCCCGCTCCCGTCTCGTGGCCCAGAACAGCCGTTTCGTCGGGTCTTTCCGCGGTTTGCACGACCCCGTGAGTTTCGGCCACGAGTTTCGTCCCACGACCCGTTCCACGTTGTTCCAGCGCGACCGCCGGTGCGTTGGCTGGCTCAGATTGCGCTGAATTCTGCTCCGTGGAATTCGGCCCCGGGGCCTCCGGAGCCGAAGGTCGGGCGTTCGAATCGCCCGTGGCGTACTGGGAAAATGGCCATGACGGGGCGTGGCCGGGGGCGTGGCGGTAGCATGAACCGAACGATTTCCCGGAGTCGCGCAACGCGAGTGCCAGGATCTTTGGGTAGATGGGGCACGCACACCAAGCGGTCTTCGGTCGTCACGGTCGACGCCGGCGAGTCGAAACCCTCCTGCCGCCGTGCCCGCCGGGCGATGTTCTTCGGGCTCACGGTTCACCCCCGTTCTGGAGCCACGCGAGCACTCTGGCCGGGTCGTACCGGACTGCATCGCCAACGTTGACCGATGGGCACCCACGTTGACGGAGGCGGTGGAGCGACGTCTTGCTGATGCCGAGCCGCTGCGCCATCACGGCCGAGGCCACAAGGTCGGGTTCGGGCGCTCGTCCGCCGTCGAATTCGGCGAGTGCGGGTTCCGGCAGGTGCCACGCGGCGCTGAGTGCGACGAAACTGCTCCGCTATTCGGAGGCCTCGGGTTCGCACGGCTCAGGCCCTTCCCCGGTCTCGAGCCAGCGCAGGTACTCTTCGGCGTCGACGTCCACCACGCGATCCATGGCCGCTAGATCTTCGGCCGTGACCTCCTCGGGATAGCGATACGGCGGCGACGCGTCGACTGTCGGCGGCTTGCTGGTGGGGGCAAAGGGCACGGTCAGAGTGTACGACCCGCTCCTCGGTCTCGCAAAGGCCGCGGGAGGCGCGCCGTCTCGATGTGGTTCAGCGCCAGCCACCTTCCACTCATCCCGGCGCATTGCGCTTGGCCCTCAGCCGCTCCGCTTCGAGCGACGCCACCCCCGGCGCCTCTCGGGCCGGAGGCATCGTCTCACGCTGCCTTGCGGGCCCCAACCTTCACCCGCCGCGCACGAGGCGGCGATCGGAGCGCCTTGAGTCGATCCTTCGTCGTCGTCTTGCCGCCGAGCGCATCGAGCACGAGTGCTGCCAGCACGTTTCTGGTAGCGACGTCGGGGGCGTGCTTGCCGGTTTCCCAGTGCGAGACGCTTTCCGGGCTCACACCGAGCGCTTCAGCCAGGTCTGCTGCGCGCAGTCCGGCAGCCTTGCGCAGAAAGCGGAGCTCATCGCCCGTCTGGTAGCCGTGCTCGGCAAGCCAGCGGGCCACGGCGCCCTCGAAGCGTTCGAGGGCTCTGCCGTCGTAGTACCGCTCGGAGCATGAACGGCACCGCCAGCCTTTCACGTCACCCGCGAAGGTGCGCCCACCCACATCGATGGTGTAGGGCTGCGTGCCGCGGACCAGATCGGACTCACCACAGTTGACGCATCGCTTCATGTTGGCCTCAGTACACCGTCACAACCACGACGCCCGACTCGATAGCCACAACGCAAACAAGCTCGTCGCCCTCCACATCTGGGCCGGAGACCTTTCAACGCCCCCGGGGCTCCCGGCCGTTCGGGCGGCGCGCGGCCTCCTATCAGAGCGTCACCGGTTCGTTTACGACGCCTTGTCGAGCAACTGGCGTACCCGCTCGCGCGACAGACCGAGCAGTTCTCCCGCGTCGCGTAGGCTCACACCTGCGGTCGTTGTGAGGGAACGCGCCGCTTCTCTGGCCACTTCACGCAGGCGGCCTTCCTCCGCCTCGACCCGCGCTCGCACCGTACCGTAGCGCCGGAGCACGCCGCGGGTCGGTGACGGGAGCCGTACGTCTTCGATGAGTTCGGCATCGCGCGCCACGCGGGCGGCCTCGACCTCCGACAGGTCGTCGAGTGAACACGCCAGGGCGTCCCGGACTCGCCTCCGAGCTTCGGCAAGACTGCGGCCCCAGGTATGGCAGCCCTGCACCTCTGGGATCGTCGCGTTCCAGCTGGTTCCTTCGGGCGTGTAGACCACCCTGTAGGTCAACCGAGTAGCCACTTTGGTCCGAGGCATGGTTCGAGGTCCTTCTCAATGGCGCGGAGCGTTCCTCGCGCAATGTCGTGTCCTTCGTGGATCGCCACAGTGGTTCGGCACTTGCCGCAGGGGGTGACCCAGCGAGAATGCGAACCCGTCTGGCGTGTCTTCGTGCAGCCCAGGGCCACCAATCGTCGGATGACCTCGCGGACCGTCATGGCTTGATTTTGGCGCGCGCTTCGGAAAGCGTCAACCCAGCTTGTCGCTTGGTCTGGCCGGCCCGGCCCGCGGCCGTGTACGCTCCGCCGGGTGATGGGCTCGCCGTCATGCGCCCCGCCCTCCCGCATGCTTGGGCAGCACCCGCACCAGCTGGGGCAGGTTGCCTTCGGGCCGGGCACGGGTCGAGACCAAGAGCCTGAGCCGTGGCGTGCCGGTGAGGCGCCATTGCTGCAAGCCGTTGTCTTGGGTCCTGACGAACTGCGCGCGCCTCACAAGTTCCGCGAGCTCGTCCTCGCCACTGGCGAACGCGTCCTCGTCCTTCGGGTCGCGCCCGGTGAGCACGAGGTAGTCTCGCACGGCCCGGGCCGACAGATACCAGGGGCCGCGGATGGTCACGGCGTCCCCCGCATGGCCTTCAGGATGGCCCGCGCCTCGCCGACCTCGATGACCTCGCCTTGCGGGTTGTGCCGATCCCCGAAGGCATCCTCGAGCAGCACGTCGCATGCGCAGTCGCGCTCGGCCAGGCCCAACTCATGCTCCAGTGAGCCGGCCGCGTCCAGCAACCGTACGGCGTCGGCGCGGGGCAACGTGCGGGCCTTGATGACGGCGGCCTCGATCAGGGCGAGGGTCGCGAGGGCTTCCTCCCGCTCGTCGCGAACGGCGGCCAGGGCGACGCTGAAGGGGTCGGAGGCCCCCCGGGCCCCAGCCGAAGCCGGAGCCCTCTGCTGGCGCTTGCTCATTCACTGACCTCGGACTCGAGGTGCGCCAGGTCGTCGGGCAGTCCGTCTGCGTCGTTCTGCAAGAGCCACCGCGCGGCCTCCTCGGGGCTGAGCCATTCTGCGTGGGGATGGCTGCCCTGCCACTGCGACCAGCACTCGAGCCAGTACCGGCCCTTGCGACTCTTGTGCAACCGCTGATGCGTGAACTGGTCGCCCGTGGCCTTGCTGATGTCGTTGCGGCCATCGAAGTAGCGGTCTTCATCCCAGCTCTGGACGGCGTTCTCGGTCTTGACGACCGTCCCGTCGCTCATTCGAAAAGTGCTCATGCGATGCCTCCCGCGTGGTTGCGCGTTCGGTGCACGGGGTGTCCGCGCCGGACCATCCGACGTTCGCGTCCCGCTCGGTGCCCGCTGACTCGCTGCCGGTAAGCACCAAGCGGATCGCGAACGTCAGAGCCTCGACACGATGCGCAGCCCGAGTTCTGCCGCCAGAGCGTCCCTAGACTCGGCGGGCCGTTCGAGCGGAGGGTCGACCCGAAGCCGGGACTGGATCACGGCTCGTCCCTTCGAGCCCGACGGGCAGCTTCCAGCGTGACCACCTCGCCGCCCGCCGTCTGGCTCCGTGCCTTCCGTCGCGCCTCAAGCTCCCCCGCCAGCCGCTCGACCGTCGACCACGCCCCGGCTTTCGCGGCAGACTCCAGAGCGCTCGCCAGCGCCGCTTCGATCGGGTCAGGGGCGTTACATTCAATGGAATCGCGCGGCCATAGGGGTGGGCCAGCCTGGGCCAGGTCGCCATTTTCCGGAGCCTTCGCGTCGCAGGAAGAACCAATTTCGGACTCGTCCTGCGGTTCGGATGTTCGGCCGCCGGTTCGAATCCCGTTGGGGACGACTCCAATGCCGAGCCCGAGCCAAGGCTGGCCTCGCCGGTGACCCTTGAACAGGCAACGGAGCCGGCTCGTACAGGCGAGCTGGCCCCGTTGAGTTGTGGCCCACCTCGCGGCCCACCCCTTCGGGGCGCGTAGGCCGGGCGGGGGAGCCAGGTTGGGGCAGGCGACTGCTGGTCGGCGAGCTCTGGCAAGGCCTCCGACAGAGACTACTCCGCGACGCCGCCGCCTGACCCCGCCCGGCTCGCGGCGCTGGACGCCGTGTTCTCGGCCTCGACAAACGACAGAAACGATCGGCAGCTCTTCTCGCATTGCGTGATCAGGCAGGCGGCAGCTGCGGCGCCAGCCAGTATGGAGCTCGAGTTTCCCTCGCGACACCGTGGCGGGCAGACCGGCGCGTCCGTGTCTCCGCAGTCGAGCGCCGCGCAGGTCATGCCCCAAAGACATGCCTCGTCCTGCACGCAGCGGTCCACGACCTCCCGGCACTTGTCACGCGCGCATGCCAGGCAATCCGCATCCGTGCCGGCTTCCGGCATGGGTAGCGTGTCCCAGGGCACCCCGCCTTCGAGCTCGTGGCGCCAGCGCCCGGACAAGGCATCGCTCCCGGCGTCCTTGGGGCCTGTACTCTGGCCTGGCGGCGCGCCGCCTGCGCCCCCCTCATGGGCCGCTGACGCGCCCGCACGCGCGTTCGGCGTACCGGCTCCCGGCGACTGTTCCAACGCGGCACGCCCGCCGCAAGCGCCTGCGCCAACGAGCACCAGAGTCAACGCCCTCCGCCATGTTCTACGCATCCTGGGCCCATCGTAGCGCGTCCTTCTGGCATCGGCTCGCGTGGAGCGCCGATTGCGGCCGGACCAGACATGCACGCGCGAAGGGTGTCGCGTCGAGGGCTGGATGATTGTATGAAAGTCGTCGTCAGTGTCGGTCGCCACGGGCGGTAATGCGGACGCAAGTGCCGTTTCCGTTCACGGCACGCGGTGCACGGACTGATCCTTGGACCGACGCTCGAACGTTTGGGCCGTTGCCCACGAAGAGTTCATGATGGACCTGAGAGCCTATGCGTAACGTCATGAAGGCACGCGGGGCGGCAGGAGCCTTCGGCGCAATGCTTGTCAGCGTTGCGATGTCGGCGCAGGCAGGGCCACCGGTGAAGCTGACGCTCTTGGGCTGCAAGAGCCTCGCCCAGGGCGAGGTAGGCCGGATACTCGAGGCAGAGCTGGGAGCTCGAATCAACACGGGGGATCGGCCCGAGACGACTGAAGTGGAGGTGGAATGTCTAGGGGTCCGCATCGTGCTTCGGGTCCGCGACCCAATCACCCGCAAGGGCGTCAGTCGCCAGATATCCCTCGAGAAGCAGCAGCCGGAGGCGCACACGCGATTGGTGGCTCTCGCCGCAACCGAACTCGTGCTGGCAAGTTGGTCTGAGCTCGAATTCAACCCGAGGCCTCGCGTGGAGCCTGAAGGCCCGGTGCTTGAGCCCGAGTTCTCCGCCGCAGCTCTGCAGACCGTGCAAGACAAGAGAACATCCCGCGGACTGACGGGGCAGCCGACCGCCGTGCGCAAGCGTCGCCGCGGCGACCCACCGCCGAGCGAGCTCCGAATGGTGGCCTTGGCGTCAGCACGAAAGTTCTTCCATCGAGACAGTAGGCTTTTCTTGATCGGTGGCGGCTTCAGGCTGGGTGAAGAGCTCACCAATCTAGTGTCGTGGAGCGTGGACGGAACGACCGAGGCGGGGGAAACGGTGGATTCCGGCTCCGAAGACCAGCGCTCGGATTCCATCCAAACGACCACGATAGGCGCGGCAGTCCTTTTCTTTCACCGCGGCCCGGTGCTCACGGCCCGTGTCGGCGGGGGGCTGCGCTTGGCCGTGACCGCCAATCTTGGGAGCGAATCGGCGGCCCCGGGTACCAGCTACGTCGTGTCGGCCCTGGGTTGGCCCCTGTTGATGAGCTCCGTGACGGTGAGACTCGGTAAACGGGCCCTTTCCGAGCTGTCGGTCGAGGGCAGCTATTCGACAGATGCAGATCGGAACATTGCTGGGCCGTGGGGCGCCCTCAGTCTGGGTTTTGGAGTGTTCCTGTAGCCAAAACCAAGCGCAACGGGGGCGGAAGGGGTAGCGTCAGCACTGAAGCCGAGTGATCGTGTAGGAGGGTATCGGCTCATCGTTCGGCAGAGTGAGCCGTTTGCGCCCTCGGAGGCCACATAAATGAAGCTGACCATGACACGTGCACGGCCGGTTCTCCGCGCGGTGCCTCCGGCCCAGGAGGAACCCGGTCATTGTGACTCGAGCGCCGACGACATCGGATCGTCCGCGCGGCCACGGGAGCCGGCCGGACGTTCCAGCGACGGGGTGCCGCCGTCGCTCGACCCCGACAAGGTCTACCGCCGGTACGCAGCCTACGTGGCGGCCACGGCTCACAGGCTTCTCGGTGGCGACCACGAGGTCGATGATACGGTCCAGGAGGTCTTCGTGATTGCGGTGAGGGGGCTCAAATCGGTACGCGACCCGGAGGCCGTCAAGGGCTGGCTCGCGTGCATCGCCGTGCGCGTCGTCCGACGTCGGCTTCGCATGCGCCGGGCGCGCAAATTCGTGGGCTTCGACACGCCTGTGCCCCTGGACCCGGCCGATTGGGCTGCCAGTCCGGAGCAGAGAACTCTGCTGCTACAGGTGTACCGCGCGCTCGAGTCGCTCCCAGCGAACGAGCGGATCGCGTGGACACTGCGCTACTTGCAGGGAGAACGCTTGGAGGATGTCGCGGCGCAGTGTGGTTACTCTCTGGCCACTGCAAAGCGGCGCATCGCGGCTGCGAGCCGCGT
>JAFGIS010000510.1 GCA_016929495.1 Polyangiaceae bacterium | reverse complement strand
TGAGCGCTCCTTCGCTCGTGATCTATCGGCTGGGCAAAGCCTGCACGCGCCTCACCGCCGCCGTGGGGCTCGATGCCGAAGCTCAGGGGGCCGGATCGGTGGTGTTCCAGGTCTGGGCGGACGGCGAGCAGCTGTTCGAGAGCGACGTGTTGAAGGGGACCGCGACAGCGTCCATCGATGTCGATGTGACCGGCAAACAGAGGCTCATGCTCAAAGTCACCAACGGCGGTGATGGTACTTCGTGGGATCGCGCGAGCTGGGGGAACGCCAAGCTCGAGTGCGAGGACTGAGCCCTCAGCGTGCGTCGAGGGCCAGAACACGCGACTGCGTATCACGCGAAGCCACGTGAGCTACTCCGCTAGGAGCGTGAAAGGCCCCGATTCGTAGCAGGCTCGAGACGCGTCGTATCGACCTTCCGCACGTCGTCAATCCCGAAGTAGAGGCAAGCCAGTCGCTCCAGCCCGACGGCGGCGCCAATCGCAGCGTGCTTCTCGGGATGGCATCCGAGGTGGCTGACGATTTCGGGTCGAAACTTGCCCCAGCCTCCGACTTGCACCCACGACCCATCGCGGTCGACGCTCAAGGCCCACTCCCGTTCGCACAAGCCGAAGGTTCCCTGTTCCAGTCGGCACCTGGCTCCCGGAAACAGCCCTTCCAGCAGATGATCGAGGATCGGCATCATGTCCCATTCGGTCACCCCGGGTCCCACGACGAGGAGCTCCGCTTGGTGAAACGCTTCGAGACGGGGAACCGCAGACCCTTCGGCGGGCAAAGGTCGATACACCTTGCCGGCGGCCATCAGTCGTAGTGTTCGCTCCGCGTTGCGCCCGCGAGCGGCGAGTAGCATCGGAACCGTCAGCGTCGTGCGGAGCACACGCCGATCACCGGTTCGGAAGCACCCCGTGGCCTCTGGACTGAGCAACGCGGCAAGCCCAATCGAGCCCAGAGCATCGCTGGTCGATCGTTCGTCGACCAGATCGGCCAGATCCAACCCCTCGAACCCATCGAGTCGAGATTGCACGATCTGCCAGAGCCGGCCGACCGGGTTTTCGGGCAAGTCGGTCAGTCTGGGCAGTGCCAGCAGCCCGACGATCTTGTCCGCCAAGCCGTCCGGAACGTCCTCATCGCGGATGCTTCGTTGTTCAATCATCTCGATGTCCTTTCTGAGTCGGTCGCGGATCCGCTGAAGGCGTTTGCGCATCGTTGCTTCAGTCGAGCCCTCGTGCTGCGCCAACCGGGCCGCGCTCCATCCTCCGTGATAGAAGCGGTCGCAGACGGACCGATCCGCCGGCTCCAGCTCCATCAGTGCCCGGGCAAGCGCGCGGCGCTGTTCTGTGCTCCAGGTACACTCGAGTTCGTCCAGCACCGGCACACCGGGCAGGTCGGGGATCTCGACGAACGAGAACCTGCGCGAACGCGCGCAGTTCGAAGCCACGGAAACTGCGATGCGTCTGAGCCAACCGCCAAATGCATCGGGATCCTGCAGATCTCCGAGCCGCAGAAGACCCCGTAGGTATGTCTCTTGCAGGGCATCGAGCGCGTCATCGTGGTTCCGAGTGATCCGTCGTGCGACGGCGTAGACCATTCGCTTCGTGCCCTCTACCAGTTGGCCGTAGGCGGCAAGGTCCCCCGCACGCGCTCGAACGATCAGGGTCGTGAGGTTCATTCGGGATCCGCTCTTCCTTCACCAAGGACACACGAACGCGCGGATCGTGACGCCGAAAAGAGGCAGTGGCCGGGAAATCCGTGGCGCCAGTCTACGCCCCACCAACGGCGGTGGGCCGTCGCGCCGGAAGATGGCGTAGGTCCGCGCCGCACAAGTAGATTCCCACTCACTGGACGCCGAGGTCGGCCGTCGATTCAGGATTCAGAGCAGCTCGCCGAGCCGATCGACATTGAAGTGAAAGAGCTCGGCGGCCCACCGGGCAACCTGCTCCTGGTCGCGCGCAACGACGAAACGCGCAACATCGTCGCGAGCAGCGGCCCAGTCTACTTCGTCGATTCTGCTGTGCAGCGTGCCCAGGAGCCAGTCGCGGCCGATCGCCGCGTTCTGCCCAGCCCAAGGTCCCTGCTGCTCCAACGCGTTGCCGAGGAGCACCAAGTCAGGCACGACGCGACGGTTCACGTACCACAGAAAATCGTACCAGTCCCGGCCCTTGGTGTAGCGCCTGCAGAGGAGCGCATGAGTCTTGGTGCCGAACCCTGACGTGAGAGTCTGAGTGGTCACCGGGACCGTGACGGGAAAGCCGAGGTAGCGTGTTTCATAGCTCGACCCTTCCGGAGGGTTGGTGTCGATTTCCAGTTTGATCCGGATCCGCTTCTTGACGTGGCGATTGAAGGGCAGCTCCAGGAGCATCAGCTTGCCGATGGAGTCGGTCTTCAGGAACGCCTGCTCGACCGCTGCATCGGCTTCGGAACGATCCAAGAGCTCGAACCGAATGGCGTCCTGTGCGCACGACTCTCTTGCGGCCTCTGCGAACGGGCGCCACCGGAAGTTCGGGTCAGGTGTCTTGAGCAGGAAGTCCAGATCCTCGGAGAAGCGAAGCACTCGCTCCCTTCTACCGCAAGATGTACGTTGCGTGGGTCCTGACGGCCAAACGCGCCGAGACCAGAGCACGCCGCATCCAGACCGTGGTGAGTCGCTCGGCGCGCGGGGTCAAACCCGGAATCGATCTCTGAAATGCCGAGCGCTGCAACGCGTGCGCAGCGGTGAGCCTACCACCCCTGCCCGCAGCAGGGCCGCGGGCATTCCTCCGCCCTCGTGCAGTACGCTCCCATTCCTTCGTCCATGTGATCGGGGCACTCGTCGGGGACCCAGCGGCAACACGTGTTGATGCTGCCATCGTCGTGGGTGAACGTGGCACTGCCTCTGCAGTCCCTGCAATGGGAGCAGTCCTCCGAGCGCGCGGGAGGTGCTGCCGGCGCAGGCTCGGGTGCGGGCGGGGTCGCGGGCATGGTACCGGGCTCGCTCGCGGGTTCGCTCGCGGGCTCCGCTGGCGATGGATCGCTCGGGGGCCCGGGCAGCATCGTCGTGCTCGGGGCCGCCGGGCTTGCGCTGCGTGCACACCCGAGCGTCAGCAGGGCCGACACCAGAAGGGTGCAGGGGCAAGAACCAAGCGCGGCCGAGGCCACGCTCACGGCGTTCGGCGGGGGCATGTGGATCAGACGCAGAGTTGCACGTTTTCGGCTCACGGCCGGCTTCCGCCGCGGTTCGTCATGTGCCCCGCCGATCGGCCCGCAGGTCGTCCGCCCGCTCCACTCCGAGGTTGTGCCGCTCGGCGGCGCGGACTGTGCTACATGCGTGGACCCGATGAGCACCGGTTCCGAGCAGATCCGCCAAGCATTTCTCGATTTTTTTGCGTCGCATGGCCATCAGGTCGTGCCGAGCGGGCCGCTCGTTCCGCCGAACGATCCGACGCTCATGTTCGCCAACGCCGGGATGGTCCAGTTCAAGGATTGCTTCACGGGCCGCGACAGAAGGGCCTACACGCGCGCGACCTCCGCCCAGAAGTGCATCCGCATCAGCGGAAAGCACAACGATCTCGAGGCCGTGGGGCCCTCGCCTCGGCACCACACGTTCTTCGAGATGCTCGGCAACTTCAGCTTCGGCGACTACTTCAAAGAGGAAGCCATCGTTTCGGCCTGGGAGCTGCTCACCCAGGTGCTCGGCTTGGATCCGTCGCGCATGGTCGTCACCTACTTCAACGGTGAAGGCGGCTACCAGCCCGACGAGGATGCGCGCGCGCTCTGGAAGAAGGTCAGCGGGTTCGGCGAGGAGCGGATCATCGGGCTCGGGCTCGGCGACAATTTCTGGGCCATGGGGGACACCGGTCCCTGCGGTCCCTGCAGCGAGATC
>JAFGIS010000509.1 GCA_016929495.1 Polyangiaceae bacterium | reverse complement strand
CGTTGGTTCTTCGGATATGCGGTAGGAACCAGCAATGCCGTGCGGCCGCCGGCCCGCCCATTGCGGTAGGCACCACTCAGGTCCGGCGAGTCACGACTACATCGAGGCAATCGAGCAACGCTGTCCCGGCGTCATCGGTACGTACGAAGGCGCCGCCGCCTTTGCCGAGAAGCTCCGTGTGGACTTGACGAATTGGCTCATGGACTGCTTTCCGGTGGTCCCCGAGAGCGACCCCGAGCACACGGCGCCGCCACCGGCTTCCCCCGATCCCGCCGGGCTCGACCTCTACCGCCAGGCCATCGAGCATCAGCACGCCCACATCGAGCTCGCTGGGTTCAAGACGCGCCTGCGGGTTCCCATCTTGCTCGACGAGCTCTACGTCCCGCTTCAGGCCATGGCGCACCTGCAATGCGCTGGCTCGGCCGAGTTCGCCGATGCCGAGGACGCTGGCTCGCGCCTCAGCGAACGCGGCGAAGCGCTCGACCTGCCGTTGATCGACGGGTTTCGTGCTGCGCTCGATCGACACCGCCGTGGCCTGGTCCTGCTCGGAGACCCGGGGTCCGGCAAAACGACCCACATGAAGCGCTTGCTTCTGTGCGCCGTGCGCCAAGGGGAGGGGAGCGAGAAGCTCGGGCTCCTGCCGGGGCTGGTGCCGGTGTTCTTGCCCCTGCGCGAGCTCCGCGACGTTCGAGCCCCGCTCGAGGACTTCATCCGAGCGCAGCTCCGCGCCGCGCACCGCGATCTGTCGGAGAGCTTCGGCCAGGCGCTGCTGCAGCGTGGCGGCCTGCTCCTGCTCTTGGACGGCCTGGACGAAATTCCGAGCACCCACGACCGAGCCCAGGTCACCCGGGCCATCGAGCGGCTGAGCCACGATCGTCCCCGGTGCGTCGCCGTGGTGACCTGCCGCTTTGCCGGCTACACGGACGAGGCGCGTCTGAACGAGCACTTCCTCGAGCTACACGTGCGTCCGCTCACTCGCGAACAAGCCGACGCGTTCATCCGCAACTGGTACCGCGTGGTGGAGACAGGCCTCGCCACCACGGACACCCAGCAAGCCGAGGCCCTGGCGCAGAGCCGGGCCGACAATCTGGTCTCGCGTCTGGGCGAGGGAGATTTCCGTTCCGCGCGCCTGGTGGCCATGACGCGCAATCCGTTGCTCCTGGCGAACCTGTGCCTGGTGCATCGCGACCGCGGGGACCTGCCCCGCGGCAGAGCGCGCCTGTACGACGAGTGCATCGAGGTGCTGCTCGAGCGCTGGCGCAAGGACAACAAGAAGCTCGGCGTGTCCGTGGAAGCCGCCGTGGGCCGGCGCGTGCTCCAGCCAGCGGCCCTGTGGCTCCACTCCGAGGAAGAGCGCATGCGGGCCACGGCCGCCGAGCTTGCCCGGGAGATGGAGCCTGCGCTCAATGCCACCCGCTGGCCGGGCGCCAGCGCCGAGGAGTTCCTGCGTGCCGTGCGCGACGAGAGCGGGCTGCTCACCGGCTGGGGCCCGGATCAGTATGGCTTCATGCATCTCGGGTTCCAGGAGTACCTGGCAGCCCTGGAAATACGCCGCCGCGCGTTCGAGGGCGACACCGGGCCCCTGGTCGCGCTCGCAGCCCAGTACGGGCAGAGCTGGTGGCAAGAGGTGCTGCTGGTCGTGCTTTCGATTGGCAATCCGTCGCTGTTCGTGCCGTTGATGCGGGAGGTGGTCAAGCAGCCCGCGTTCGGTGAGGACACGGCGCCCATGGGGCTCATTCTGGAAGACGCGGCGGAGGTGTCCACGGAGCCGTTTCTGGAGCTCTTGGAGCAGGAGCCGGGCGAGGATGAGGGGCTCTGGAAGCGGCAGCTCAGTGCGTACAGGGTGCTCAGACAGCTTCGGGCAGAGGGAGATATCGAGAGCCTGAGACCGAGGCTTCGGGGGCATCCACTGGAGACGGTTCGGCGGGAGGTCGAGGTCAAGGCCCGCGCGGCGCAAGCTACCGGCGAAGCCCGTGACCGTTCCTACGCCGAGGGCATCAGTGTTCTCAGCGCGGCCGGGAGTCGGTCAGTTCCTCCGACGTCGGCGACTGCCGTCGCCTCCGCTTCGGACGTGATCATCCACCCCAAGTCCGGCATCGAGCTCATCCACATCCCCGGCGGCACGTTCCTCATGGGCGCTCCCGCAGACGAAGAAGGAACCTTCGACTACGAGCGTCCCCAACACGAAGTGACGCTTTCGCCCTTCTACCTCGCCAAGTTGCCCGTGACGAACGAACAGTACGCCCGCTTTCTCGCCGAGAACCCTGGAGCGACGGAACCAGAGTACTGGGCGAACCGCGAATACAACCAAGCGAACCAGCCCGTGGTGGGCGTGAGCTGGGACGAGGCCCGGGCGTTCGCGGAGTGGGCCGGGCTCAGGCTGCCGACCGAAGCCGAGTGGGAGTACGCAAGCCGCGCAGGGTCGAACGGCCGCTACTGTTCAGGCGAGACCGAGGCTGACCTCGACCGGGTGGGCTGGTACGAGAAGAACTCGGGGAACCGACTGCACGCGGTGGGCGAGAAGGAGCCGAACGCGTGGGGCATCCATGACATGCACGGCAATGTCTGGGAGTGGTGCGCGGACTGGTATGGGCCTTACCGCGCGCAAGCGCAGACGAACCCAGTGGGCGCTGCGCAGGGCACCGTCCGGGTCTACCGCGGCGGCAGCTGGGGCGTCCGTGCCCGCAGCTGCCGCTCCGCTTGCCGCGGCGGGTCGCACCCGGACGTGCGCTACCCGAGCCTCGGCTTGCGGCTTGCCGCAGGTCAGCTTGGGTGAGCCCAGCCAGCGAGGCGGAGCCTCGAGTGAGGGGAGCAGGCGCCGGGCGGCCACGGCAGAGCTGCCCGGCGCGGCGGCGGAGCCGCCGGAAGAAGCCGGGCTGCGGCGCCGGGGCAGCACGGCCCGACGCAGCTGTGCTCGAGATCAGGTCAACTGGCTGCCGCCCGTGTGGTCCACGACCGTTGCATTGATGAGCGCTGCGACCTGCTTCGCGGTCTCGACGGCCGCAGCGTGCTTTCGGCGAAGGGCCAGACGGACTGTCGCGTGCATCCGCAAGCCTCGCACGCCCAGGGCGGCGTGCATAGGCGGATCGGCACGGTCTTTGCTGAGTCGCACCTATGCTATACTCTCGCGTCATGCTTGCTCGAACGGCACTGGCCCTCGCCGTGCTCCTGCCTTCATGCGGCGGCCGTCTCGCCCCGGGTCCGGCAGACGACGCAGCGGCTGGCAGCGCGGGCGTTTCGGTCGAAGCTGGAGCCAGCGGCGCGGGTGGCTCCGAGGGCGGCACGACCGGCGGCTCGAGCGCGGGCCCGGCGGGCGGCAGGACCGGAGTCTCGACGGGCGGTTCTGGCGGCCTCCTCGCTACGGGTGGCAACGGGGCCGGCGGCGCCGATGCGGGCCTGTGTGGCAACGGCCGCGTCGATCCCGGCGAAATCTGCGACGATGGAAACGTGCTGCCGGGCGACGGCTGCTCGCAATGGTGTCAGCTCGAGGACTGGGACCCCTGTCCCGATGGGCGGTGCATCCTCATGGTCGTATGCGGCGACGCTGTGCTCGCGGGCGACGAGGTCTGCGACGATGGCAACGTGACGTCCGGCGACGGCTGCCGAGACGACTGCGCTGCGGTCGAGCCGGGCTACTACTGTCCGCGGCCCGGAGCCCCTTGCGTGCCGGATTCTGTCCCGGGCTGCGGGGACGCTACGGTCCAGCCCGAGCTCGGCGAAGAGTGCGACAATGGCCTCAACCGCGGCGGCTACGGCTCGTGTGCGCCCGGCTGCGTGCTCGGGCCCTATTGCGGGGACGGCATCGTAGACTCCGAGTTCGGCGAGGAGTGTGACCTCGGACCCAACACCACCGTGGACGGCGTGGTCTGCGCTCCTGGCTGCCGGCCGTCCTCATACTGCGGGGACGGCATCCTGCAGAGCGAATTCGGCGAAGAGTGCGACGATGGGTTCAACTACGGCGGTTACGGTTCGTGCGCGCCGGGCTGCGTGCTCGGGCCGCATTGTGGGGACGGCGTCGTGCAGCCCGAGTTCGGCGAAGAGTGCGACGACGGTGAGGACGATACCTTTGCCGACTGCTTACCGACCTGCAGGCTCCTCAGGCTCTGAGGGGTGCTCATGACCTCGACCCGTTGGCACGGTTCCCGCTGGTCGTTCGTGCTGGCCCGCCTCGGCCGTGCCGCGATGGGGCTCGTAGCGGCTTGCCTCGCTTCCGAGCCCGCTCCGGCGGCGGCCGAGGGCGCAGCGCTCGAGCTCGTTTGGACGGCGCCCCGGGACTGTCCGATGAGAGAACAGGTGCTCGCGAAGTCCGAACAGCTGCTCGGGGGTCAGGCCGAGCGCGCGGTGAGCGCCGAAGGAACCATTCGGACCCATCCGGACGGATTCGAGCTGGTGTTGCGCGCCAAGGTGGAGGGAGTCGAGCTCGGCCGCCGGCTGGTCGCGCCGCGCTGTGACGAGCTCGCCGACGCGGCTGCGCTCATTTTGGCCATGGCGGCGCGCCCGGAGCAGCAAGGCTCGTCGGAGACTGAGGCGCCGGCATCGTCGAGCCCAACGCACGCGTCCGGTGCGCGTGCGGCGCGCACCACGCCGTCGAAAAGGACCGTTCGCTCGCCGGTCGCGCCACCGGCTGCCTCTGCACCGGCCGCTCCGAGGCTGCCCCCTCCGACTCGTCCCTACGCCATGTTTACCGGTTCCGTGGACCGCGGCACGCTTCCCTCCTCCAGCCTTGCGCTCGGGGGTGGGGTCGGAGTCTGGCGCGGGCGGTGGGGTGCCGAAGGCCAGATGCGGCACTGGCTCAAGCGGCAGCGGGACAACACGAACACCCCCGGAAAAGGCGTCGTGCTCTGGCTGAACGCGGGTTCGTTTCTCGGGTGCGTCGCCGGTCCGCTCGGAACGGCCGCATGTGGCGGGCTCGAGGTGGGGAGCTTGAGTGGCCGCGGGTACGGAGTGGACGAGCCACAGCCTCGCTCGGTGATCTGGGCGGCGGGTCTCGCTTCGGCCAGGCTCAGACTGGTCCCGGCGCGCTGGCTCTGGCTGGCTGCATCCGTCGAGGCGGCCGTGCCCATCAAGCGCTACGAGTTCCGGCTCGAACGGGTGGGCAGTGTCTACGGTCCGTCAGATATCTGCCTGCGGGCCGGAGTACAGGCGGGCGTGGTGTTTGGTTCACGGAACTGAGCGTGCGCGCCAACCAAGTCATGTGCAGATGACTCTCGAGCAAGACCGCGGGCCGGCCGATCGGGGTGCGGCAGTGCGACCCGCGGCGCTCGGCTCGACCGAAAGCGATTTCGACGCGGTCTATCAGCAGCACTGTGACTTCGTGTGGCGGAGTCTTCGTCGACTCGGGCTTGCGGAGGACGAGCTGCCGGATGCAACCCAGGAAGTCTTCCTTTCGGCATTTCGCTACTGGGACCGGTTCGAGCGGCGCGCATCGCTCAGGACCTGGCTTTTTGCCATTGCGCGCGGGGTGGCGCGAGACTACCGCCGCGCGTTCAAGCGCCGCACGGCCCGGAGCCTGGACGTCGCGTTGGTCGACGCGCGCGCGTGTCCCCTCGACGAAGTCGAGACGCGCGAGGCCGCGCGGCTGGTGAGTGCCTTGCTCCAGAAGTTGAGCGAGCCGAAGCGGCTGGTGTTCGTACTGGCGGAGCTCGAACAGCTGCCGCTTCCCGAGGTGGCCGAGATGCTCGGCATCAATCTGAACACCGCCTACTCGCGCCTGCGCGCAGCGCGGCAGCAGTTCGAGGCAGCGCTCGGCCGCCATCGCGCAAAGGAAGGTGCCCGAGCAAGAAAGGACGGGCCGAAGCATGGGGCCTGACGCCAAATCACTCATCGAACGCGCCCGACGCGACGGGCCCTCCCCCGCCCAGCGCGAACAGATGCGTCGCAACGTGAAAGCCGTGCTGGCCGCCGGGCTCGGCGTGGCCAGCGCGGGCACGGCTGCTGCCGCACAGGTCGGCGCGGCTGGTGCCGTACACGGCCTGGGAGCGAGCTTGACGCCGCTCGGGGTGCTCGGCTGGCTGGGCGCCGGCTCGGCGGTGAGCGCGGTGGTGCTCGGAGCGGTCGTGCTCGCGACGGGAACGCCCACCGCGGAAAGAGCACAGCCCGGGCCGGCTGCGGCCCCTGCTGTCACGGCGATGGCCGCTGGGC
The DNA here is from genome assembly GCA_016929495.1 of Polyangiaceae bacterium. Taxonomy (GTDB): domain Bacteria; phylum Myxococcota_A; class Polyangia; order Polyangiales; family Polyangiaceae; genus JAFGIS01. Next base: position 5,172 of record JAFGIS010000509.1, on the reverse strand, counting down.
GGCGGGCTGAGACTCGTGCACTGGGCGCGGTCGCGACCTCGAGCGAAGAGCCGAGCACGCCGCCCGCGCCGCCATCCGCCGGGCTGCACGCCAAGGAGCCCAGTGTCGGCGCCGAGGACCGAGCGGCATCGGGCCGCTCGGATTCACTACGTGCCGAGTACGCGCTGCTCGAGGCGGCCCACCGGGCCCTGGAGCAAGGGGACACCGACGCGGCGCTCTTGCGCCTATCCGAACACCAACGCCAGTTCGGCCAAGGCCGTCTGGCACAAGAGCGGCAGGGGATCCGCGTTCTGGCACTGTGCATGGCAGAGCGTCCGGGAGCACACCAACAGGCCGCTGTTTTCCTGCGCAGCTACCCGCGTTCGCTCCTCGGTCCGCGCATTCGCCAACAGTGCCACCTCGAGTGAAAGAACGAAAATGGATGACGGATCTCCGCGGCTGGAACAACGAACGAGGAAAGCTTCTCGTCTTTGATGGACCCAGGAGGATTTGCACGATGGCCCGCCCCCAACATCTCGGTTTGTCATGGCTCGTGATGGTCAGTGCCTGCGCTCGCGAGCCGGTCTCGCTGGGTGGGGACAATCTGGACAGCGGTCAGGCTGGCGCGAACTCGTCGGTCGGAACCGGGGGATCGAGCTCGCCGGACGCCGGGCGCGGAGCGGGCGCCGAGGCAGGCAGCCAGGCTGGCGCGAACTCGTCGGTCGGGACCGGGGGATCGAGCTCGGCGGAGGCCGGGCACGGAGCGGGCGCCGAAGCGGGCAGCGAGTCCACGGTCGAGTGCATCGTAGGCGGCTGTTCGTCCCAGCTCTGCGTCGGCAAGGGCGAGGACCTCGTCACCGACTGCGAGTGGCTCGAAGAATACGCGTGCTATCGGACCGCCCGCTGCGAGGTGCAGGACAACGGCCGGTGCGGATGGACTCAGACCCAAGAGCTCCAGAGTTGTATCGCCGCCGCCCGTCAGGGCGGCAGCGGCGGGAGCGCAGGCACGGGGGGGAGCCCGGCAGCCGGCGGCACGGGCGGCAAGACAGCGCAGACCGGGGGCACCTCCAGCGCGACCGGAGGCCATTCGGGCGTCACCGGCGGCAGCTCCGGGGTGACGGGCGGCAGCGGCGGCGAGACGGACTGCTTCTCGCCCGAGCAGAACCTCGATCACGCGTATGACGGCACCATGGATGGCTGCCCCTGTACGGGATCGCAGTCCATCTGCATCTCCGGCGTCGCGCTCCTGTGCGAGCAGGGACGCTGGAGCGCGGTCGAGGATGGTCCTTGTATGCCTGTGGAGGTCATTTGCACGGGCGAGGTGGAGACCGCGAGCCAGTGCCTGGAGCTGTTCGACGACTGCATTCTGTCGGACGGAGGCGGCTACTGCGGGATCGGGGCAACCACCAACCAGTGCGCGGCGGGCCGTATCGTCCCGAGCCCGGACCGTTGTCTCGACGTGGCCGCTGCCTCTTACTGCCACAGGCTCGACAACGGCGCCTGGTGCACGGGCCTGCAGAGCGGGAGCTGTCCCGAGGGCTGGACGATGATGGACGGGACGTGTTCGGCCGATGGCTCCTGGTGCGCACGCACGTCAGCTTCCCAATCCTGCCAGCTACCGCTCTGGGAGATGGCCCAGTGCGACGCCGCCGGCGGCACCGTGTGGACCGACCCCGGGGACGGCTCGTTGATGAAAGCGGGGTGCGGCGAAGGAAAGACGGAGCTTGCCTCGATGAACGGCTTCCTCGAAGGCGGACTGTGCTGCGACGCCGGCGCGGCCCGGCGGATTGGCATTCGCGAGGCTGCGGCGCTCGTCGCCGAGTGGGCGTTCGACGAAAACCCGGACTTGAATCCAACCGCGGCCTTCGACGTCCTGGAGTACGATGTGCCCGACCTGTGGGAAACGCTGCGCGTGCAGCTCTTCTACGTCGACTATGTCTCCACCGACGGACAGCACTTCAACTCGGCCTTGTTGGCCTACTACCAGGGCGAGCTGTATCCGTTCGCTGCCACGTTCGGCGGGCATGGCCTGATGTCGGGTGTGCTTCAGGGCGACGCCTTCTACTACTCGTACTCCTGGGGTTCCGGCATCCACCGTTCCGTCCTGGGCAGGCTGACGATCGGTGACGCCGAGCCCGAGTTCGTGGAAAGCGGCGGGTTCATGAACATCGACCTGTTCTTGACGCTCGGGGACACAGAGATCCAAGTCGAGCAGGGAACCTACCGCGACTACGAGGATTGGACGGGCGCCGTGCCCTTCGGCACGCTCGTCGACCGGGGCACCGAGCTCGGCGTGATCGACTCGGAGGGCAACGAAATCGTGCCGGACATCTGAGGCAATCCGGCGGACAAGCACGCTAAGGCAGGTAGATCCTCAGTCGGGCGTCGTGGCAGCCGGCGGTGGAGCAGTCGTCCGTGGTGGTGTGCGTCGCCGAACAGAGCGTGTTCGGGCACTTGCTGACGCAAGCCGTATAGGGAGCGACCAGCGGAATTCGAACGCTCGGCGGCCCGAGATCTCCCAGGAAGAACATGCCCCCGGGGCCCGTGACGGCCGTGATGGGAGCTCCACTGGCAGGCGTGATGGTGACGGTGGCCATGGAGACGGCCGCGTTGCTGGTCAGGCCGTCGTAGACATAGCCGCCGGTGTAGGTCGCATCGTGGCAGATCCGGCAGTCGTTTTCACTCTTGTCGTAGAGCCGTGCGGAGTGCACGCGCGGCCCGCCGGAAGCAGGCGGCGTGCAGCCCGAGCCGGTGCTGCCGCCGGTGGTCTGCGCGGGTGGGTCCTGCGGCAAGTAGATGAGGCGATCTTTGCCGCCGTGGCAGGCAGGCGTCTGACAATCGCTGCTCGTGTGAACCTCGGTGGCGCAGAGCGTATGGGGACACTTGCTGACGCAGGGGGTGAAGGTCGCTCCGAACGTCCCCTCGAGAAAGAAGAAACCCTCTTGCTCGGTGATGGCGCTCAGCTGGGACCCATCGTCATTGGTGATGGTAACGGTCGCGCCGGCCACCCACGCGTCACCGGCGCGGTTGTTGTAGAGCCACCCCCCCCACCAGTCGGTGTGGCAGGCGCTGCAGCTCTCGTAGTCGTAGTCCCCCGGGTGCAGCTCGGTGCGGGTCGCGGGCGGTGAGCAGGCCCCGCCGATGGCGCCCACGCCGCCCGTGGCCGGATCGACGGAGCTGGTGCCGCCAGTACTCGCGCCGCCGGTGGAAGGCAGCGCACCCGATCCGTCGCTATTCGATGTGCAGCCGTTGGCCACGCAAACGACCCAGCACACCGCGCCCAGCGCACCGAGGAGCGCTCCGGGAGCAAGAGTCCGAATCGTGGAACCCTTGGTTTCGGGCATCCTGATACGCCATGAGGCTTGCTGCTTCATCGATGCCAAGGACGACCTGACTCCACGACGGCACTGTACCATGGTTCCCAGGGCACCAACACTTGCGACCGGGCGTTGTTCGAGTTCTCCGCGTGCAGTAGCACCGGCATTTTTGACAGTGGTGATGAGGATCAGTACCGGCAGAGCCCCGCGACCGCCGTCGGCGTCAGGCAGGTCCATCCGCAGCCGTCGCCGAGCTGCCCATGCTCGTCGTATCCCCAGCATCGGACCCCGCCCTTGGTCATGAGCGCGCAGGTATGGTTTCCGCCCAGCGCGATGGCCTTGACGTCCGTGAGCACGTCGCTCGCGGTCGGGCTCGAGCGATCGGTCATCGTGCCGTCACCGAGCTGGCCGTAGTCGTTGCGACCCCAGCATCGGACTCCGCCGCTCGACGTCAGCGCGCAGGTGTGACGCCAGCCCGCGACGATAGCCTGAGTGTCGGTGAGCACGTCGTGCTCGGGCGGGCTCCAGCGTTCCTTCGTGGTACCGTCGCCGAGCTGGCCGTAGTTGTTGCGTCCCCAGCATCGGACCCCGCCGCTCAACATCAGCGCGCAGGTGTGGTAGCCGTTGGCGGCGACGGCCTGGACATCGGCGAGCACGTCGCTCGTCGGTGGGCTCCAGCGGTCCGTCGTGGTGCCGTCGCCCAGCTGGCCATGTTCGTTGTCGCCCCAGCATCGGACCCCGCCGCCCGACGTCAGCGCGCAGGTGTGATGACCGCTCGCGGCGATGGCCTGGACATTGGTGAGCACATCGCCCGTGGGCGGGCTCGAGCGATACGATGGGGTGCCGTCGCCGAGTCGGCCGCGGTAGTTGTACCCCCAGCATCGGACCGCGCCGCTCGTCGTCAGCACGCAGGTGTGGAGCGCGCCCGACGCGACGGCCCGAACGCCAGTGAGCACGTCGAGCGTGGGCGGGCTCGAGCGGCTGGTCGTGGTGCCGTCGCCGAGCTGGCCCCAGTTGTTGCGTCCCCAGCATCGGACGCCGCCGCTGTTCATCAACGCGCAGGTGTGGTTGCTCGCCGAGATGGCCTGGACGTCGGTGAGCACGTCGCTCTCGGGGGGGCTTCGGCGGTCCGTCGTGGTGCCATCGCCGACCTGGCCGTAGTGGTTGTACCCCCAGCATCGGACGCCGCCTTCCGTCATCAGCGCGCAGGTGTGGTCGCCCGTCGCGATGGCCTCGACGCCCGTGAGCACGTCACTCTCGGGCGGGCGCCAGCGGATCGTGGGGATGCCGTCGCTCTGGCCGTAGCGGTTGTCGCCCCAGCATCGGGACTGTCCATCCTCCATCAACGCGCAGGTGTGATCGATTCCCATCGCAATGGCCTGGACGTCGATGAGTACGTCGCTCTCGGACGGGCTCGAACGATTCGTCGTGGTGCCGTCGCCGAGCTGGCCGTAGTTGTTGTGTCCCCAGCACCGGACCCCGCCGTTCGTCATCAGCGCGCAGGTAGCGTCGCCGCCCAGCGCGATGGCCTGGACACCGGTGAGCACGTCGCTCAAGCTCGGACTCGAGCGATTGGTCGTCGTGCCATCGCCGAGCTGGCCGGACCAGTTCGCTCCCCAGCACCGGACTGCGCCGGTCGTCGTCAGCGCGCAGGTGTGATTGCTGCCCGCCGCGATCGCCCGAGCACCGGTGAACACGTCGACCGGGGGCGGGCTCGAGCGACTCGCCGTGGTGCCGTCGCCGAGCTGGCCCCAGCCGTTGGCTCCCCAGCATCGGACGCCGCCCTTGGTCATGAGCGCGCAGGTATGATCGCCGCTCGCCGCAATGGCCTGGACATCGGTGAGCACGTCGCTCAAGGTCGGACTCGAGCGACTCG
>JAFGIS010000043.1 GCA_016929495.1 Polyangiaceae bacterium | reverse complement strand
GTCTTCACACCGTTCGTTATCGTCGGGGCCTTGCCGCAGCCCGCGCTCGGGACAGGGGCGTTGCCGGGCTCGCGCGAATCGGTCGACGTGGCGCCGCCCACCTCCGTTGTTCCGCCCGAAGACGTCGTGCCGCCGACCGGGGTGGTCGCGCCTCCAGCAGGACCGGTTGTGCCACCGGCACCGGTTGTGCCGCCGGCACCGGTTGTGCCGCCCTCAGCCGTGGCTCCGCCCGCACTCGTTGCCCCGCCCAGGGTGCCTGTCCGCCCGCCGGCAGTCGTCGCGCCGCCCGCACTCGTTGCCCCGCCCAGGGTGCCTGTCCGCCCACCGGCAGTCGTCGCGCCGCCCGCGGCGGTTCGGCCTCCGGTACTGCCGCCTGCCGGTGGCTGGCTGGTACTCCCTCCGGCGCTGGTCGTGCCACCCGTCGCTGGCTGGGAGGTGGTGCCCCCGGTGCTGAGGGGAACGCTTGATGTTTGCGCGACCGTGGTCCCACCTGAGGCGGCCATAGTTCCGCCCGACGGCGTGCCCCCCGTGCTCACGGCGCCGGCTTCTCCCGGGCTCGTGTTGCCCTCCCCCCCGTCGCCGCTCGAACAGCCGCCACCCACGATGGCGAGCGCGGCGACCCAAGTACACAGCGATTGGCCGGATTCCATGCGTCCTCCTTGGTGCTAGTCGAAACTGAAAGCGACAAAGCCTCGCTTGTTGACTCCGCGCGCCATCGTTCCTGTTGCCTACACTCCTGTATTGCGTCATGCGCCAATATTTGGCACGACCGCCCCATTGCCGAAGACTTCGCGATGGGTGACCTGCGGGGAGGTCATGGCGTTGTCCGCGCGCTGGCGGCCGGAGTCGGATCACCACCGCTCTTGTCCCGCCACTCCCGGTCGTCCCGCGAGTGGGTCACTCAATCGCCGCCACACGTAGCCACTCCGCCCTGCACCGAGACGCCGCGTTGGAGAGCGACAACCGGTCCGTGGGCCGCGGCTCGCTGACTCCGTATCGACCGGTGACCGTCGGGCGCGCCAGCTGCCCCGAGCAGCTTGTCTGGTTCGACGTTGGCACATCGGGCAGCCGGTCGCAGTCGAGAACTCTAGCCTGAACTGGGAGTTAGAAATTGAAGACGAAGCTCGTTGGGCTACCGCCGGTGATGGTCTGGCGGACCCTTGCCGTCGGCTGCGGCGAAGGGTCGGGAGAGTCCCTGCGTCCGCATGATCCGGTGGACGCCGAGAATGACGCGACGGACGCCGAGCCTGAGGTCGAGATCGTGCCGGTGGGGACGTTCCATCACGCTCGGGCGCGTCTTCGACGCGTCGTCGTGCACGACGCGGGGAGCTACATGGCGTCGCGCGCCGATCTCGCGAGCGCCATCGCCACAGCCTTCGAGCACACCGCCCTGGGCGGGTCGCGATGTTCCAGCCGGACTTCGTTGCGGAGACCTTCGCGTCGGGTACCGAGACCGGCGGGAGCGATGTGAGTGGTCGCGCGTTGCGCTACCTGGAGTGGCGCTGAGTGCCCGAGTCGGGCCACGAGGTTTGCGTGAGCGACATGGCGTACGTGCTTCGTGACGAGAGCGGCGCCTTCGAGGTCCTCCACGACCGGCACCTGATGGGGCTGTTCGCGAGCACCGTCTGGCTGGAGTTGATCGCGCTGCCGGCTTCGAGCCGCTAGCCCTCCCCTTCGAGCATAGTTCGTACAGCAACACCGGACGCGAGGTGTTCCTCGGGTTGCGCCCAGTCCCTGGCGACGGCGCATGACATGAGCGAGCCCACGCCGCGCTTTTTGGGAGATCTCCTTCGAGCGCTTCGAGACCCTGCCACGACAGGGACCAGGCAGCTGCGCCTACGCCACGAAGGCCCTCGAACCGTACCGGGACCTACCCCCGTCGCCCGAGGTCCTCGACGACCTTCGAGGCTCGCCTCCACCAGCAGACTCCGCGCTTGCCTGGTTCGCACTGGGGGCGTAGGTCTTGCAGGTGTACAAGTGGCCATGGGTGTCCAGCAGCAAAGGACTTGTCCAGTGCAGCGCTTGCGTTCACGGAGGATCGTGGCCTGGTTCATCGGACTGGGTCTGTTGGTCTGCGCATCTGTAACCGTATGTGTGAACCGTACGGTCCGCGAAAACCGGGCCAGCCCCAATCCACCGGTGCAACCCGTGGAAACATCAGAGCCGGTGGCCGAGACCGAACCTCTGAAGACAGCAGATGCAGCAGTGGCACCGCCGCAGAGTGCAGACCGAGTCGTGGTCGACGCAGCAGCGGTGCCGACGGAACTGACGCTGGAGGATGGCAACGCCATCAAAGCTGGCCTGCTCGAGCAGTTGGAGCAATCCACGGTAGACGACCGAGACTTCTTGCTCGAAATGACTCGGAACGCCCCTGTCTCGATCGAAAACGGTCGCCTGCGGATCGGGATCTGGACAGCCGAGGAGCACGCCAACCGACTCGAGTTGCTGCTCCGCGGGCCCTTTGATGCGACAGCAACCCCACTCTGGGGTGCCGATGTGACCAAGCAGGGGGACCAGTGGAGCGTCGGGGAAGTGATGCGAGCAGAGAGACTGCGTCGCCGCTGACCGCGGTCCACCGGCACGAACCCGCGCACTCGCGGCCAGGGGTACACACCGAACCCGGCGGCCCGACGTCTGCAATCCCTACGCAGCTTGTTGGGCGTAGCGGTGGGCCCCAAGACTCTGGCGACCGAAGGTCGACAGAGAGTCTGGGGATTGCAGGCCGCCCACCGCGGGGATCTCAACCACGTGCTGTGCCGAAACCCGACGCACCCGGATCCGGCTGAACCCTCAGCGTTTTTGCGGGGTCCACGCGGCCGATGTTCGCGGTGGGGCATCGCCGCTAGCGTCGTCGTGTGAATGCCCTGATGCTGCACTTCCTCGTCTTCACTGTTGCCGGCTGGATCAATCACGGGCAGCAGGACGTCATCGAGTACCTCCGCGAGGAGAACCGGGTCTTGCGGGAGCAACTCGGCAAGCGACGGGGTCGGCTGACGGACGACCAACGACGCCGACTCGCGAGCCGGGCCAAGGTTCTTGGCCGAACCGCCCTGCGTGGCTTCGCCTGCATCGTCACGCTCGACACGTTGCTGGCCTGGGAGCCTGGGACCGCAAGCTCGTTGCCGCCAAGCACAGGGTGCGGCCCGCTCCAATGGAGCCGCACCCTTGGGACAGCTCGGGCGGTCAGCAAGTTGGCAGGCAGTCTCGAGACGCCGCCAAGCGTGGTATCGCGACGGGGACAGACCCAAGATACGGAGGACCGACTTGGGTGGGAGCGTCTTCTTGGCTGCCGCGACCTACCCAGCAGGAGCGATCGGACGGGCGGTCCCGTTGGCTGCTCGCACGACTCGGTGAATGCCAGAGTGCGCGTGCTGAGGGTTCCTGGAGGCAGATGTGGGACTCCGACTCCAGGATTCTCGTCGCTTTGCGTCCGGGGGTTTCTTCGATGTCGAGCGCGGAGTAGCCTCATGGACGGAGTTGTGATGCACTTGGCGGGGACGAGCCGTTGCCACAATACGGAAACGACAATCAGTGGTTCGGTGTGGAAGTTGTCGGCGACGCAGTCGTGGTGACGGCTGGTGGTTTCTGGTCATCGGAACTCTGTGCGGAACTGGGGCCAGCGGTCATGCTGGCCCTTCGCGCCAAGGGCCGCGGCACCAGATTGACATTCGAGCTCGCGGACCTACGGACGCTTCGCGACGAGGGCCTGGCGGCCTTCAGGGCGCTCATCGTCCGGGCACTGGCGAATGGCGCGCCAGCGGTGACGGTTCGTGTGAGCTCCGCACTCACCAGACTACAGATGCTTCGCATGGCGCGCGAGCTAGGCAGGCGAGAAGTCCGCGTCGAATAGCGCAGAGGCCACTACTACGGAGACAACGGGACAGGAGAGAGGACACATGGACCAAGTAGAACAAGAGGTGAAGGCAGCTGTCCGTCGCTTCTACGACGCCATAGAGACTATGGTAACGGGTGGCGGCGTCGATGCCTTGAGTGAAGCGTGGCACCACACCGACAGGGTCACGGCTCGACATCCGATTGACGAATGGTCTGTCGGCTGGGATCAAGTCTGGGAGACCTGGAGGGCCCTGCTGCCGTTCGGCCGAGCCGACCGCGGCGGTGGCAAGGTCCTCGGCCTTCGCGCGTACGTTCACGGAGACGTCGCGTATGCGACCGTCAGTTTTCAGGCCGCCCCTTCGTGGGGCGGCGACAAGATGATGTGCACCAACGTGCTGCTGCGAAAGGATGGCGTGTGGAAGATCATCCACCACCACGCCGATCCGAGCCCGGCGATGCAGTCGGCGCTCGAGCGCATGGTAGCGGAGTAACGCGCTAGGTCGCCCCTCGAACCGCGTGGTGCGGGAAACCCGCACGCTGCGTGCGACCGGGTGGGGTCTGCAAGCCAGTCCTCGACCCTACCGGCGTGCACACCGCTGTTTCCCAAACGCCTACCCCCTCGCAAACGTCCATTGAGAATCCGAGCGCGATCCGACGGTTCCGGACGGACGCCAATGGATCGCGCGGCCCGACGGATTGTCGCCCGCGACCGGGTACTGCTATGCGCTGCCCGGCTGGACCGAGCCCGCGGGCTTCCGCACCGCTCCGCGCGCCGACGCTGCCGCGCCCGTTCGCTTCGTCAACCGGACAGCTGACAACGGCGGCATTGGCAGGAGCGGCGGCAGGACCTTGCCGTGGTTGCGCCGGGCACGCTCTCGGTGCATCTAGCCGGTGAGCTTCTCGAACGTGCCGCGCTCGCCTCAATTTCCCGGACTCGGACCTCGCGGCGGCTCGCGCTCGGAGGCCGGTACCCCGGGCTCCCAAGCTCGGCTAGACTTGAACCCCCAAGGCCCCGGTGGGCCGCGCCGAAAGAGATGGTGATGCAAAGTACGATGCAAGGCGCGCTGTTGCCCGGCGATAGCACAGCGGTACTCGACGCTTTCCCCATCCCCCGGCCCGATCACGGGGAAGTCCTGATCAAGATGAAGGCGTCCACCATCTGCGGGTCGGACATTCGCTGCATCTATCACGAGCATCTCGGCAAGGGGCCCGAGGGCTACCAACGAGGCATGATCGCCGGGCATGAACCGTGCGGCCAGATCGTGGAGTGCGGGCCCGGTTGTCGGCGGTTCGGACCCGGCGACCGCGTAATCGTCTATCACATCTCCGGCTGCGGCCTGTGCAACGACTGCCGGCGCGGCTACATGATTTCCTGCACCAGCGAGAAGTATCGCCGCGCCTACGGCTGGCAGCGCAATGGAGGCATGGCCGAGTATCTGCTCGCGGAAGAGAAGGACCTCGTCTGGCTCCCGGACGAGCTGAGCTATTCGGACGGGGCGCAAGTTGCCTGCGGCTTCGGCACGGTCTACGAGGGGCTAGAGAAGATCGGCTGCTCGGGCAACGACGCCGTGCTCATCACCGGCCTCGGTCCGGTCGGACTGGCGGCAGCGATGCTGTGCCGAGCCATGGGGGCGACCCAGATCATCGGAAGCGAAGCGCTCGACGCAAGGATCGAGATCGCCCGTGGACTAGGGTTGTGCGATGTGGTCCTGAAAGCCGGCCCGGATACCGCGCAGCAGGTCAAGGAGTTGACGGGCGGGATGGGGGTGGAGAAGGCCCTGGACTGCTCGGCCAACGACCGGGCGCGTTTGGCCTGCGTCCAGGCGACCCGCAAATGGGGCAAGATCGTCTTCATCGGCGAAGGCGGCTGCGTCAGTCTGCAGCCGTCGCCCGATATGATCCACGACCAGAAGACCGTCTTCGGCTCCTGGGTCACGAACATCTGGCGCATGGAAGAACTCGTGGAGCGACTGGTGCGCTGGAAGATCCATCCGGGAGACTTGATCACCCACCGCTTCCCGCTCTCGCGAGTGGCCGATGCCTATGCTCTGATGGCGAGCGGCCTATGCGGCAAGGTGGCGGTGTGCTTCGACGAGGAATTTCGATAGACCAGCGGACGCGCAGGTCGTCGGCTGCGGAGCACGAGAGAAGCCCATGAGCCCCCCAACGTTCGCGATGGCCCCCGATGGCATCGATCCGGCGAGAGTTCCGACGAGAACGCTGCACACCGGAGCCAAGATACCGGCCATCGGACTCGGTACCTTCGGCTCGGACCGCTTCTCCGCAGAACGAGTCGCCGAAGCGGTCCTGGGTGCCATCGCGGTCGGCTACCGGCATATCGACTGCGCGTCCGTCTATGGCAACGAGGCCTCGATCGGACGATCCCTGCAGGCGGCAATGGACGGCGGAGTTCCACGCGAAGAGCTGTGGATCACCTCCAAAGTGTGGAACGACATGCACGGCCCCGGGGACGTTCTGCGCTCGTGCACCCAGTCGCTGAAGGACTTGAGACTGAGCTACCTGGACCTGTACCTGGTGCACTGGCCCTTCCCGAATCATCACGCGCCAGGAGTCAGTGTGGATTCCCGCGATCCGCATGCCGTGCCCTACGAGCACGAGGCCTACATGCGGACCTGGCGGCAGATGGAGCGCTTGGTGGAAATGGGCCTGGTGCGGCACATCGGAACCTCCAACATGACGCTTCCGAAGCTCGAACTCGTGCTCGGGGACGCTCGCATCCAGCCCGCATGCAACGAGATGGAGCTGCATCCGCACTTCCAGCAGGCGGAGCTGTTCGATTTCGTGCTGCGGCACGGCATGGTCCCGATCGGGTTCTGTCCGATCGGTTCACCCACGCGTCCGGAGCGCGATCGAACCGCGACGGACACCGTGGACATCGAGGACCCGGTCATCGTCGAGATCGCCCGGCGGCTCGGCGTCCACCCGCCAGTCGTCTGCGTCCAGTGGGCGGTGCAGCGCGGGCAGGTGCCCATTCCATTCTCGGTTCATCGCCATGAATACCTGGCCAACCTCGAGTGCACCGTCAGCACGCCGCTGAGCGACTCAGACATGGGCGCCCTTGCCGGAATCGACAAGAACTGCCGGCTGATCAAAGGTCAGGTCTTCCTGTGGGAGGGCGCACGAGGCTGGGAAGATCTGTGGGATCCAGAGCGCCGGATCGTCAGCGAGTAGGTCACCGAAACGCCCCCGCATTTCCGCACCCCGCCGTGCACCGACGCGCCACGAGTCGAGAACCACCACCGGCCCATGGACCGCGCCTCGCTGGCTCCCAGCCCGTGCTGCCTTGGGAGAAGTCGCCGTTGGTGATGAGATTGCCCTCGGTCGAGCTTCCGCCGGTGCCCGGGCCCTGCGTCCCACCCGTGCCGGGCGCCCCGGCGCCTTCCGAACCACCACTGGAGCCGCCTGCGGCCGAGCCGGCCTCCTCGGAGCCGCCAGACGCCTCACTGCCGCCGGACGCCTCGTCGCCACCGGTGGCATCCGCACCACCCGTTGCAGAGCCTCCCGTCGTGGATCCGCCGGAGCCTTGGGTTGTGCCGCCTGCTGCGCCGCCCGAGACGCCGCCCGTGTTTTCGTCGTCCGTCTGTCCGCCGGTCGCGGTGACGCTGCTGCCGCCTGTGCCCGTCGCCCCGCCGCTGGCAGGGCCGAGCTCGACGCAAGAGCCAGAAACGCACGAGAGCCCGATCACGCAATGGGTTTGCGCGTCGCATGGGCAACCGAGCGTGCCCGCCCTGCAATTTGCGAGCCTCGGCGACTGCGCGTCGCTGCAGGCACCCGCCTCGAGCACCAGAGAAGCCAGGAATGCGAGCGCACCGAAGGCCCGACCACAAGACATGGTCCATATTGTCCCCGGAGGTCAAGAAGAATGCAGAGCCCGTCCTCGCACTCGCGGTGACCGATCATCATTCTCACGACCGACCCCCGTCTTTGCGTCGGTCGCATTGGAAGTGAGCGCGTCCGAGGAGAAGCGGCTGCCGAGGACCTGTGCCAGAGTGTGCCAGCCAAGAGCGCCCCCTGGCAAACCACGCCATCGGGAGCGGGCTTGCCGGTCGACGCCGGCCTCCGCCTTCGCGGAATCGTGAACGCTTCCGCGCTGCGCCGAGCTGCTGTTGGGGTCGGCATGCCCGCTGCTCTGCGAGCGACACGATGAGAAACGCAAGACGCATGGGTATGTTCTGGCTCAACGTCGGGCTACTGGCCGGGTGCGGCGCCACGACGGAGACGAAGGTGGACGGTGCCGTGGAGAAAGGATCTTGACCTGTGTGAGGCCGACGTCTATTCCGCGGAACAGCCTTGCAGCGCCGAACCGCTGCTGGTCGCGCGCGACGTCGCGGACATGGGCCTCGGCGCGGGCTACGGCTGCCTGCTCGGTCGCGATCGTCGAGTCTACTGTTGGGGCAAGAACCATCTAGGACATGCGGCGGAACCCTTCGACGGCGTCGAAGTCGGTGTCGAACGATGCCACATCGCCGATGACTCGGTTTCGCTGCATCACCACCAAACGGGCGTCGTTGAAGTTGAGCTCACCGCGGGACGACTGCACGACGTCGAGCACACTGCCGAGATCATCGTCGGTGAGCACTGGGAGGAAGATGAGGCCGTTCCGGCGCTGCTCCTGTACCCATTCGATGACGGGACCCAATTCGAGCGGCTGTCGCTTCCGCTCGAAAGAACGCCGACACAGCGCAGACAGAGCCTCTCCGAGAAGAAAGTCGATGAAGACAGGTCGGTGCCCTTCGGCCCGGAGTCTGGCTACGAGCCCATGGGCTTGGGCGCACAGCGCATCCTTGTCGTCGAGCAGGCCGACGATAACGTTGGCATCGAGCACGACGTCAGACATCGTCGTAGATCGCTTCGCAGTCTTCGACGGCGTTGCCGCCGAGGTGGACGCTACCGATGACCTTCTCCACTTCGCTCCAGGGCACGGTGGGGAGGCCTCCCTGCGTCGCCTCGTTTGCAGCTCGGACGACCAGGGAGCGATCCTCCGGAGCCAGCAGGCGAAGCTGCTCGACGAGAGGCCAGAGTCGATCGGGTACCTGCGACTGGCCCATGGTCGAAGCATAGCGCGTTTTCGGCGCGGCGCGCGAGCCGGCCAGGACCGAAGCAGGCCCCCCACCCACGCGCAGGGTGCGACGGCGAACTCGCGGGGTGGTTCGGGCCGCGTGGAGTCCCGCGCGCTCAAGGCGAGAGCACCCGCCGCACCCGAGCATGGGTTTGCCGGGGGCCCGCCCGCGTCTAGCGCGGGCGACCGTCCTTCGCCGGATCCTGTGGGGGGCAGCCCTGCAACGAATTCGGCTACACCACGCGCAAGGACCCGGCGCTGCGGCCCTGGGAATGGCCCGAGCACATGAGCCAGGTCGTGGTCGACCAGCAGGCGCAGGCGGACGCGCACCAGGCGCTCTTGAACGCGCTCGTGAACGAACCCGGTTTTGCGGGGCTGTTCGTGTGGCGGCTCTACGCGGGTCCGGAGGACGTGTCGCAGGAAGCCGAGTGGGGATTCTCGCCGCGGGGGAAGCTCGCGGAGCTGGTCCGGACGAATGCCGAGCGCGTGCTGCGCCTCGGCCTTCAACATCTGCGTCAGGGTGGCCTTCTTTTCCTCCGGCATCCGCCCCACGTACACCGTCGACAGATGCTCCCCCTCAGCGTCGAAGTACGCCAAGGTGCCTACCGACGCCGCGACCGTACACCGTCTGCTCGACCTGTACCTCCCCGAGCGTGGTGTGGATCACCTCTCGGCGTCGATGTAGCCGCCCGTGGAGCACTCCGTTGACGTAGACCTCCGGCTCGTCCACGTCCGCCGTTGCCAGCGCCGTCGCCATCATCTCGCGTCCCACCTCGTCAACCGCCGCCCGAACCTCTTGCTCGACCTGCGTCAGGTCGATGCGCGCCCCCTGCGTTTTCTGCAGCCGCGCGCGAAGATCACGGGCTCAGAGGGCGGCGCGATGCTCCGCACCGCCTCGCTGCGCGGCGTGTCTGAGCCGTGAGCAACTTCCGGCCCATGAGCTGCGCCACGCTGCTGCTCAACTTCTACCGTCGGGAGGCGGCGTCACGGCTCGCGTCGGGTTTTCGGACAGTCCGCGACACCTCATCCAAGTCGCTCCAGCAGACAGAATAGACATGTCTAGACATGTCTAGACGTGTCTATCCCGTCCCGCACGGCGCGGTCCATCGACCGGCAGTCGCTGTCGGATACGGCGTATCGGCGAACGCGTTTGGATGACCCACGCGCCGCGCAGCGAGGTGGAATTGGCTCGCCGACGCTGACCCCATGCTGTTTTTCGGCCTAGTGACCTGCACAATGGGAAATCCGAACGAAGGCCCTGGCCCGCTTCCTGCTATGCGAGCCGCGGTCGCGCCGGGTGAGCAATCGACCGGCGCACAACGGAGAAGAACTGGAGGAAGACGATGATGGGTAGAACGCTCGAGACTGCAATGGGCTGTTTGGTCGTGGTCCTGGCCGCTGGCTGCGCCGGCGGAGCTGGAGACGGGGCTTCGGACGACCCCGTCGAAACGACCAGCGAGGCCATTCGCGGGGGCGACCCGGTGACCAACGGCGGAAGCGCCGTTTACATCCACTTCGAAACAGGCGGCGCCTGCAGTGGGGCGCTCCTTAACGACACGACCGTGCTTACCGCGGCGCACTGCCTCGATGGCGTCAGCAACGGGGGCACCAACGGCGTGAGAGTCTGGCTGACGCGCGGGGGGATCCTCGACTGCATCAGCACTCCGGCCTGCAGCAGCTACCGCCCCGCCTACATCCACTGGGACTCCCACTACTCCGACTACGACCGTTGGCACGACTACGGTGTGATCGTCCTTGCCAGTGGCGTATGGCGTGACGTCACCGTTCGAGACTACGCGTACATCTACGCCGGCTCAACTGAGCCGGTTCGTTCCTTCGACGCCCTCGGCTACGGGGCCAGTTCCTACGAGGGCACCGGTTCCGGAGTGCTGCGCCGGGCCAGCCGCTACATGAACGAATACGACGACAACCAGTTCATAGACAAGAAGGTCTCCAGCACCTACCATCTCTGCGACGGAGACTCCGGTGGACCCGGCATGGCGAGCATTTACGACGGGTCCCTGACCAACCGCGTACTGCTCGGCACGTTCAGCGGTCACCATCAGGGCAACAAGCCCTTCAACGACGTCTGTTCCAGAGAGGGCGATGACGAGATTTGGAACCGCACCGGCTCGCGTATCTCATCGATCGAGCAGTGGACCGGCAAGGATTGTGTCGCCACCACGCTCTATGACAGTAGCTCGACGGGCCACACCGCGTACCGTTGCTGGAACTCCTGCAGCGGGCAGAGCGCACCGGGTGCAGGGTGGCAGCAGTACGGCTCCAATGGGGTCTACCTCGATGTCGACACGACCGAGTGCGAATTCGATGCGGTCCCGCTCTACTTCACCAGCCTCGGCGGATCGCAGCACTGGACGACCCGAGGTGTCACGTCCGTCTACTCGCCCACCACGGATGGGTTCCGGGTGTATATCAACGAACCCGGGATCACCGCGGCCGAAGCCAGCCGGCGCAAGTGGCATGTCAACTGGGAAGGCGTCTACCGAGACGTGCGGGACAGCGACTTGTGCTCCGGCAGAACCTCCACGACGAACACGAACTGGGTCCAGTATGGGTCGAATGGGATCTACGTGGACGTTGACACGAGCGCGTGCGGTTTCAACTACGCGACCTACCTGACCACCCTCGGCGGCAAGTCGGAACACTGGACCACCAAGGGCGCTTCGTCAGTGTACGAACGGGACAACGGTTTCCGAGTCTACGTGTACAGGTCCGGAATCACAGTGGCCGAGGCCAAATCTCGTCAATGGCACATCAACTGGCAGGCCGTACCTTGGTACCTGTCAACGACATGCTCAGGCCAGGGTGGTACCGGCTGGCGTCAGTACGGATCGAATGGCCTGTACATGGACGTGCCGACCCATTGCGACGCATCCAGCAGTTCTGCAGGTCCGATCGTGCTGACCAGTCTCGGCGGCAGCGCGAATCACTGGAAGACGACGGGCGTCACGTCCATCTATAGTCCGACGGTCGACGGCTTCCGAGTCTACGTGAACTACCCCGGCGTCACGGTGGCCGACGCGAACAGCTGGGGCTGGACCGTGAACTGGAAGCTCCCAGCCCAGCGGCAATGAAGTGAGTCGCCGTTTCTGATCCGTGGGACGATAGCCGCTCTTGGCGCTGAACGATGAAGGCTACGGTTTCCCTATGGCCGGGCACGTAGGACAGAAAGAAGGTCGAACCGGTAGCACTCGCTGCTGATGCGTTGTGCCTGCAAGAGGGAGCATGACTCCTACATGAAAGATCCGTGCCGGCCATTGCGACAAATATGGCCGCCACGTGGTCCATCTCACGCTGCACACGCGTTGAGTGGGCCGCAGTCTGTCTAGTGCAGCACTTCGACCGATGAGTTGCGTCCCGCGCTTCGGAAAGGGGCAAACCATGAATCTGCTTTGTGTTCCGCACCTCAGAAAGGGAAAGGGTAAGATCATGAAGACCATCGACATCCGTGAGTCCACCACACGAGATTGGCAGTCGCGCTTTGCAGTTCTTGCGCATCCGTTCGGAGCGGCGCTGCTCGCATCCGTCACCGCGATCGGTTGCGCCTTTGCGACCGCCGAGGATGACAATGACTTGATGGAGGACACTGCTCAGATCGCCGAGCCGCTCAGCGCAGCGACGAACGTTACGATCGACGAAGGCAGTAGTTCCTGTCAGGCGGTCACTATCAAGTTCAGCAAGGTCTCCGGTGCCACGTACTATCAGCTCTACCGGGACACCTTCGTCGTCCGCAACGTCGCGGATGCCGATGTGGGGACGGGCATCGCGGACTGGTCCATCACCCCGTCTTCCGGGAAAACGTACTCCTATCGAGTGGGAGCGTCTAAGGTCGCCATCGAGGAAGGTTCCCAGTTCACCGGGGCGACGAGCAACATCGCGCCGCTCTCGAGCACCGTGAGCTACCGCGCAACGGCTTCACGCTGCAACATCAGGAACCTGCTCAAGCGCGTCGTGGTGCTGCCACTGTTCCCCTCCGACGTGACGACGAGCTCGTCCGGCGTTCTCACGAACAGCCGCATGGACGCGCTGTTCGGGGCCAATACCTCCACGTCCATGCGCGGCTACTTCCTCGAGATCTCCAATGGCGCGTGGGCGCCACAGTTCGTGCGTCTTGCGGCTCAGAGCCTGCCGAATCCCCAGGCAGCCTACGCCACTGGGGCGGCTCGTGGCAAGCTCTCGCAACACTTCGTGGATGCGAGGGACGCGGCGATCGCGGCGAATCCGTCGCTTGCGCTCGGCAGCGCTGGAACGCAGTTCATCATGATCGTGATGGGTTCCAATCCTCGTGGCGGCGAGAAGGGCGGGGCCATCATCCGTCTTGCGAACTACGAGCTGCGACCAGAGTACTCCGTCGCGACAAGCCTCGCCACCCCCATCCACGAGCTCGGCCATGTGACGTTCGAGCATGCCACGTACATGACCTGCACCTCCCCGGCCGGTGCGAGATTCGGCGTGCAACCGACCCTGGGCCTGCGCGACGGGAGCTGTGTCCGCGCCGGAAGCGCCTACGCCGACCGCAGCGATCCCATGGGGAAGAACGCCCGGCACTATAGCGGCTACTCGAAGCACGTGATCGGTTTTCTGGGCAACATGATCCAGCTTCGTGCGCTGGTAGGTGGGGGCAACAACGTGCACAAGTATCGGCTGCACACGTCCTCGCTTCCTGCTGCCGGCCTGGCCGGTAGCGTGCCGGGAGATCCTTCGCGCACGGCCACGCAGCTCATCCAGTTCACCAACGATCGCGTGGTGGTCGGGAAGAAGGGCGTCATTGGAGGCGACTACTGGATCGAGTTCAAGGACGAGCGGGGCTTCAACAACCCGGCCGTCACGGGCGAGTCGAACACGATTGGCGCCGGCGTCGTAGTCCAGTTCCGACCCGCGTGGCCGCTCATGCAGATGACGGGCGGGGTGCAGACGCTGGTCGCGTCCGGAACGGCCCCGGGGATCACGAAGGGCGAGACGTGGCTCCTGGACGAGACGTCGGGCCTTACCATCGAGGTGACGGACGTGCAGTCGACGTACGCCGACATCACTATGAAGTGGAAGTGACTTCCGGAGAAACCTCGGCGCGGGAGCTCCGTTCTGTTGCGTGACCGTGACCGCGTATGGGTGCGCCGTCACGTTGATGTGCAGAAGGCGGCGCCGGTCAAGCGACAGCACGAAGAACACGTACAGCATGTCGAACGTCACCGTGGGCACGGTGAGGAAGTCGATGGCGATCGTCCCAGCCAGATGCATGCGGAGGAATGTGGCCCAGGTCAGGGATCGCGGCCGGCCTGATCCTCGTGGCAGCCGAGGAAGGTACTTCGCAACGGTGTCCTTGCTCACCTTGTAGCCGAGCTTGGCAAGCTCAGCGGCAATCCTGCGGCGACTCCACAGCCCCAAATGTGGAGCTCCACATTCTCCCGCGTGGGGCTACACCAAGATCCGCGACGCTCTACGTGGGCTCAAGATAGAGATCGCTCGCAGCACGATCGCCAACCTTCTGGCGGAGGCAGGCCTCGAGCCGGCGCCGGAGCGTAACAAGAAACGGACCTGGAAGCAGTTCGTCCGAAGTCATTGGGAGACACTCCACGCGTGCGAGTTCTTCGCGGTCGAGACTCTGGGGCTCTTCGGAACCGTCCGCCACAGGGTCTTCCTCGTCATCGAGCTGAAGTCCCGCGCTGTTCATGTCGCCGGCATCCGCGTCAACCCCGATGGGGCGTGGATGATGCAGGTGGCTCGCAATCTGCTCAATCCCATAGACGGCTTCCTGCAGAACGCGACTCATCTGATCCACGAACGTGACCCGCTCTACACGAAGGCATGAACGGCGCTACTCGCGTCCGGCGGCGTCGCGTGTGTCCGGATCCCGGCGCACAGTCCGAACTGCTCGCCTCACGCGGAGCGCTTCGTCAGGACGATACGGAGCGAATGCCTGGACCAGTTCGTGATCTTCGGGGAACGCCACCTACGCTACCTCGTCAGGCAGTCTCTGGAGCGCTGCCTGACGGAACGGTTTCACCAAGGCCTGGGCGGGCAACTCATCATGCGAACGGGTGATTGCGCGAACGACAACGGGGCGACGTGCACCATCACCCGTCGCTCGCGTCTCGGCGGGCTGCTCAACTTCTAGCGTCGGGAGGCGGCGTGACGGTCGGCGGTGAGTTTCTGGACAGAACGAGGTCGTGCAGGTTGCGGTCGTGCCGGCGGCGAACGGAGGCGATCCATTCGTGCCCCACGAAGTGGAGCTCGACGCTCTCTGAAGACGACCGGTGCGATGGTCTTCGCGTTCCGGCGTGGATGTTCGATCGGGCGCGCTGCAAAGCACTCCGGATCAGTGAACGACCTGTTGTCTCCGTCGAGTCGCTGCGCCGTTTGAAAGACCTCGTGGCCCTGTGCTGGAAGTCGAGCCCCAGCAGGGCGCAAGATCGACACGTCCCGCCTACGGATGTTGGAGGTGGGGTGCATATCCACGATTTCGGGCGTTCAGTTCTCTACGCCGCCCGTTTCGTGACGGTCCCCTTGTAGCTGGCGCCCAGGATGTCCATGAGGTCGTCGAAACGGCGTGACTTGAGGGCTGC
>JAFGIS010000508.1 GCA_016929495.1 Polyangiaceae bacterium | reverse complement strand
TTCGGCATCCATGCCACCGAGTCTTTCGAACCCACCACGCCTCAGCCAGAGATTCCATCACGCCAGATAGGAGATGCTCACATGTCCGTGTCGAACGTAGTCTATCCAACACTGATTTCTGGCATCGTGGGTGTCATCGCAGCGATCGGCACCGTGGCGATCGCGGGTCGGTGGCTCCCGCAAGGGAAGGCGACCGCTGTTGCGGAGGCCAAGAGGGCACCAAAGGCAACTACAGAACACAACAACTCTAGGACGATTGTAGTCGCATCCGATTCGCAGCGAATGGAAGCCCTCGAAAGAGAACTCGACGAACTGAGGAAAGAGAAGGAAGGCGACGACGACCCCGCTCCCCCGGACATGGACCCGGAGAAGAGTCGGAGGCTAGCCGAGGAGCGCTTCGCCGAGCTGGACCGGCGCCATGCAAAGGATCCCCCCGATCCATCGTGGTCTCCGAAAGCCACCCAAGATCTCGAGTCTGGGCTGATTGCGCTTGGAGAGGAGCTGGGATTCGCCGTCCAGTCTGCAGAGTGCAAAACCACGAGTTGTCGAGCCACCGTGGAGTGGGGAGACTATGCCAAGGCTGACGATACTGGCTTTGAGCTAGCACAACGAGCGATGCCAGGTCTCAATTGCGTCCAGGCAATCCGGCTACCCGAGCCGAATGACCCCGAGCTCCCCTACACGGCCAATCTCTACCTCGACTGCACCGGTCAGCGGGCAGGTCTGGTTGAGGTGGCGACAAACAACTAAAGAAGTAAGGGTACAATGAACCAGATCAAGACAATCATTCTCGGTGGCATGAGCGCATACGTGGCGACATTTGCACTGTTGTCACACTCCGTAGAGGCAGCGGCCAAGAGCCGTATCCAGCATTCGGCGACATGCCACTACTACAACGACGCAGCGGGCTCAGGCCTATACAATGGACAATCCCTCCGGAACAACACGAGCTCCGGGATAGGCATCTATTGTCCAGTTGACAGTGACAGCTATCTTGCCCATCGCAACGCTGATTTCGTCAGAGTGAACTACAAGGGCAGTTCGTCGACGGCCGGCTATTCAAGAGCCTGTGAGCTTCTTGTCAATGCCGATGCCGCCACTTGCGGAACCATTCGTGAGTGGAGTTCAGGATGGAACTCCGCCGACCTGAACGTGTCTGAGTGGACGACTACGTACGGCAATCCGTACTTGTACCACTACCTAAGCCCCGGCGATCGCATCAACGGCTTCTACATCGCGGCACCGTGACCTCTTCGTGGCTGCCCTGGGCGACTGCCTCAGGGCAGCCAGTACTTCAGGTGGGCAAGACACAGCTGGCAGTGCAGGTAGCGACTCGTGTCGTGCCTTGCGCTGCGGCTCCGTACACGCCATCAACACGAACCCGCGGCGCAGTAGAGCTGGCCAATAGGTTAGTCACCTCACTCCCGAAAGGACACCTGGGCGGTCAGCGGAATCGGCACGTGGGTATTGCCATCGGTGATCGACACAACGGCTTCTCTTGGGCCACCGGCTGCGCTCATCGGCGGGCTGCACACCACCGAGACGGTGCACGTCTCCTGAGGGGCGAGGGTCGTGCAGTCGGTGTCGCTGATGGCAAAGTCGCTGGCTGACTCCCCGACGATGGCCGAGGTGATCGTCCCCGAGGTGGCAGCGCCGACGTTCGTTACGGTGAAGACGATGGGGTCGGTCGTCTCGTCGAAATAGGCCTCGAACGGCGGTGGGTTCTCGGGCTCGACGGCAAGGTCCTCGGCGCTCGTGACGTTCGCCGTGATCTCCACCCCCGCCATTTGGCCCAAGTCGCCTCCGGCTCTGATGCCGACCCCGACGCGGAACCAGCCGACATCCAGTGACAGGAATTGCACCGTCACCACACACGAGTCGCCCGCGGCGAGCGTGTCCGTGCAGGTGGTCGCGGAAGCGACGACGGAGACCTCATCCCAACCCGTCAACACCTCTAGATCGGAAATGGGGGTCGTCGCAGTGACCGTAATCCTGTGCTGCCTGGGATCGCCCGGCTCCACGTTGCCCAGCTCCAGGACTGCGGGCGGCGAGATCTCGAAGGCACTCGCGTGACCGACCACGTAGATCGACAGGTGCGGATCGGTGCCTGGATCCGCAACGATCCGTACGAAGGTGTCGAACAGACCCAGGTCGGGCGGGGTGACGCCGAGCGTCAGGGTGCACGACTCGCCAGGAGCCAGAGCCGCGTCGCACCCGCTGATGGTCACGGCGCTGGACAAACCACTCGATTGTACGCTGATGGTCGGAATGCCAGAGGTGGACGCGCCCCGGTTGGTCAACGTGAACGTGTCCGTGGCAGTGCTCCCGAGAACGACGGTGCCAAAGTCCATCCGCGAGTGGTCGAGCTCGAGGAAAGCCTCGGTTGGGGTGCCCCCTCCGCCTCCGCCCGCCCCGCCCTCGGTAGTCGTGCCGCCCGTCTCCACTCCGCCAGTCCCGATGTCGTTGCCACCGGTGCTGCTGCCACCGGTATCGCCGAGCACCCCTCCGGTGCTGCTACCGCCGGCGGACGCGCCGCCGGAGCCGCTACCGCCGGTGTCCGTGCGGCCGCCAGTGGCCGTAGGGGTGCCTCCGGTCGACCCCCCTCCCGTGTTGCGACCGCCGGTGGGCGCGCCGCCCGGGCTGCTGCCACCAGTGAGCGCACCGCCCGGGTCGCTACCGCCGGTCGCGTCGGCACCGCCGCCACCACCACCGCTCGTTGCAGCGCCGGTGGACACGCCGCCCGTGTTCGAGCTGCTCGCGTCCCCGCCGGTGGTGTCTCCGCTCGTGGAGGGATCGGACTGGCTGTTTCCCCCACATCCGTTGCCCAGTGCCAGGAGAACGCCCCAGAACCCAGAAAGCCAAGTCGCGGGCTTCATCGTGGTCTGGAGGATATCAGAGGCGCGCCGCCCCTGCAGCTCAGCGCGGTGGTGTGCAGAATGGCTGTGGCTTCAAGGCCGCATAGGACGAGCGCTATCCTACTTCGTTCCGTGGGTCAGGCGGGCCGGAACCCGTATCCCCCGCCATGGGCTTCGCCTCCAACGTGAATCCCGACACGCGCAGCAATGTCAGGAGCAAGCCGACGACGGAACCGAGGGCCCGGATGCGAGTTGTGTACCCCGAACGCCCCAGACACGGTGCAGATCGCTGCCATCCCGCAGTTCGGATGACAGTCACAGCACGACATGCTCGATCTGCTGAAGCGCAGAGTCTGTCCGCAGGGAGAACTTGGCAGCCCAGCTGCTTGCCAACGTGGTTGCCCGATATCTGAACGCGACACCGCTGCCAAAGACGCACTGCGCCACTCAGGGACCTCCCTGACTTTTCGGTACGCAAAGCGACGCGAAGCGACGTTGAGCGACGCGGTCCGAAATGCGCCTCATGGGAAACGACCACATTTCGCGACGCTACAGATCGCGTAGCCCGTCTTCGATTCCCGGCGCCTCCACTACCTTCTCCCTTGTCTTTCGCTGCGGCCTACTGGCCGTCGCCTTCCGTTGCCGTCAGGTTGCCGCAACTTGGCAGCGTTGACGGGTTGTCGAGCAACGGGATGGGTCGCCAGCGAGGCGGGTCCGTGGGCCGGTTGTCGCTCTCGACCGCGGAGTCTCGCCCGAGGGCGGGGTGCTCAGATGCCGCGGCGTTTGGATGGCCTTCCATCCCAAGTTGACCACCCCGCTCACGAAAGGGCATGATTTACGCCACTTCGTCGGGCTCCGTAGACACAAACTCGGAGCGGGGCGTCAG
>JAFGIS010000507.1 GCA_016929495.1 Polyangiaceae bacterium | reverse complement strand
GAAACGCCTCTGCATCTCGGCACCCCGCCGTGGACCAACACGCCGTGCACGCGAGCAGCCACCGGCCCATGGACCGCGCCACGCTGGTTCTTGGAGGTGACGCGGTCGCCCAAGTATCGCGCGCTCATTCTGTTGATGTATGCGGCGGGACTGCGCATCAGCGAGGCCTTGAGTCTGTGCGTGGAGGGGCCCAGGCACATGGGCGACGTCCAACGCAGCGTCGCGACGCGCCGATCCATGCTCGCACGGCCAAGACCCACCACCGACGTCGTTTCCACCGGGCCAACGCCGCCGCGTGACCACCCACACTCGCCCCGACCGCCGCGCGCACGCACGCCGACCCTCCTCGCGCCGCCCAGCGTTCTCGTAGAATCTGCATAGCCTTGGGCGCTCGGCTCTGCCTGCGAATCGGCTCAGTCCAATGGCCGACACCGCCACTGCTCCGCTCGCTCTGCACCGACCCGGACAGCCACGCACCCGTCCCGCTCGGTCCCGCGCGCAGCGGCATGGTGTCTTCGCTCGCTCCGAGTGGCTTAGACGGCTACTGATTATGCGATCTTGTGCCCCTCCGACCCACCGGCGTGAGCTACTCCAAAGCACACCCGTGCGCCCCATCGACCGCGCTTTCGGACCCCCTACGGCCGACTGTTCGGTTTGAAGACAACAAGCTGGGATCGCCGCCCCGAGCGGTCATCAGTCCGGACGTCGTCTTGCTGAGCTGACCAGCACGGCAAGCGCACAAGACGCTATATTGCTCCTCAGAAGTCGCGGACGTTTCGCCAACTCGGTCGCGAGGATGTGTCATGAACCACAAGAAGTGCTGGGCTATTGCGGCCCTCGCTTCGGGCCTTGGCGCTGGCTGCGGCGGCAAGTCTGCCACAGTGGGGAACAGCCGACCTGCCGCCGGGGCTGCCGGTCACCCTCAGATCACCGATGCGAGCGCCAACGGAGGGCGCGCAGAAGCTCTCCCACCTGACGCATCCTCAGCCGGCGGCGCAAGCGCCGGGAACGCGAGCTCCGGTGACGGAGATGGCTCGACCGCGTCGTCGAGCCCGCTAGTGTGCGACCAGTGCGATAAGAACGCATGGTGCGATGAGACGGGAGGGACAGCGCATTGCGTGTGCCGTGCCGGATGGAAAGGCGACGGCCTCACATGTGAGGATATCGACGAATGCGCCAACGGCACGCCCTGCAGTCAGGTCTGCACCAACACCGCCGGTAGCTACACATGTAGCTGCGAGGCCGGCTTTTCCCTGTCGGACGACGGCAGCTCCTGCATCGACGAGTGCACGGAGAGTGCGGTCGCCTGTCCCGGCACGTTCCTTCAGGTCGCGACCGGCGGTCACGACTACGCGTGCGGTGTGCGGACCAACGGCAAGGTCGCCTGTTGGGGATACTACGACTCGGCGCCGCCTTCCGGCACGTTCCTTCAGGTCGCGGCTGGCGGCCACCATGTGTGCGGTGTGCGGACAGACGGCTCGGTCGCCTGCTGGGGATGGGAAGATGCCTGGCCGTGGTGGGGGGAATGTACCCACTGCGGGCAATCCACGCCGCCTTTCGGTACCTTCATCCAAGTAGCCTCTGGCACGTACTGGGACGTGACATATGCTAGCACCAGAGGTGGCGTTCACGCTTGCGGTGTACGAACAGACGGCACCGTCGCCTGCTGGGGAGACGACAGCAACGGGGAGTCCACGTCGCCTTCCGGTACCTTCCTTCAGGTTGCAGTTGGGGGCGAACACAGCTGCGGTGTGCGGACAGACGGCTCGGTCGCCTGCTGGGGAGATGACAGCTGCGGGCAGTCCACGCCGCCTTCCGGCTCGTTCGTACAGGTCTCCGCCGGCAGCTGCCGCACCTGCGGTGTGCGGACAGACGGGACGATCGCCTGTTGGGGAGTCCCCTGCACGCCACCTTCCGGCTCGTTCGTGCAGGTATCCGCGGGTTATCTCTACGTCTGCGCCGTGCGGACAGACGGCTCGGTCGCCTGCTGGGGATCGGGACTCGATGGCCGAGACAGCGGGCAGATTACGCCACCTTCCGGCTCGTTCGTGCAGGTATCCGCGGGTCTCATGTCCACCTGCGGTGTGCGGACAGACGGCTCGGTCACCTGCTGGGGACTGCTATCCGAGTGATCCGGCGTGTGGTCGTTGGGTAGCTCGGTCGCATCGACGGGAGGTCGTGGACTGTGTGCTGAGAGGTATGTCCCGGCCGAGTCTCCCCCCTCTCGCGACCCGAGCGACGGTGCGAGCCAGCTGGGAGCTGACGCCTGTGGCCCCACCTGCTCGTCGTTGACGGTGGCGGCTACTCGGGTCCGCTGGCCGATACCCAGAAACACGCCGCTGCTCAGCCCCCTGAAGCAACGGCAGGCCCACCCGTACTCATCGAGGAGGCCTCTTGCTCTGCAACGAAAACGAAGGAGCCGTCTGGCAAATGGGCACACCGACACAACCCCAGGAACGAGAGGCGCCGGCCACGGAGCGACCCCAAGCGAAACCTCGCGTCTTGCTGGTCGACGACTCCCAGTTCAGCCTGTCACAGGCGCGCAAAGCGCTGGGACCCGAGTACGAGATCGACGAGGCCCAAGGGGGCGGCGAAGGCCTCAAGCGCATGGAACAGGCCCGGTACGACGTCGTCATCACCGATTTGCTGATGCCGCACATCAGTGGTCTGGCCTTCCTGGGTCACGTCAAGACGCGGTTTCCCAAGACCAAGGTCATCATCTCTTCGGCAGACATCCAGGACACGACGGCCGCCAAGGCGCGCTCCCTCGGTGCGTTGGCGTTCGTCTCCAAACCCGTCAATGCCGAAGAGCTCCGACGCGTGCTCCGGCTGGCCATGGTATGCAACGATGTCCCCGAGGGCTTCACCCTGTCTCCGCGCTATGCGGACGCGTTCAAGGAGATCTTCAACATCGGGATCGGTCGCGCGGCCAATGCGCTGTCGAAACTCGTCTACGAGAAGGTCAAGTTGAGTGTGCCCAGGCTCGACGTCATTCCGCGAGACCAGCTGCACACGGCTATCCTGGAGAGTTTTCAGGACGAGCTGGCCGTCATCCGGCAGGACTTCAAGGGCTCGGCCAAAGGGATCGCCTTCCTCTTGATGTCCAAGGAAAGTGGCCTTCGCCTGGTCAACGCATTGGTCAGCAGCGAAACCAATGAAGCCGGGGCGCTCGAGCCGATGGACCAAGAGCTACTGTCGGAGATTGGCAACATCCTGATCAACGCGCTGGTCGGGAGTATGGCCAACACGCTCGGGATCAGCTTCGACCTGGAGCAGCCGAACTGCAACGTCGGCGACGTCACGGGTGTCTGCGGTGCATTCGACAAGGAGGTCGGCGACCATGTCCTGTTGGTCGAAACCCTGTTCTTGCTGCCGGGACGTCACATCGGGGGCACGCTGTTCATCATGATGACGTCCGCCGAGATGGAGAACGTCCTGAAAGAGATCGATCGGATCTACTGAGGCAGGAAGGGCGCCCCGAAGCGGCCGCGCGCCGCGCTGCTGCGTGGTCGCAACAGCCCACCAGGTGAGGGTGGCCCGCGCCAACAGGCTCACGCGCGAGTGACGCATCATGATTCAAGGGGTCCGAGCGTGACGAAGCTGCAGGAACAGCTACGGGCCTGCAACCTTGATCCTGGGCCAGTCGATGGAACACTCGGCCCACGGACGACCGCGGCGGTCACCGAGTTCCAACGCGGTGGCCAAGTCGTCCAAATGTGCTAGGGCAATTTTAGCGTCGAGTGAGATGCAATTTGTTTACATAAGCTATCTTATGCGATCTT
>JAFGIS010000506.1 GCA_016929495.1 Polyangiaceae bacterium | reverse complement strand
GCTCGACGGCGGATTCACCGTCTGGATGCACTCGGCCGTGCCTCTCACGGGCTTGGTCCGAGCGACAGCCAAATCTGGCGAAGCGACGATCGACCTCGACGGCTTCGGGATGCAGGGCGCTCGCACGTCGATGAAACGACGCGGATGATCATCCGCACCGAGTCAGCCCGCCTCCGCGATACGCGGTGGCACTACGGCCCTGAGTCGCACGGCGGAACGCGGCGCTCTGCTCAAGAAACGAACGCTCACGGTGATCTTCGTTTGGTGGAACTCGTCGCACAGCGTTCCGGCGAGCGCGAGCAGCTCATGACGCAGCTCGTCATCGATGTCGGCCTCGGCCGTCATCACGAGCTCACCCTGAGCGCTGGCGAGCATGCTGTGCACGAGACCTCGGGCGATGTGCAAGCGTGCGGCCAAAGCCCGCGGAGTCGTGCTCTCGTTGCACGCGAGCACGCACAGCTGCACACATCCCCGACCCGAAACAGACTGAGCACGTTCGAGCACTCGCGAGACGA
Organism: Polyangiaceae bacterium; assembly: GCA_016929495.1. Lineage (GTDB taxonomy): Bacteria > Myxococcota_A > Polyangia > Polyangiales > Polyangiaceae > JAFGIS01. Next base: position 35,303 of record JAFGIS010000506.1, on the reverse strand, counting down.
GCCGCCGCTCGTCCTCACCGTCGGCCTGTGCTTGCACCAGCGAATTCGCCCCGCTGCGAGCCAACCCCCGGAACCAAGACGGCCAGCGAGCACCGGCTTCCATCACCACGATAGATATCCCACTGTCGCTGCCTACACTCATCACTGTCCCTCAACCCAGCTGTCAAGCCGTTGACGATCGACTTGGCAGCGGCTAGGCGTGGCCATCGCGCTCGGGATGACGGATTCCCGTGTGTCGCCCGGAATCCGGTCACCCGACCCGCTTCTATCTTTCGCGAAGACTTGCCGCCGAGGCTCCACCGTCACTGTGGGCAGACTCCCGACGAGTCTGACGAGGATGCCCAAAGAGGAAGCCCACGTCAAGAGCGAATTGAGAGCGAATGTAGCGCACGCTTGCGAATCTCGTGACTTTGGCGTCGGATTGGACAGCCGCGCGTGTTCGGCGCGGCGGGTGCGCATCACACCTACAGCGCCTCTTCGCCTCGACGCGGCAAACACACTGCGTCGCGTCAATGGAGGGTCGTTCGACGAGGCGCCGCGCGGATGGCCGTTGGCGCGAGCGCCGTTCAAACGACACACGCTCTGCAGAGCTGTCCCATGAGAGAGGCAGCGGCCACTGCCGGCGCGGTCACGTCTCGAGCAGGATCCGTGCCGGCTGCTCTACGCACTCCTTGACTCGCTTGAGAAAGCCGACCGCTTCGCGACCGTCTATGACCCGGTGATCGTACGTAAGCGCCACATACATCATCGGACAAGCCACAATCTGGCCCGCGCGCACGACCGGACGCTCCTGGATGGCGTGCAGGCCGAGAATACCGCTCTGCGGCGGATTGATGATCGGCGTCGACATCAACGAGCCGTAGACGCCGCCGTTGCTGATGGTGAAGGTGCCCCCAACCAGTTCGCTGAGCTCGAGCGTGTTCTCTTGAGCCCGCCGCGCGAAACCACCGATGGTCTGCTCGATCTCGGCGAAGCTCAGCCGCTCCGCAGCTCGCAAGACAGGAACGACAAGACCGCGGCCGCTGCCGACCGCGATACCGATATCGTAGTGATTCTTGTAGACGATGTTCTGGCCACGCACCTCCGAGTTCACCGCGGGGAACTCCTTGAGCGCCTCGACCGCCGCCTTCACGAAGAAGGACAGCAGCCCCAGCTTCACTTGGTGCTTCTCGGTGAACCGCTGCTGGACCTCGCCGCGCAGCGCCATCACCGCCGACATGTCTATCTCGTTGAAGGTCGTCAACAGTGCCGCGTTCTGTTGCGCCTGAACGAGCCTCTCGGCGATGGTCTGGCGAAACGGACTCATGGGAACCACTTCTTCTTCGCCAGCGGCTTCGGTCTCCTGGGCTCGCCCCGGTGCGGCTTGCCGGGCCAGCTCACGAGCCTTGCGCTCGACGTCTTCCTTGAGCACCCGCCCGCCCGGCCCCGTCGCGGTCACCTGCTCTGCACCGAGTCCGGCCTCGCGGAGCGCCCGCCGTGCCGCAGGTCCGACACGCGGCGCTGCGTTGGCTGTGGCGGACGGCGTAGCTTCGGACGATCGCGCCGTTTCCTCGTCGGGTTCGGTCGGCCCAGGGGGCGCGGGCGCTTGAGCGGTCGACGTCTCAGCGCGCTCGTCCTGCTCGATCAAGCCGATCACCTGCCCAACAGAACTCGTTTGCCCCGCGACAACGCGGACTTCGACGAGTCGGCCGGCCCCCGGCGCGGCCAGCTCCAGAGTGACCTTGTCCGACTCGAGCGTCGCGACAGGCTCGTCGCGTTCGATCCGATCGCCAACGCTTTTGTGCCATTGTGCGACCAGCACCTCGCTCACGGACTCTCCGATCTCCGGCACTTTCAGCTCGATCGTCATCCTCTCACCCACTTGCTCGATGACCGGTGACGTGTTTTGCCTCCAACCACAGCGCGTCGGTTCTACGTCACCCTGCCCCCGCCGTCAGCTGCAAACGCCTGATCCATCAGCTGCCGTTGCTCGAGCTTGTGGCTGCTTGCCGAACCCGTGGCCGGGCTGGCCGATTCCGCGCGTGCCGCGTGCGAAAACGGAAACCGGTCGAACAGGGTCGTCCCGAAATGGGCCCGCAGGTGCCGCCACGCTCCCATGTTTTCCGGTTCTTCCTGCACCCACACGACGGGCGTCCCGTCGCGGTAGGCCCCGAGGGCCGCAGCCAGGGCCTGTTCCGGCAGGGGATAGAGCTGCTCCAGGCGCACAATCGCGATCTCGTGGCGTCGAAGCTCTTCGCGTTGCTGTTCGAGCGCGTAATAGACCTTACCCGTACAAAGCAAGACGCGTTCGACCCTATCACCGGAGCGACCGCGGTCGAGCGGATCAACCAAGACACGCATGAAGCGCCCGGTCGCGAAATCCGCGAGCTCACTCGTGCACTTGGGGTGTCTGAGCAGACCCTTCGGCGTGAAGACCACCAGCGGCTTGCGCCACTTGCGCAGCGCCTGACGGCGCAGGACGTGGAAGAACTGAGCCGGCGTGCTGGGTTGGACCAACTGAAGGTTGTGCTCGGCGCCGAGCTGCAGGAACCGCTCGATCCGAGCGCTCGAATGCTCGGGCCCCATGCCCTCGTAGCCGTGGGGCAAGAGCAACACGAGCCCACTCAGTCGCTTCCACTTGTCCTCGGCGCTCACGATGAACTGGTCGATGATGACCTGTGCGGCGTTGACGAAATCCCCGAACTGGGCTTCCCAGAGCACCAGGACCTCTGGCGAATCGAGGCTGTAGCCGTACTCGAAGCCCAATACGCCCGCTTCGCTCAACGGGCTGTTGTAGATGTCGACGCTTGCCTGCTCGGAGGAAACGTGCCGAAGCGGCATGAAGGTGTGGCCGTCCTCGACGTCGTGCAAGACGGCGTGGCGATGGCTGAAGGTGCCGCGTGCGCTGTCCTGCCCGCTCAAGCGCACACGGATGCCAGTAACCGCGAGGCTCGCAAAGGCCAAGTGCTCGGCGGCGCCCCAGTCGAGCGGACGGTCGCAGCAAGCCATCTCGCGGCGCTGGTCGAGCAGACGACGGATCTTCTTGTGGGCGTGGAAGTCCTGTGGCACCCGCGCCAACTGCTCGAGCATCTCCACGAGCCTGGATCGGTCGACGCCGGTGTCGATATCCGGGACGTCTCCCTCGGACCCGCCCCGATAGCCGCGCCAGTAGCCATCGAGCGACTGGGGCGGGGCCGCGAACTCGGTGTTCCTCGCTTCACTGAGCTCCCGTTCCAACTGTTCGCGACGCTCGATCGCGATGCGGTCCCCCTCCTGCTCGGTCACTTCGCCCAGCCGCAGGAGGTGCGTGAGATAGCCGTCACGGACGCTTCGGCGTGCACTAATCGTGGCGTACAGGAGCGGCTGCGTGAAGGCGGGCTCATCACCTTCGTTGTGGCCGTGGCGTCGATAGCCGTACATGTCGATGACGACGTCGCGTCGGAACCGCTGGCGAAAATCCATCGCGAGCTGAACGACCTGGGCCACCGCCTCCGGGTCTTCGCCGTTGACGTGGAAGATCGGGATCTGCAGCATTCGCGCGACGGAAGTGGCGTAGAGGCTCGAGCGGCCCTCCGAGGGCGGGGTCGTGAACCCGATCTGGTTGTTGACGATCACATGGATCGTGCCGCCCGTGGTGTACGCGCGCAGCTCGCTCATGCCCAACGTCTCCTGGACCACGCCTTCGCCGATGAACGCCGCGTCCCCGTGGATCAATAGGCCGAGCTTGTGCTCCCGTTGGGTGTCTCCGCCACGGTCCTGCTTGGCACGGACCCGTCCGAGCGCGACCGGGTCGACGAACTCCAGGTGGCTGGGATTGAAGCACAACGAGAGGTGAACCGTACGCCCGCTGCTCGTCGCGACGTCTGAGCTGTAGCCCAGGTGGTACTTGACGTCGCCGCTGCCGAGGTACTTCTCTGGATCCGAGTCCTCGAATTCCCTGAAGATCTCGCGAGCGCTCTTGCCCATGATGTTGGCGAGCACGTTGAGCCGTCCGCGGTGTGCCATTCCGAGCACGATCTCGTTCACATCGAGTTCGGCGGCGCGGTCGATCGCGATGGCGAGCAGCGGGATGAGGCTCTCCGAACCCTCGAGCGAGAAGCTCTTGGCGCCCAGGAACTTCCTCTGGATGAATTCCTCGAAGATGACGGCATCGGTCAGCTTCGTCAGTATGCCGAGTTGCTGATCGTGACTGAGCCTGACGCGGTGCTGAGACCCCTCGAGCCTCTCCTGCATCCAACCCTTGATCGCGGCGCCATCGATGTGCATGAATTGGGCGCCGATCGAGCAGCAGTAGGTCGTGCGGAGCCAGTCGAGGACCTGGCGCGGCGTATGGGCTGCCGAGCCTCGAAGGCTCGGTGCGGAGAGCTCCCGATCCATGTCGGCCTCTCCTAGCCCGTAGAATTCCGGCTCGAGCTCGGGGACCGAGGGCCGAGCCAGGCCCAACGGATCCACCGCCGCGATGCGGTGCCCGGAGACACGGTACGCTCTGACGAGCTCGTCGACGCGGTCCTGCAGAACCGCATCCGCCCGAGACACGACCCGTGCCAGGTCTGAACGCAACCCGCCGGCGTAGCCAGAGGGGTCGAACAGCCGAGGCCGCCTGAAGCTCGGGGCCAGCTTGAACTGTTGCGGCCGAGCGTCATTCGACCCAAGCGCTTCGAAATACGTCCGCCACGCCTCGGGCACACGGTTCGGATCGCGGCAATACTCCGAATAGAGGCCCTCGACGAACGCAAGGCTCAGACTGGGAAGGTCCTCCATCCTCGTCATCGTGCTCCAGCAGAATCGTGGACTCGCCACCCGCACGCAAGCGACCTCGGGGCGGCGCGGGTCAACCGAGCGAACCGACGACCCGGGCCAGGCGAGCACGGATCTCCTCGGCAACCTGGCCGAGAGGTCCGTCGGCCGAGCCTTCTCCGACCATCTGAAGCGGATCGAAGGCCGATACTACGGTGCTGCCGTCGTCGAGTTCGTACACGATGACGTTGCACGGCAGGAGCAGTCCGACCTGCGGCTGCGCCTGGAGCACCTTGTAGGCGGCCGGGGGATTGCACGCGCCGAGAATGCGATAGGGCCTGAAGTTGACGCCCAGCTTCTCCTTGAGCGTCTGCCGGACGTCGATGTCCGTCAGCACGCCGAAGCCCTCACGCTTGAGCGCCTCGATGACGCGCACGACCGCGCTCGCGTGGTCGGTCCGTAGGGTGCATGTGATACCGAGACTATCCATCTGTGTCGTTGGTTGTTTCACTCGATGTCTCCTAGGGGACTCCCTGCGTCCAGCGTGCTGTGCCACCGGCGATCCGACCGGCTCCCGCGTGAGCAGCGCCGTGTCCACCACCGCCCCGGTCTTGGCCGTCGCGCTGGAACGTCGCGACGGAGCAGGCCGGTCAGTCTGGCAAACGACGGGGTACACATAGTCGCGCCTACCGGGAACCGCCAGCGGGCGCTCGCTTGGCGCGTCGCGCCGCGCCCCGTTTGCCCATCTCGTTGGCACCGACCCTCAAATAGCCCTCGCTGAGGAATCGGAACAGCTGCTGGGTCAGCACTTCTGCGCTCTCCTCGGCCAGCCCCAGGGTGACGACCTGGAACAGCAGCTCCTTCAGAGCGCCCACGGTCAAGTAGGCCAGAACGCGGGGCTCTCCGTCGGCCACGATGCCGAGGGTCTGTCCGTCGCGAAGGCTCTCCGTCAACAGCTGCACGACGCCATCGTAGAAGGTCGCCAGCTTGCGATCGAAGCCCGGATCGACGCCGGCAGCGTCCGTGAACAACATCTTCGTCATGGTGCGTTCGGCGAGGCACACCCGGATGATCGCATGGATATTGTCGCGTGCCTGATCGGCAACGGCTCTGGAAGGATCATCGATCACGATGCGGGAGATCGCGACGGTCAGCTGCGCCGAGAAACGATCGATGAGGTCCTCGAATACGGCGCGCTTGTCTTCGAAGTACAGATAGAACGTCCCGCGGGCGACCCCCGCTGCCGCCACGATGTCATCGATCGTTGCCTGGTGGTAGCCCCGCTTCGCGAAGACATCGCGGGCGGCGGTGAGGATCTGCTGCCGGCGTTCAGCCTTGGCGAGAGCCCCGCTCTTGCGCCTGGTTCGCCTGCTTGCCACAGGGCCGCATAGCTAGCCGGGTTGACGGCCTCAGGCAACCGGCCAAGGGGCCGCGGGTGCCCATCTCCGAGAAAGGGCACAGAGCGTAGCCCGTTACCCTCGCTCGGACCGGGGGTATTCGCCGCAGAATTCGGCAGCTTCGCCCTTCTCGATGCCGTCCGGGCTCTGCGGCGAACCTCGGAGACCGGACGCGCTATCCGAGCTGGATCTTGCGAACGAAGACGACCTTGTCGAGCTTCCTGAGTTGCTCGACGACGTTCGCAGAGACGTCCACTTCGGTGTCGATCAGGTTGTACCCAATCTTGCCGTTGGACTCGTTCTTGAGGGAGTGGATGTTGATGCCGGCCGCGCCAATGACCCGGGTGATCTCGGCAATCATGGCAGGCACGTCCTCGTTGATGACGACCAACCGAACCTTGACCGCTGGATCGGGATACCCTTGGATAGCCGGAAAGTTGACCGAGTTCTTGACGATTCCGTACTCGAGATAGTCACGCAACTGCTGCACCGCCATGGTGGCACAGTTCTCTTCGGCTTCCTCCGTGCTGGCGCCCAGATGAGGCACGGCGATGACTCCGGGCAGCTTGACGATGGCGGGGTCCGGGAAGTCGGTCACGTAGGCGTGAAGAGTCCCTGCACCGAGTCGCTCCTGAAGGACCTCGTTGTCCACGATCCCGCCGCGGGAGAAGTTGAGGATGACCGAGCCCTTGAACGGTGCGAGTGACGCCCCGTTGAGCAGTCCCTTCGTCTTGTCGTTGAGCGGAACGTGGACGGTCAGGAAATCGGCCTGAGCGAAGACCTCGGACAAGTTGCTGGTCGTAGCGACCGCTCGGCTGAGCCGATGCATGTTCTGGACACTGGGGAAGGGCTCGTAGGCAATGACCTTCATGCCGAGCCCCATGGCCAGGTTGGCGACCAGCACCCCGATCTTGCCGAGCCCCACGACCCCGAGGGTCTTGCCGGCCATCTCCGAACCCGCGAATTGCCCTTTGCCTTTCTCGACCTTCTCGCCCATCTCCTTGGCATTGGCCACGTCACGGATGGTGTCCATCCACGAAAGGGCCTTGGGAACGTTGCGCAGAGCCAGACCGAGGCCTATGAACACCAGCTCGGCGACAGCGTTGGCGTTGGCGCCTGGAGTGTTGAACACGCACATGCCCGCGCGACTGGCCTTGTCGATGGTGATGTTGTTCACGCCGGCTCCAGCGCGGGCCACCGCCAGAGTTCCGGGGAACAGATCCGTATCGACCTGTGCCGACCGGACGAGGATGGCAGCGGGAGCCGCCTCGCTGTCGCTGATGGAGTAGTTCTCGCCAAAGAGGGAGAGCCCCTTCGGGGATATCTTGTTCATCGTTCTGATCTTGAAGGCCATACTCAAATCCTCGATTGGTCCTGTTACCGATCGTTCGCCACAGCCCGAATCGTGTTCGAACCGAATCCGGACCGTGCTCCACGCGGCCGACTGAACACCGGAGGGCTGAACCTTCCTGCGTGAAGCTCTCGCACGCTAGCATCGCCCATCGCGTTCGGGTCTACGTTTCCATGGCCAACCGATCCATTCGCTGCATGGTCGGACCGACGCCTTCGCGCAGAAATGTCGTCGACTCGACAGAGCGGACCGGGCGTTTGTGCCATCAACGGGCCGTGTCCGCGGCGCACGGCTCCAGCAGGCGTCGCCGTGTGAACGCGCAATTCTCGCGCGGATCGTCCGGACCAGACGAGGCCACGGCCACGCCGGCCTGCGCTTCGAACGCTCGCCCGGCAGCGGCACGACGCTCTTGAACCGGCCCGCGGTCGAGTCTCGTGGGTCGACGCCGGGCCGCGACCTCGCGATGTACGTGATAGGTTTGCTGTGCTGATGAAACCAGCCGTTCGATTTCCTTTCGTTGTCCTTCTGTCGTGGTACGCGGCCATGGATGAGTTGGCCCTGGCGTACTCATTCTTGACCTCGCCTCGATGACGCGGCGACGCTCTCTTCGCGGTGCGCCTCGCGCGCGTACGTGGCCGCTGCGCTGCCACCGCCAATCGACCTGGTGAGGCAGGCATGATAGGCTGATCTATCGTGTCTTGTCGTAGCGGGGTCTCGCTGCTGCTCGTTTGGGCCTGCGCCAAGCCCTCCTCGATGGCAGGGCTCGAGGGAACGCTGACCTTGAATCGTAGGGCCACGGGCGAGTACTCGATGGACTCGGACGTCGACGAGCCGTGGGCGACCCGAGGGGGCTCCTTTCCGCTCGAAAGCGAGGTGATCGACCCGGCCACGGGCGAGGTGCAGATCGATCCAGCCACCGGCAACCCGGTCATGGAGTACTGGGGATTCGGCAACGAGTGGCTGAGCCACAACTACCTTTTCACGAGCGAGACCTGCCGCCCGGACTGCACCATCGGCCCGTTCTGCGGGAACGGCTCGGTCGATGGCCCCGAGCAGTGCGACTTCGGCGATGACAACCAAGTGGATCCCTATGGGCCGAACCTGTGTACGACCGAGTGCAATTGGGCGCCCTACTGCGGCGACGGGATCGTCCAGCCGCCAGAAGAGTGCGACGGCGGTCAGAGCTGCGACTCCAAGTGCAAGCATGCACCGATTCTCTAGCGAACCCAACGCCGTGAAGACGCATCAGCAGCCGGACTCAGCAGGAGCGCTGCCATGAGTACGCACCGGATGTTCGCGGTCGACCTCGGCGCCTCGAGCGGCAAATGCTTCGTCGGCACGATCGAAGACGGCGCGCTATCGGTGCAGCCCATCCACCGATTCGAGCACGAGGGGGTGTCGTTCCACCTCGCCGACGCCACCGGAAGGCTCACGGAACGCACCCACTGGGACGACACGCTGCTCTACCAGAACATCATCGTCGGGCTGTGCGCCTACCAACGTGAAGTGTCCGCCACCCTCGATTCCATCGGCATCGACGCGTGGGGCGCGGATGGCGCAGTGGTCAGCGCCGACGGGGACATGCTCGGCAAGATCTACTGCTACCGTGACCATCGGCTCGACGACATGATCGCAGCCGTCAAGTCGCGAATCGACGAAAGACGCGTCTACCAGATCACCGGCATCCACTTCCAGCCGTACAACGTCAGCAACCAATTGCTCTGGTTCGTCCTGAACCGCTGGGCCCTGTTGGAGCACGTCGCGAAGTTCCTTCCGACTCCCACCGTGTTCTACAACTTCTTGGGCGGTGTCCAGCAGGTGGATTCCTCGTGGGCCAGCGTAACGCAGTTGATGGACGCGCGAGAGAACACCTGGAGCAGGGAGATACTGGAGGCCCTGGAGATACCCCACAGGATCATGCCGGCGATCGTCGCGCCCGGCGCCGTGATGGGCAAGCTGCTCGCACCGCTCGCCGCCTCGGTCGGCATCAATCGAGCGAAGCTGATTGCGGTGGGTGCGCACGACACGGCGAGCGCTTTCGCCGCCGCCCCGGTCGCCGACGCCCGAGAGGCTCTGATCATAAGCTCCGGGACGTGGTCCCTGGTGGGCAAGCTGATCCCGAAGGCCATCACGTCGGAGGCGGCCATGGCCGCCTCGATCAGCAACGAGGGCGGCATCGGCAACACCCGCTTCCTCAAGAGCTGCATGGGGGCGTGGTTGGTGCAGGAGCTCAGACGCGTCTGGCGCAAGTCCGACGGCAACGACATGAGCTGGGAGGCACTGAACGGATTGGCCGTCGAGGCTCCTCGGTTCGCGGCCCTGATCGACCCGGATGATCCCGGCTTCTATCATCCCTCGGACATGGAGCGGGCCATCGCCGAGTACTGCGAAAAGACCGGTCAGAGCCCGCCCCGCGGCAGAGGCGCCACGGTGAGGGCGGTCTACGAGAGCCTCGCGCTCAAGTATCGCATGCTCAATGAACAGCTCTGTGACGTCTGCGGGGGCCGAACCCGAGTCGTCCACATCGTCGGCGGCGGCAGCAAGAACGAGATGCTCAATCAGTTCACCGCCGACGCACTCGCCGTTCCGGTGCTCGCCGGCCCCGAGGAGGCCACCGCGATCGGGAATCTGATGGTCCAGGCGATGGGACTGGGCCTGCTCGGGACGCTCGAGCAGGCCCTGCCGATCATCAAGCGGTCATTTCCGATCCCAAGATACGCGCCCCACAACCCGGCGGAGTGGGACAGCGCCTACGGAAGATTCTGCAGGATCTTGAGACAGCAGCGGTAGTGCTCAGGGTCTCAGGACTTCTCGAAGGCGACGTCGTCGAGGGTTATCGTGAAGTCGCGCAGTGTCGGGCTCCAGCTGGAGAGCCGGAACTCCCACGCCGAACCCGGATCGAACTCGGCTCCCTCCTTGCCGATGTACAGATCCGCCAGCGGGATGATGACGTCGTGCCACTGGCCGTCGAGCAGATTGTCCGTGTACTTGGCCAACACCGCGTTGGCGCTGGTCTTCTTCCCTTTGCTGCAACCGAGGGCAAAGACCAGGCCCCCCGGCTCTGGCGCAACCTCGGGCGACTTCGCCTCGACCTTGATCCAGAATCTGACCCGATCGTAACCGCGGATGTCGGTGCCGGAGTCCTCCGGGTACCAGCCGAACCAGTTCCAGCCGAAGCCGCTCCATTCCGGTCCCTTGGCGCGATAGACGAGCCCACGCGTCCTGTTGTGGCCGACGCGCTGGGTGGGCAGAAGCTTGGCGACGCAATCGGGCTTGGCGCCGCAGTCCGCCCAGCTCTTGCCGCCTTCGATCCCGTGGCCGTCTCCGTCCCAGACGATCAGCCGCGAACCCGAGGGCAGGCCGTTGGCCCCCACGAGGCTCGCATCTTCGGGGCAAGGGGGACACAGGCAGGTCGTCGTGGCGGCGAGGGACAGAAACGCGACCGTGGAGAGTCGCGAACCGAGTCGAAGTCCGTGCGGCATGACTACCACCAGAACGTTCCAGAGAGCGAGAAGACGTGCTGATCCGGCACGGCGTCCGGATCCACGGCCAGCGGATAGCCGGTGCGAACAGCGACATCGCCGCCGAGGTCGAAGTGTGAGTACTGCAGGGCAAACTCGTCGCGGCTCACCCAGTCGGTGTGCAGCAACAGCCGAGCCGTCTCGATCGCGAACGCGTTCCGGTCCTCGTCGAGGTTCAAACGCACGTTGTCGTACCGTCCCGAGATGCCCATCCACGAAAGGAAGCTGTACGTGAGCTCGGCTCCAGCCTTGAGTTTGACGACGCCGTCGTAGTCGTTGTCGTCGCTCGTGACCGAGGTGCCGATGCCGAAGAGGCTCAGCAGCAGGTCGGGGCTCTGCCCATCGAAGTCGTCGCCGTAGATCAGGCGCGGAACGCTGACGTCGTATTGCAGGCCGAAGGTCGTCAGCGTGCCGTTCCCCCGGCTTCTCGGCCCGAGGTACTCTTCGACGAGCTCGGGGCCGCCCCGCGCGTTGAGCACCTCGATCACCCCGGACACGATCGCCGATCGGCTGGCAACCGTATGGGCCGCCCCGACGTAAAGGTGCCCCGCACGCCCTGCGGTGAGCCGCGCGTCGGCACCGAGAACCGAGATGTGTCCGTCGGGGACCGTGCCGTCTCCCACCCGGTCGTCGCGACTGAAGGCCGTGAGGTAGTGCAGACCGAGCTGGAACAAGCGGTGCGTGGCGAGCCCTGCGTGCAACTGGGTCACGAAGCTCGCGCCGACGTTCATGTCCGCGAAGTCGTTCCAGCCCGCCGGCAGGAGGCCTTCCCGTGGCCGGCCGAGCTGCCCGCCCAGCCCCTGCTCGACCACCAGCAGGGTCTCGGGCCCGAGCCGGGCACCGACCTGCACCGACTCCCCGACCGTGTTGGTGCGGGCGATGAGCGGGGTGCCGTAGCGGCCCGCATCGTAGGCGCCCATCACGCCGTAGCGTCCGGTGAACGCACCGACCTGGACGAGGAAAGGCGAACCCACCGAATCCGAGAGGTCGACGCTGACGAACGCGTCGTTCACACCGAGTTGATCGGCGGGGTTATACAGCTGGACGCCGTCCGTGACGCTCCGGGAAGCGATGATCGCCGTCCCCGACACCTTTTTGTTGCCGTACGAGAAGTCGAGCTGGACCCACGGATCGGGTACGACGCCCGTGTACTCGAAGCCGCGCAGACGCTGCGGGATGAGCGGTGGGCTGTGCAGGGCCGCGCCGCTCTGACCCGGGCCTGGATGCTCTCGCTCGAGCACGGCGAACTGGGCCGGAACGAGCAGATACCCGTGGAAGTCGAGCACGTTTTCCTCCGACTCTGCCGGGGGAACACCGAACGGGATCGCAGGCGGGGCGCTGCGTACGAGCGGCTCGCCGGGTGCCTGGCCGAGACGAGGGAGGGGAGCACTCTCGGCTGGTGCCTCGGTGCTCTCGGCTTCGTCGCTCTCGGCTTGGTCCTCGGCCCACGCGGGCGCCGCCGCCGCGAGTGAGGTGAGGATCAGCATGGTTCCGAGGTCGCGTCGCATGAAACGGTCCTTCCTCAATCGAAGCTCTTTCGAGCGGCGGATCCGAATGCCATCGTCGTCTCTCTAGAAGCTCATCGTCACGCCGAGCGTCAGGATGTTGCGATCGAGCGGGGCCACCGCGTTGGTGTTGACCGCCGAGCTGTAGAACATCCGCGTGTAGGCGAGCTCGATGCGGTCCGGGCTCTGCCATTCCTTCCTGAACACCAGGCTCGGCGTCAGGCTGTAGTCAGCGAAGCGTCCCAACGTCGAATACCGGTTCTCGCCATAGCCTCGGAGGGTAGCGCTCATCCACTTGATCATCTGGTACTCGACCTCCGAGCCGACCATGTAGCCCGTCGCACCCTCGTAGGGCTCGTCGTGGCTCTCGAACGTGTGGTGGATGACCCCGGCCACCTTGATGCGGATGTCCGGAGCGCGGCCGTCGAAGCTCCTCGGGTACCAGAGGATACGCGCGATGCTGAAGCCGTACTCGGCGCTGATCGCTCCGAGCTTGCCGTTGCCGTGGCTGAGCTCGCCGAGGAACTTGTTGCTCATCTCGCGACCGCCCCCGGTCCAGTCGATGCCCCACCAGATCCCGTCGTGCACGGACAGAGCATCCTGGAAATCCCACAGGCCGCCGCTGATCCCGACCTGCCCGTAGGGATCGGCCGTGGCTCGGGCCTCGAGCACGTAGACATTCATGTGGCCGTCGCGAGCGGTCTCGATCACGTTGGTGGTATTGGCATCGTCGGCGAGATAGGTGCGCTCGTCCGTACCGTGTGCGCTCGCGTAGTGAAGCTTGAGCACGTACTGGTTCTGGTAGCTCACGCCCGCGTGCTCGTGGTGAACCCAGGTGGAACGGCCGTTTTCCCCCCAACCGGTTGCGTCGCCACGCACGAACTCCTCGGGCAACTTGGGCACGAAACTCAGCCCCTGGGCTAGATCGAGCTGCGTCTTCGGCGACAGCGGGTAGGTCGCCGAAACCGACTCGCCATAGCCTTTGATGCCGATCAGGGGGCCGAAGATGCCCCAACCCCACTGGCCCGGGCCGCCGAAGTTCTCGCGGAAGGCCCCCACCTTGGCGCGCAGCTGCAGGGGACCGAGCGGCGCGGGCGTGTACGCGAGGTAAGCGACGCCGATGTCCGGGCCCAGGCTCGAGTCGTTGTAGCCGCGGCGCTCGATGCCGTTCATGCTGGCATACAGGGTCACGTTCGCGGACACTCGCGGGTTGCCGTAGCTGAAGTTGAGCGTCATCCCGGCGCCGGCCCAGAACGGCTGCTTGCCGCTCACCAACGCCGGAACGTGGAAGGCGGGGCCGTAGTAGCCCTCGGGAGCCGGGTCCGGGCGCTCGGCAACTCCGACATTCTCCCACGCGGAGAATCTCCCGGTGAGACCGAAGGTCCACTCGCTCTCCGGCGTGGGCGCGCCGAACGACAGGGCGCGCCCACCGGGCGCGGGCGGCGTGGGAGGCGCCTCAGGCGAGAGCCCGAGCCCCACGGGCCGGTGGGAGCCAGGGAGCGCATCCGTCGCTGGCGCCGCCGAGTCCTGTACTGCACCCGCCTGCGCGGCGCTGGCCTGCTCGTCGCCGGCCTCGGCGGCGACCGCCGTGGCCTCTGCATCGGTCTCGGTGCTTCCGTTGGCTCCGTCGTCGTCGATCTTCGCGCCTTCGTCGGCAGCAGCGCTCTCGGCGCTGGCTCCCTCCTGGGCATCGGCACTCGCGGCTCCGGCCGCCGGTTTCTGGTCACCCGCGTTCTCGGCCGCCCGCGCAGGAGCCGTCCCCACCCCCACCCACACCGCCAGCCACAAGCCCGCCACGACCAGCGGCGAAAAGAGCGTCCGAGGCCCGCGCCCGGCGAGCGCGCCGACGCGCCGATGACCAGTTCGCGCCCGCGGGTGCGCTGCGTTGATCCGTGTGCACATGTCGCCCGATAGGGGGGACCTGTTAGCAGAGAAGGCGCGACCCTGTCACTCTGTTTTGCAGCCCGAAGGCCGGAGGTCCGTCGCCCCGGGCGCCAGTGCCTCGATTCAATCGAATCGAGGTTCGAGAACCGCGAGCGCGCGCAGTCGGATGCACTCTCTTGGCGCAACACGAGGCGCACACGGCACCAGAGCTTCGGGTCAAGAGTGCAGGCCAAAGGTCAAGAGTGGATATGTAGCGACATGCGATGCGCGGCTTTGCTGGTTCGTGGTCGCGGGCGTATCCCACCACCGTGTCCCAAGGGGCTGGCCACTGAGCCCGGACCCCGCCATGGTAGGATAGGCTCGGGCCCGACCGGCAGACTCGCAAAGGCGCCCGGCCACGACGCACAGTGGGTACCAGTCAACTGAGAGCCAGACAGAGCACGGCGTGACCACGTCGAGATAGCGATTCGATAAGGAGCGATGAGCATGTCCAGACTTAGTGATAGCGTGTTGCAGGCGGCGGCGCTGATAGCGGTCCTCGCCGCGTCTTGCGTGAACAAGACAGCGGATGACGACGACGACACCACCGCTGCGACGGGCGGCTCGAAGGACGAAGGCACGGGCGGCAAGTCCGAGACGGGCGGCGAGTCGAGCGCGGGCGGTTCGTCAGACGAAACGGGCGGCTCGGGGACAAACGTACCCGAGGGCGCCACCAAGTGCCCAACGCCGACCACCGCTCTGATCACCGACTTCACGCCAGCCGCAGACGCGACGGATACCACGGAGATAACGTGGGGCGATTTCACCGCGACCTTTTCGGGCGGCACACTGGTCTACCCGGACACGGTCACCTCCGATGTGTCGGAGAACGCATGGCACGTGAGCGGCAAGGCGGAGGACTATACCGGCTTCGGTTTCTACTTCAGCGTTCCGAGCGGCGGCTGCGGGCTAGTCGACGCGTCCGCGTTCAAGGGCTTCTCCTTCAGTGTCAAAGGAACGCTTCCGGAGGGACGCACGCTGACGATGTGGGTTTCCACGGCTGCGAACACCGTCAGCTACGACTGGTTCAAAGCCCATGACATAGACGAGGATCCGGGCTTCGGGATCTGTCAGCCCCAGAGCGACAATCAGTACGACGGCACTTGCCAGAACGGGCAGGTCGAAGTACCCGTGACCGACTCTGCGAAGACCGTAACCCTGAAGTGGTCCGACTTCGTCGGCGGCAAGCCCGAAGCGACGGTGAACCCGGAAGAGATCACCCGCTTCGGTTTCTTCGTGAGTTGGCGTGGAGCCGACGACTCGCCGTACGATTTCGACATCACCTTCGACAACCTGTCGTTCCTCGAGTGACGTCAAACGACGACGCGATCCGGGATGCGCGCGGTCGGCGCCCGACGTTCCTTGCCCCGCAAGGAGCGCCGGGCGTTTCGTCGAGAGCGGTCAGGGTTTGTGATGGAGCCGCGCGAACCTACCCGGCGGCATGCCCATCACCTTGCGGAACACACGCGAGAAGTGGAACGCATCACTGAAGCCGAGCTCGTCGGCGACCTGCTTGACCGAGACGCCCTCCACCATGAGCCGGTTGGCCGCGTGCGTCATCTTCTGTTTGAGCAAGTACTGGTACGGGCTCTGCTGGTCGAAGCGTCGGAACAGGCGGCAGACGTAGGCAGGATCGACCTGGCACTCACTGGCGAGCTGGTCCAGCGTCGCGACCTCACCCCAGTGCTCCTCGATGTGCCGACGACACCGGAAGTAGGTCGCGAAGGCCGCGCCGCCGGCGAGCCCGTGCGCGACCGAGGTTTCTGCGATCCGCAGTATGATCTGCTCGAGCACGAGCGCGGCGATCTGCTCGGTAAAGGCGGTGCCACGCAGACTCGAGCGAATCAAGTCGTCGTAGAGCGCCAGGATATCACTGGGGGCCGAGGTGTGGACGACCGTGCCCGGGACGGGCCCATACCGGCGGAGCAGATCCTCGGCTTCGGTGCCGGTCATGCCCACGAAGTACTTGACCAACGTGTCGCGAGGATCCGTCGTGATGCGGTGCGGTATGTTGGGCCCGTACGAAAACAGGGTACCCGGTGTGAGCGAGTAGACGGCACCGTTGAGAACGAGCTTCCCCTCGCCCTTCGCCACGAACTCGATGGTGAAGTAGGGAAACTTGTCGCGTTCGATAACGTAGTCGGGAGCGCAGTGCTCGCACCCGCCATATGGGACACCGAGGCGTTCACTCGAGTCTGGATCCAGCGACAAGCAGAAGCGCCGCGCCGAGGAGATCTGAGCCGAAAAGAAGCTTGGCTCTGTCCGAGGGCTAGGCGCCGCAACACCAACACTGACGCCGCCGCGGTTCTTCGCGGGGACTCGTGCACCGCTCGCGTGTCGCGCTCTCATCACGCCAAGCGTGTTCCTTTTCGAGGTAGATGGTCAAGTCATAAATAGTCATACACCGAGCAAGTTCCGCCATGTATAGCATTGTGGTCAACACGGACACTCTGGCTGTCACAAGCGGACCCTTGCCCGTCGCTTGCTCGGACTCCGTAGCCTCCCTGCGAACGCCCGCCGCCCGGCCGCGTGTTCGTCGTGCCTGGGCAGGGTCGGGGCCGCACGTCGCCGCGTCGGCCCCGGTTCGTGGCTGATTGGGGGGAGCCCCACGCCTGCGGATCAGGTAGAAACGCCGGCGGCCACCTTGATGGAGAGAGCGCACATGAGCAAGCGATTGCCGAACCGAGGCCCCGAGGTCGTACTGTTCACGCTGGCGGCGAGCGCCGCCGGCTGTTGCCCCTGTTCGGGCCTGCCTCCGCAGGCCGCTGCGACCGGCGCTGCAGCCGCGGCGGCAAACCAACCGATCACGGTCGCCAAGCCGATCCCCTACGAGTGGAAGAACGTCGCCATCCTCGGCGGAGGCTTCGTCACCGGGATCATCTTCAGCGAAACGGAAAAGGACCTCGTGTATGCGCGCACCGATATCGGCGGCGCCTACCGTCTCGACGCCGCTGCCGGGCGCTGGATCCCGATCACCGACCAGCTCCCGCGCAGCCAGTCGAACTTCCTCGGCATCGAGAGCCTGGCGACCGATCCGGTCGACCCGAATCGCGTGTACCTGGCCGCGGGCACCTACACTCAGTCTTGGGCCGGAAATGGCGCCATCTTGCGCTCGAGCGACCGTGGCCAGACGTGGCAAGTGGTAGACCTGCCCATCAAGTTCGGTGGCAACGAGGTCGGCCGCGGCAACGGCGAGCGGCTGGTGGTCGACCCCAACGCTCACGATGTCCTTCTCTGCGGGACCCGCAAGTACGGGATGTGGCGCAGCCAAGACGCCGGGGCCAACTGGGCGCAGTACGGGCAGTTTCCCGTGAAGGAAGAGCCGCTCGGGGTCGGGATCACATTCGTGGTCTTCGACGTGAAGAGCGGCACCAAGGGCAAGCCGACGCCGGTCGTGTACGCGGGCTTCGCCAGCGCCGACACCGGGCTCTATCGCTCCGACGACGCAGGCAAGACCTGGAAGGCCGTACCCGGCCAACCCAAGGGGATGATGCCGAGCCACGCGGAGTTCGACGCAGCACGGACCCTGTGGCTGAGCTACGGGAACGTTCCGGGTCCGAGCGACGTGGTCGACGGCGCCGTCTACAAGTACGCTCCTGCAAGCGGCAAGTGGAACGACGTGACGCCGGTCGCGCCCAAGGCCGACGACAAGTTCGGCTACGGCGGCTTGTCGGTCGACGCAGAGCACCCGGGCACGGCGATGGTCACCACCATCGATCGCTGGACGCACGGCGACCAAGTGTACCGGACCACCAACGGCGGCAAGTCGTGGGTCGCGCTCGGCGAGCACGCCGTGTACGACGACGCCGGCGCCAAGTACCTCTACTGGGGCCGAGACAAACCGAGCACCTCGGGCTGGATGGCCGAGATCGCGGTCGACCCGCACCGGCCCGAGCACGCGATGTACGTGACAGGCCAAGGCATCTGGCAGAGCCTGGACGTCACCCAGGCCGAAGCAGGCCGTCCCACTCACTGGCGATTCTTCAACGACAACCTGGAGGAGACGGCGGTGAGCGAGATCGCGAGTCCTCCCGCCGGTCCTCAACTGCTCAGCGTGATGGGCGACATCTGCGGCTTCCGTCACGACGATCTGGACAAGGCGCCGCCCGACGGCATGTTCCAGAACCCGATCTTCGGCAGCGGTACCGGCATCGACTTCGCGGCGCTCAAGCCCGAGCTGGTGGTGCGCGTCGGATGGCAGGACCAGAAACAATGGGGCGCGCTATCCAAGGACAGCGGGACCACCTGGACCCCGTTCGCCACGAGCCCGGCGGGTAGCATCGGTGCTGGAGCCGTGGCCATCAGCGCCGATGGCACGACCATCCTGTGGGCCCCGAAAGGCGCTCCCGCCTCCTTGTCCACGGACGAGGGCAAGACCTGGCAGCCCTGCGCGGGCCTGCCCGGTCCAACGAAGCTGCCCGATTGGGCTCCGGTGAACTTCCGGATTGCGGCGGACCGGGTGAACCCGAAGAAGTTCTATGTCTATGACGGATCGAGCGGCAAGGTGCTCGCGAGCACGGACGGCGGGACCAGCTTCGCGGTGATGACCGCTGCCTTGCCGGCGCTCCCGGAGTACGGCCTCACACCGGCCTGGGCCCGGAGCGCGCCCGGGGTCGAGGGCGAGCTGTGGGTCACGACCGGAAAGGAACTGTACCGAACCAGCGACTCTGGCAAGTCGTTCCGTATGGTCCTCGGCGTCAGCGAATCGTTCGGTGTCGGTTTCGGTCAACCCCCCCCGGGCAAGGCGTTCCCGGTCGTGTACCTGAACGCCACGATCGGCGATGTGTCGGGGATCTTCCGCTCCGACGACGGCGGAACGACCTTCGCCCGCATCAACGACGATCAGCACCAGTTCTCGAGCGCAGGCGTGATCACCGGCGACCCGCGGCGGTTCGGGCGTGTCTATCTGGCCACGCAGGGCCGCGGCATCCTCTATGCGGATCCAAAGTGACCGTTTCTGGCTGTGACGTTTCGCCAGCGACGGCCGCCTTTCGGCGCGCCCCTCGATGCGCTATCCCTCGACGAGAAAGGAACGGAACGACCATGATCCTTCGTCAGATCTCGGCACCGGTGGGCGTTGTTTCGCTGTTGGCCCTCGGCATGGCCTGCGGGGCGATGCAGCTCGGCGCCACCGACGCCAACCTGTCGGCCGCACGCTCCCGCGCGGCACGGGGCGCAGACCTCTTCGCTTCTCGCTGCGCCTCCTGCCATGGCGCGCGCGGCGAGGGAACGGGCAAGGCACCCGCCGTGATGGGCGCCGGTGCGCTCCCCGTGTACCCGAGCGATCAAGATCGCGCGACCCGGAGCGCGTTCAATGATCCGCAAACGCTCGAGGAGGAGTCGCGTGCTCGCCCTGCGGGCGCTCCCTCTCGCGAGCCCTTCCGGACGGCGGCGGATCTCGAGCGCTTCGTGGCCAGCAAGATGCCGCCGCCGAAGAGCAACGCGAGTAGATTGAACGGCGACGAGAACTGGCAGGTGGTGACCTTCCTGCTCATCGGCCACGGCGCTACCGTGCCGAAAGAGGGTGTCACGTACGACAACGCCGCGTCGGTACCCATCCCCTGATACCTCAGCGTCGTTTCGATGAGGGCGTACCGCCCGGGCGCTACCTCGAGTCCACCTACCAGGTCGGCTACCGCGTCAATGACGCGTACGCCGTGTACAAGGACCTCGGCTCTCCGGCTCAGCTCACCCGCGCCCAGGTCGCGCGGATCAACGCCGCCAGCAGCGGCAATCCCGTCGCGGAGCTCTCCGTCACCATCGGCCCTGACGGAACGTTCGACCGCGAGCTCGGCCTCCGTGACAACGACGTCTTTCTCGTGACGCTGAGCCGGCAGGGACGCAGCGCGAGGTCGGTTCCATCGCCGGCGAGATGAAGCGCCTTCGGCTCAGAAAATGATCTTCGTGCAGTTGTCCGTGCAGGGCGGACCGAGCGGATCCTTCGGGTCGCACTCCTCGCCGGGGCCGACCTTGCCGTCTCCGCAGAACGCCTCGTAGCGGCAGGTCGAGCTGCACCCATCGCCGCTCTTGGTGTTGCCGTCATCGCACTGCTCGGCGCCTTCCTTGACGCCGTCGCCGCATTTCGGCTCCTCGACGCAGGTGGATGAGCAGCCGTCGCCCGAGACGTTGCCGCCGTCGTCGCACTCTTCGCCTGGATCGAGCGTGCCGTTGCCGCAGTACTCCCAGCGACACGACTTGCTGCAGCCGTCGCCGCTCTGGGTGTTGCCGTCGTCACACTGCTCGGTGCCCTGCCGCTTGCCGTCGCCACACTCCGTTTCCAGGGTGCAGGTCGCGCTGCAGCCATCGCCCGACGTCTTGTTGCCATCGTCGCACTGCTCGCCGGGATCGAACAGACCGTCGCCGCATGCGGCCAGTGTACAGTCGGAGCGACACCCGGCCGGAGCATCGGGGGCCAACGGATCGCACGCCTCGCCCGAATCGAGCACGCCGTTGCCGCATCCCTCGAACTTGCAGCTGCTCGAGCAGCCGTCGCCCGACGTCTTGTTGCCGTCGTCACACTGCTCGCCGGGGTCGACCTTGCCGTTGCCGCACGACGCTTCGATCAGACAGAACCGGCTGCAGCCGTCGCCGTCTTTCAGATTGCCGTCATCGCACTGCTCGCCCCGGTACTTGTCCAGAACCTTGTCGCCGCAGGCAGGCACCGTGCAGTCCGAACGGCACCCATCCGTTTCGACGTCGTTGCCGTCGTCGCACGCTTCGCCCGGATCGACGAAACCGTTGCCGCAGTCTTCGGGCAGACAGGTCGCGCTGCAGCCGTCGCCGGAAACGAGGTTACCGTCGTCGCAGCCTTCACCTGACTCCTTCGTGCCGTTGCCGCAGAAGCCCTCCAGGGTGCAGGTCGCACTACAGCCGTCGCCACTGGTCTTGTTGCCATCGTCGCACGCCTCTCCCGGATCGGTGATGAAGTCACCGCACTTGCGGAGGGTGCAGTTGGTGCGGCAGGTGGTCGAGCCTGACGGCCCATCGTCGCACTGCTCGGCGCCTTCGACCACGTAATTGCCGCAGCCTTCGAGCTCACAACCATGACTGCAGCCGTCGCCATCCTGCAGATTGCCGTCGTCGCAGGCCTCGCCGAAGTCCAGACGTCCGTTGCCGCAAACGACCGAGAGACAGTTCCACGAGCAGACAGCGTCGTCACTGTTGTTTCCGTCGTCGCACTGCTCGTCCGGATCCTGGATACCGTCGCCGCAGTAGGGCAGCGTGCAGTCGTTGCGGCACAGATCCTGGTTGATCTGGTTGCCGTCGTCGCATTCCTCGGTGCCAGCCTGGACACCGTCACCGCACACGGGGCCCCTGAGGCAGTTCGAGCGGCATCCGTCGTTGTCGTTCTCGTTCCCGTCGTCGCACTGCTCGTTCGGATCGACGATGCCGTCACCGCACATCTCCACGGTGCAGTCTGCGCGGCAGCCATCGCCCGAGGCGGTGTTGCCGTCGTCACATTGCTCTCCCTCGTCGACGTGGCCGTTGCCGCAGCCCTCGAGCTTGCAGTCCCAGGTGCAGCCGTCGCCGCTCGCGTTGCCGCCGTCGTCGCAGGTTTCCGCGCCTTCGACCTTCCCGTTTCCACAATACGCCTCGATGCGGCAGAAGCTGTCGCAGCCGTCACCCGCGGCCGTTCCGCCATCGTCGCATTGCTCACCGGGATCGAGCGTGCCGTTGCCGCAGCCGCAGCCGATGAGCACGCGCACGTTGGCCTCGAGCTCTTCGCCGCCACCGAGCAGCGCCTCGTAGTCGAAGGTGTCCACGACGTTGCAGGTCCCGTCCGCCGGAGGCGTGTATTGGACGCACGAGCCGCGGCCGCCGCAGAGCACGGGATCGCCCGTCACGATGGTGACCGTGCCCCCGTACTCGGTCTCGCTGACCCAGGTCACCTCGACAGCCGAGTCCCTGCAGGTCGACTCGCTCACCGTGTCGTTGTCGAGCACGAGGATGGGCACGTCCTCCTCGGTGGTGTCGACTTGTGCGAAGTCGTCACGAGCCCTGGCGGGGGCCCAGCAGTACGGGACCGCGAGCTCTTCACCTTCGTCCTCTACGCCGTTTCCGTTGGCGTCCTCGAAGGTGCGGCACACGCTGCCCGGGTTGTGCAGCTGGCAATCGGCGTCGCTGGTGCAGCCGGAAGCCACCAGCACGCAAGGTGCTGCCGGGGTCACGGCGCACATCAGGAAGCCCGAGCCGTCTATGGAGGCTTCGGAGCCCTTGGCCGCCTTCCGTACACTGTCGGTCGACTGCCACTCGAGTGGATTGCCGTCCACGTCGGTAGCCGCGATCAGCACGCCCGGCATGAGGGACTGTGCCCGTGGCGTGGCGGGCGGTGGCACGACGAGACTGCCTTCGTCCCAGTGCGGTTTGGACTCCTCGTAGAACTGGAATCCGGGGAGCCCGGAGCCGTCGTCGTTGAAGACACCCAAGAGCCCATAGCCTGGCATGCTCCAGACCGTGTCGATACCCACCTGGTTTCCGCCGGCATTGTCGATCACGTAGGCGCTGGCCTGCGTGCTGAGGTCGAAGCCTATGGGGTCATCGCTCCGCTCGTAGGCCACCATCTGGTATTCGTTGCCACCGATGGATATGCCGCCGTCGTACACGATGTACAGCCGCCCGTCATCGCCGATGGTCATGCCCTCGGCGCCTGTCAACGCGGGGATGTTCTTGACGTTGACCTCGTCGGTGACGGCGCCGGAGTTGGGATCCGTCATCGAAGAGAGTCCGTCCGTGTCGAGGAAGAGCGTGCGTCCGGTCAGCGGATCGTAGACGGCGGACTCCATGGCCGTCCCGATCGGGGGCCAGTGGCGCCCGATCGGGTCGGACGCGTCGAGGACCTCGCAGAGCGGATCGTCGATGTCGACGCCCGGCTCGCAGATCTGTCCGGCTTCTGGCGGAACCGCCGTGTAGTCGGGGTGCAAGATCGCCGTGCCATCCAGGCAGAGCTCCAGCGGAGGCTTGGACGTGTTCTGCTTGTAGCCGATGAACGACCGCATCGCAGGATCGTAGTGAAAGGCCTCGGGCTGCACGTAGCTCACATCGAACGTTCGCACCACGACCCACCTGAGCTCCTGGGTGCAAGTGCTCGTTTCTCCAGGCTCGCCCGTGCAGCGGAAGAAGGTCTCGACTTGACAGCTCGCATCGCAGCCGTCGTCGTCGTCGTGATTTCCGTCGTCGCATGCCTCGGCGTTGCCACGAATGCCATCGCCGCAGCCGGTGTCGGTTTCGCTGCACGTGTAGTTGCCCGGCTCGCCCGTGCAGACCCAGCCCGCCTCCCAGGCACAGGTCGATGAACAGCCGTCGTTGTCCTGCGGGACGACGGGCCCGGCGCCTCCAGCGCCAGCCTGCCCATCCATGACGTGCGGAACGCCGTCGTCGCACTGCTCGGTGCCGCTCACCACCGCGTCACCGCAGGTGCCGCAGGCCGGGCAGTCCGGACTGCTGGAGGGGGGCGCTGGATCGCAGGTTTCCGAGCCGGTCACCAGCCCGTCGCCACAGAGCACCTCGATGCACGGGCCGCCCGTGGCTGGACACTCGTAGCCGCTTTCCACGGTGCAGCGGATCGAGCAGCCGTCCCCGGACACCATGTTGCCGTCGTCACACTGCTCCGCGCCCACGACCACACCGTCGCCGCAGCCGGCGGACAGGCAGGTGCCGTCGCTATCGCACGTGTAGCCCGGCTCGATGCTGCAGGTCCCGCTGCAGCCGTCGCCGCTGTCGTCGTTGCCGTCATCGCAGCTCTCCGCACCCTCGATCGTGCCGTTGCCGCAGACGTTGCACTCCATGCTGGCAATGGGGCACGACCAACCGTCGTCGATGGCCGAACACGTGGCGTTGCAGCCATCCGCGGTGGCTCCGGGGCTGCCCGAAGCGTTTCCGTCGTCGCACGCTTCGTTCGCCTCGACCACGCCGTTGCCGCACCGCTCACAGGCCAGCCCCACGGTCGCGCAGTTGAATGGCGCGCCCTCGTACTGGCACGTCGAGCTGCAGCCGTCGTCGTCCTGCGTGTTGCCGTCGTCGCAGTCTTCGCCGTTATCGAGGTTGCGGTTGCCGCATCGGGTGCATGCGCTGCCTGCCGGACAAACCCAGCCCGGTTCGATCTGCTTGCAGTCCGCACGGCAGCCGTCGTCCGAGCCGGTGTTGTGGTCATCGCAGGCTTCATGGGCCTGGACTACGCCATCGCCACACTGCTCGCAGGCCTCGCCGAGCACCGGACAGGTCCAGTGCTCCTCGATTTCCGTGCAGTCGATGCAGCCGCTGCCATTGAAATCGCCGGCGTCGCAGACTTCCCCGGGTTCAAGCTCGCCATTGCCGCACGCGTAGCAGGGGCCGCCGGTGGGGACACAGGTATACGGATCGATGACGACACAGCTTTCACAACCGTCCCCATCGGTCGCGTTGCCATCGTCGCATTCTTCGTCGCCTTGGACGACCTCGTTGCCGCACAGGTCACAGGCGGACCGAGACTGCGGGTCCTCTGGATCCCTGGGGAAGCAGTTCCAGCCTTCTTCCTCCTGGCAGCTGGCGCACCCGTCGCCGGTCCTGGTGTTTCCGTCGTCACACTCCTCCCCTGAGTCCAGCCGGCCATTGCCGCACTGCGTACAGTTGACGCCGTCGCTGCAGATCCATCCGGGATTGACGAGCTTGCAGTCCGATCGGCAGCCATCCGTATCGTCGAGGTTGCCGTCGTCGCAAGCTTCGTGCTCGTCCTGGATGCCGTCGCCGCACGGTTCGCACGGCTCGCCAAGCACAGGACAATTCCAGCCGTCCTCGAGGGACAGGCAGTCGGTCGCACAGCCCGTTCCGTTGTTCTCCCCGGCGTCGCAGACCTCGCTGCCCTCGAGCTCGCCGTTGCCGCAGATATTGCAGGGGATCCCGCCCGGCTCCGGGCAGGTGTAGTCGCCCTCGAGATGGCAGTCTGCGTCACAGCCGTCTCCATCCTCGAGGTTGCCGTCGTCGCACTGTTCGCTGAGCCGCCTGCCTCCATTGCCGCAGATGTCGCAGGTGCTTCTATTCGTACCGCTCAGCACCTGGCAAACCCAACCCTCTTCGACCTGGCAGGAGCTGTCACAGCCGTCTCCGTCCGCCTTGTTCTTGTCGTCGCACTCTTCGCCAGAGGACTCGTAGATGCCGTTGCCGCACTGATAGCAGCCACCCCCACCGGCCGGACAGGTCCAGCCCTTCTCCTTCTGGCAGGTCGCCGAACAACCATCGCGATCGTAGCGGTTGCCGTCGTCACACTGCTCGCCCGCTGCAGACTGGACCTTGCCGTCACCGCACCGAAGGCACGGCTCTCCCGGATCAGGACAGACTGCACCCGGCTCGATCTGGCACATGGCCGAACAGCCGTCGCCGTCCTTGGCGTTGCCGTCGTCGCACTCTTCCTTGACCAGGGTACCCTGCTCGACCGTCCCGTTGCCGCAGCTCACACAGGGCTCGCCCGGAACCGGGCACAGCCAGGGCCAGTCGACCTCGATCTCACAGCTGGCCGTGCAGCCATCGCCGTCTTCGACGTTGCCGTCGTCGCACGACTCGTGGTCGCCATCGAACGAGCCTTCCTGGATCTTGTTGCCGCATTCGTAGCAGGCGTACCCCGGCACGACGCAGAGGAATCCCGGCTCGATCGAGGTGCAGTCCTCGGAACAGCCGTCGCCGCCCTCGGCGTTGCCGTCGTCGCACACTTCGCTGCCTTCCACGCGACCATTGCCGCATTGCCGGCATGGGCCACCCTTGGCCGGGCAGCTGAATCCGTCTTCGACCGCCGTACAGTTGAAGAGACAGCCGTCGAGAGAATAGCGGTTTCCGTCGTCGCAGGCTTCGCCCGGGTCACGCGCGCCGTCTCCACAGAGGTAGCAGTCGCCGCCGTCCTCGGCGCAGTTGTATCCGGCGTCGATCTCCAGACAATCCCCGGAGCAGCCGTCGTCGTCCTCCGTGTTCCCGTCGTCGCAGCTCTCGATGCCCTCGACTACACCGTTACCGCACTCGTTGCAGGCCATGCCCGGAACGTCGCATACGAAGTCTCCTTCGATGCGGCATTGGGCGGAACAGCCGTCGCCCGATTCGCGGTTTCCGTCGTCGCACGCCTCGGTACTCTCTCGTTCGCCGTTCCCGCATTCCTCACATGCGGCTCCCGCTACCGGACAAACGAACCCTTCCTCGAGCTTGCAGTGGGCGTCACAGCCGTCACCGTCGTCGTCGTTCCCGTCGTCGCACGCCTCGTCTTTCTGGAGCTGGCCGTCGCCGCAGTACTCGCTCGGTTTGCCCGGGTTGGTGCCGCCGTCCTGCTCCGCGCCCTCCCCGGCGACACCGATCAGGGCGGGGCCCGCACCCGCATCGCCGTCCGAGCCCCCTGCGCCGCCCGCGCCATCGACCGCCCCGCGGTACACCTTGGCATTGCCGCAGCCGGCGGCCGTGGCGAGCGCTGCGAACCATACAGTGAACAGGAGGCAGTAGCGTCGTAACACAGGGAACCTCATCGGATAGTCGGGACGCCCTGGTTCGGGGCGTTCCAGGAGCGAGACGGGCGTCCCGGAGAGTCCTCCACTGGACACAGCGCGTCAGGCGATTGACAGAGGACCGTCCGTCGTGCGAACGGGCCTCCCTTGTCGGACGGCACCCGTCACGCGCCCGATAAGGACCAACGGCGCCGCGCGCGGGGCTTTGTCAGGTGGCACTGTTTCCCCACTTCCCCGTACGTGGGTCCCTGTCACGGGTGGGCCGCACGTCTGGTTGGCGTCCGTTGCCAACCTCTTCGACGCTTGTGCCCAGTCCCGGCGAGTGGGGGAAACAGCCCGCGGGCATAGCAGCTACCAGAAACGTCGCTCCGGGCGCTACTTGGCCGCGACCGGATCCCCATACAACACCCCACGACCGTGGGTGCCGACGTAGACCCGACCGTACTTCTTGGGATCGCCCGTAACGTGCAGCACCAGTCCCCACTGGTGCTGATCGTCGTTGATCCGCACCCAAGTGGTCGCCCTGTCATCGGAACGAAAGATGCCGCGAACAGAGTCGACGGTCCCGACGAGGTACAGCGCCGGGTAGCTGGCGCCCGGAGCGGACTTGCCGAAACCAAACGCGTGGATCTCCTGCACGTGCGGCAGGCGCGAGAAGCTCTTGCCCGAATCGGGCGAACGGTAGAGTCCCTGGAGAGCCGCGAGCCAGAGCTCCCCTTCCCTGCCCGGCGTCGCGTAGATCCGGTCTTGGCCGCCACGGCCGTCGCCACGGTCGCCGCCCTGGGGCGGCAGACCATCGGGCAAGCGCAGCGGCTGAGGGGCGAAGCTCTTCGCGTCGTCGCGGCTGACGAACAACTTCCCGGCAAACAGCGCCAGCGCATAGAACTTGTGCGGATTGACCTTGTCCGCGATGACGCGCGCGTCCGCGGGAAGCCCTTTCGATGCCGTCCAGGTCCTGCCGCGATCGCGCGTGAAGAACGCTGAGCTCTGCTCGGGCACCCACACCCACGTCGTACCGTCGGAGGAGACGGCGATGTGCCCGAGCCTGCTGTCCGGCTTCGGCATGGTCACCGGGGGCTTCCAGGTCCTGCCGCCATCGAGAGAGTAGCCGATGTTCGCACCGGAATGGTGAGCCGAAGCGCGTCCCACGCGAACGATCACCTCGGGCTTGTTCTCCGCGCACGCGACGCCCGTCGTGTTGCCGAAGTAGGGTGGATGGAAGCTCCCCTGCGCTGCCGGCTTGTCCAGATCCCAGTGCACGAACCCGCCGTAGTCGCCGATCGCCGAAACCAGCGGCGCGCCTTTGGGTGGGCTCAGCAGATCGAGCGCTACCGTTTCTTCGATGCCGGAGCTCATGACGCTCCACACCGTTGGCTTACCCGAATCCATCGCCTTGAGGTTGAAGGTCTCCCATCCTCCATAGCCTGTCGTGAAAACCGCGTGATCCGGGTTGCTGGGGTCGATCTGGACATCGAACATCCAGTGGATCGGCGTGGCCTGCACGTAGGGTGCCAGGGTGACGTCGAACGTGCCACCTGTGCCGAACACGGCTCTCCACGTCCGGCCGCCGTCGGTGCTGCGAAAGAGGTCGTCGTTGCCTCGGCCGCTGCTGCAGCGGTCGAAGCTGCTGGCCAGCAGGACCCGCGGATTGTGCGCATCCACGGAGATCCCGACGTAGCCGAATCCCTTGTCGCCCGGCTCCGGTTTGTCGGGCGTGACGTCCGTCCACGTGCCGCTCTTCGTATCGAGCTTCCAGACAGCGCCGTCGGTCATTCGCCAGGGGCCGGGAACCGTGCCGTACGCGATGTACAGGTTTCCGTCCGAGGCGAGCACGGCGCGGTGAGGACGGTACTGCGTGGGCTGTCCGGCCACGGCCGTCCACGTGAGCCCGCCGTCGCGGCTGCGAAACAGGTTCGCTCGGCCCATCAAGGACGCGCCGGCGTAGAGGACCAGGCTCCGCCCACCGCGCCGGCCGCTACGCGGATCGAACACGACGAACACGAGTCCGGCGCCACGCTTCGAGGCGGCGATCCACGGATTGGGATCGGGCGCAGGATCCGGGGCTTCGGTGATGTCGGGGAAGCTCTTCACGCGCTTCCAGGTGGCGCCCGCGTCCGTGCTCTGCCAGAGGCCGCTGGTGCGCGTACCCAGAAAGAGCACCTTGCCGTTGTTGGGATCGACCGCCAAACGCTCGCCGTTGCCTCGTCCGGTCTCGTTGCCGCCGAACTTGAACGGTACATCCGTGCGCTGGAACGTCTTGCCGCGATCGCGGGAACGAAGGATCGCGCCGTTGGGTGTCCGAGGGTTGGTGTACGTGCCACAGGCGAGGTAGACGCGATTGGGATCGGAGGGATCGACGGCGATGCTCTCGACTCCCATGAGATTCATGTCCTTGTACGGAACCCAGTCGAGCAGCGGCTGCCAGCGCCGCGTCCCGGCATGGTAGCGATACGCGCCCCCAATGTCGGTGCGTGCGTAGCGAACGTCTTTGGCCGTCGGGTGGAAGATGATGCCGTCGACGAATCCTCCGCCGACCATCTGTACGCTCTTCCAGACGTACGGTGCCGAGGGCGGCGTTGCCCGGGGAGCTGCGTCGGCAGAACCGCCGAGAAGAACCAGCACCAGGAGCAGAAGAAAGGCTAGTCTGCCGGATCTGGTCATCGGGATGCCCATTTGTGAATTCGAGGTGCGCTCGGCGAACCGTGGGCACTATAGCCCTCGACGGCGAACGGCGGGAGCGGCCGGTCTCTCGCTCGACGGGCTGCTCGGCTCGGGCGGACCCGGCCGGGCGGCGCTCGGCGGGCGGCTGCTTGGCGCGTGCCCTTGACGTTCAAGTGCAGCTGAAAGACGCTCCGGCCATGACGACGGAACGAACGAGCGCGGCCGGGTGGACGACGCGCGGCTCAGCAGCACCGTTGGGGTGGACACGGACGACTCCGGCCGTCTTGGGATTCGCAGCGCGGCGGCAGCTCCTGCTCATCTTGACCGTAGTAGCCGCGCTCTCGGTCGCTGGCAGAGCCAGCTGGTCCTCGCCGGGATTCGGGACGACTTGGGCAAGAGTGGACCCCGTGCTGGCGCTTGCGACGCTTGCCGCCGCGCTGATGGTGTGGCTCAGTGAGGCGCGCCAGGACTGGGAGCGCTCCCTGCCCCGGCAGATCACGGTCGAGTTCTGGACCAAGCAGGACGGCGTCATCATGCGATGCGAACGAGCGCCTCTGCTCGACGACGCGCCGCGGGCCTGGGCGCAGCAGCTCGGCAGACAGATGAGCAACAACGCCGAGCTCGAGTTCTATCCCATACCTGACGCCGAGCCGGCCAGGCCAGAACGGTGGCAAGGACGCTGGGTGCAGCACCGGCTGGTGCGCTTCGAGCTCAGGACGGTACCGGTAACGTTGAGCGGCACCCGCTTGCCCTTGCTCTGGAGTCCTTCCAACGACTTCGGCCGCGACGTAGCCCATCCGTCTGCGGGGTGATGCCCCGTGGCTGGCACGGATCCTGTCGCCCGTCTGCTGCTCTTGCACTTCGCACTGGGGCGCGGCGCCGCCTTTCGTTTCTTCCACGCTCCGACGGTGTACGCATTCCTGCACGCGCGGCTCGAAACGAGTCCCGATGACGCCCTACCGCGCGGCGTCAGGTTGCACGCTGTCGAGAGCGCGCGGATCCACTACGTGCCAGGAGACGGCTACCACCTGGGCATCGCGCTGCTCCCCGACGCGGCGCTTACGGTTCGCGACCTGATCGAACGACTCGCCCGCCGCTGCGGCGCTCCTCGTCTCGAGGGCGTCCCGCTCGGCGCACGAACGCGGCTCGTGCAAGTCACGGACCTCGTGTCCGGAGCCGACATCACCCGACGCGGCGAGGCCGAACCGTTGACCGTCGCCATGGTCGAGCAAGCCGCGGGGCCGCTCGCGCAAGCGCTCACTGCGACGCTCTGCTTCGACTCGCCCCTGCTCGTGCTCAGGCGTCCGGTCCAGCAGCGCGACACCTTCTTCGACGGCGACGTGTGCGACCCGAGCGTGCTGCTCGAGCGCGTGGCGCGGGCCGCCGCAAACGGCTGGCCCGCGTTCGCGCCCGCAGCCGCGGTCCCGGCCGTGTCCCTGCGAGCCAATCGCCTCGTGCGAGGCGAAACGTACTATCGCGGCGCTGGACCGCGTCACGAGACCGTTGGCAAGATCTTGCCCGGAGCCGTCGGACACGTCGCCGTCGACTTCGAGCAACCCATCGGAGAGCCTTGGGCCATCCGACTGCTCTTGGGTGGGCTGTACGGGGCTGGGAAGTCCACGGCCATGGGACAGGGACGGTTCCATGTCCAGGGTGCTCCGATCCACCCGCGCTGGCCCCCGCCGGCTGCCGCGACCTTGTGCGAACGCATGGCCCGGGACGAGATCCTCGCGCGCGCTCGCGTGGCGCTCGCTGGCGCCGGCAGCTGTCCCGGCGTCGACGAGGTCGAGAAAGGCGAGTTTCTGGAGGCACTGACCTACCGCCTGCCGTTCTTGCGCGATGCCGTCGCGCTCGGCGAGCACCGACCGAACGCGCTCCGCGGCCTGCTGCTCGAGCGCAAGAACGGCGCGGTGCGTCCCCTGGCCATCCCCACGCTCGAGGATCGCTTCCTGCAGCGCGCGGCCGTGGAGGAGCTTGCGCCTGCCTTCGACGAGCTGTTCGAGGAAACGAGCTTTGCCTATCGCCGGGGCCTGTCGCGACGCAACGCCGAGCAGCGCGTGCGACAGGCCCACGATGAAGGCTACGTGCATGTCCTCGATGCCGATGTGCGCTCGTTCTTCGATCGCGTGGACTGGGGCCTTCTGCGCCAGCGGCTCAGCGCCTACCTCGGCCGGGATCCTGCCGTCGACTTGCTCATGCGCTGGGTACAAGCGCCGGTCGAGTTCGGCGGCAGGCTCATCGAACGCCAGCAGGGGCTGCCCCAGGGGGCGGTGATCTCTCCGCTGCTCGCGAACCTGTACCTCGACTGCTTCGATGAGGCCATCGAGAGGGAGGGCTTTCGCCTCGTGCGCTACGCGGACGACTTCGTCGTGCTGTGCAAGAGCGCCGACGACGCGCGGCGTGCGAGAGAGGTCGTCGAGCGGGAGCTCGAGCGCTTGAGGCTGGAGCTCGCCGGGGAGAAGACGGCGGTCACGAGCTTCGATCACGGATTCGACTTCCTCGGATACGTATTCGCCCGATCCATCTCGATTCAGAAGCAGAAGCCGTCGAGTGAAGTGCGCGTCGTCGCGAGCCCCGATGAGCTCGCGGACGCACGCGCGCTCGATCCGACGGCAGCACGCGGTTGGCTTTCCGATTGGCTCGGTCAACCAGCCGAAGCCGAGGAGCCCGAGGCGCCACGCTTCCAGGCGGCGCTGGCTCCGAGCTCGCCGGCGCGCCGGAGCGTGTACGTGGTGGAGCCGGGGCTGCGGCTCACCGGAAGCCGTCGCGGTCTGCGAGTCTACGGGGGCGAGACGCTGCTCGACGAGGTCGCCTGGAGCACGCTGTCGGAGATCGCGGTGCTGGGACAGCGGCCTGTTGGTTCGTCCCTGTTCCAACAGGCGATGCGCCACAGGGTGCCCGTGTCGATGTACACGCGCGCGGGCAAGCCGCTCGGCGTGGTGCTGCCGGACCGCGTGCGCACGCCGTCGCCGACGACGCGAGACCACTGGCGCTGGAGCGACGACCACGAGGCGCGGCTGCGGGTCGCCCGAGCGCTGGTGGAAGCGAAGATCCACAATCAGAGGCTGGTCGCGCGCCACCAGCCCGGAGACACGGGCGCGCTGCGGGAACGACTGGAGCTCTTGGCCGGGCAGGCCACGCGAGCCGAGCGCGTCGAACGCGTGCGCGGTCTGGAAGGCGCGGCCGCGCACGCATACTTCGCGGCATGGTCCGAGTGGTTGCCGCCCGAGCTCGGGTTCACCCGTCGTTCGGGGCGCGGGGCGCAGGATCCGGTCAATGCGTTGCTCAACCTGGTCTACACGCAGCTCTTTCACCGATGCTGGCTCGCCTGTATCGCGGAGGGGCTGGATCCGTATCTCGGAGTGCTGCACGAGAGTCAGGACCGGTTTGCCGCTCTGGCCGCCGATCTTCAGGAGCCTTTTCGGTTCTTGTGTGATCGTCTGGTGCTCGATCTGTTCCACAGGAGGCGGCTGACGAGGGCGGATTTCGTGCGGCAGGAGAAGCCCGAGCCCGTGACGCGGCTCAAGCCCGCAGGATTGAAGCTGGTGCTCGGCGAGTGGGAGCGCAGGCTCGAGGCGCGGGTGAAGTCGAGCGGGGCCACGCGGAGCTACCGCGGGCACATTGCAGCGCAGGCGGGACGTTTCGCGGAGGTGGTTCGGGGTGAGCGGCAGGAGATGAGTCCGTTCCGGCTGAAGTGGTGATGCTCATGGAGAAGACCGCGACCAGAACGCCGGCGTCCGGGGTGTCTGCACCGGAAGAGCGGTTCACACAGGCCGAGCAGGAGCCGCGCAGGGAGCGCACCACGCTGTACGTCGTGGTGTTCGACGTGCACGACGCGCGGCGCAGGGCACGGGTGCGGCGGATCATCGCTTCGTTCGGCTTCGAGGTGGGACCGGGGGCATTCGAGGTTCCGACGAGCCGCGCAGGAGCACGCGCTCTGGAGCGAGCGCTGGCGTTGGAGCTGGTGCCCGAGGACCGTGTGCGGATGTATCCGGTGTGTTCGCGGTGCCGGGATCAGGCTCGGCTCTGGGGAGACGGGGAGCTCGCGGGTCTGAGTCCGGCGATCATTTTCTAGCTCGAAACCACTCGCCGGCTTCTCCCTCGAACGAGCCGGCCCCGGCCGGTGGCCAGGCTAAGGGGGCTGTTGTCGCCGAACGGCAGGCACGTTTCTTGTGGGGAGCCGGCCCGGAGCGTCGGGATTGGTGAGTGGTGTGCTGACTGGGAGGATGGGCGGGCTCGCGCTGCAGGAGATGCTGGGACTTGCCTGTTCAAGGGGCGTCGGGGCAGGTAGGGTGGTGGTCTGGGACTCACCAACGGGTGGTTGCTCCTTGAAAATCGGGCGGCTGTTGCTGTCGGTCGAGAGGTCGGGGGCAGAATGCGCACGCCGGTTGGCGAGTCGGCAAGGGACTCACCAAAGCGCGGGGAAAAACGCTTGAGGGCCGCGGGGTTACATGGCTACAGTCGCGGCCACGTGCGCGTGGCTGCGGATTGAGACGGGTCTAATCTTGTGGGCCCCGGTGACATTGTCGCGGCCACGTGCGCGTGGCTGCGGATTGAGACTCTGGGTTCCGTAGCTGTAGGCATCTTTTTCCGTCGCGGCCACGTGCGCGTGGCTGCGGATTGAGACGCGTGCACGGTCCGCCACTGCTGCTCGTATATGTCGCGGCCACGTGCGCGTGGCTGCGGATTGAGACGCGTCCGAGGCCTTCTTGGTATGCGAGTTGCGCGTGTCGCGGCCACGTGCGCGTGGCTGCGGATTGAGACTTCTTTCCTGTTTTTAGACCTGTCAGGTTTTCAAAGTCGCGGCCACGTGCGCGTGGCTGCGGATTGAGACCGTGCGATCAATCTGATGCTCGCCGGACTTTCCAGGTCGCGGCCACGTGCGCGTGGCTGCGGATTGAGACCTGTGTGCGCCACCGGCGGAGCCGTCTCCGCAGATGTCGCGGCCACGTGCGCGTGGCTGCGGATTGAGACTACGCGCCAGTGGTTAGAGGCAATGGTTTCTGCGCGTCGCGGCCACGTGCGCGTGGCTGCGGATTGAGACAGAATTGCGCGGATAGCTGATGTGTGTTTCATGTCGCGGCCACGTGCGCGTGGCTGCGGATTGAGACTGCACCGGCTTCGGCCGCTGTACGTTGCGTTCGTCGCGGCCACGTGCGCGTGGCTGCGGATTGAGACTCTTGCGCATTGGGTATGACCCTTCTTCTGTGTCGCGGCCACGTGCGCGTGGCTGCGGATTGAGACCGTGACCGGTGAGCAAGGTACTGGTTCCAACGGTCGCGGCCACGTGCGCGTGGCTGCGGATTGAGACTCTCTGCGGCGAGCCGCCAATCGTGGGCGAGCCAGTCGCGGCCACGTGCGCGTGGCTGCGGATTGAGACTCCTTTGTTTATTTTTCTGTCGCGGTATCAGCGTCGCGGCCACGTGCGCGTGGCTGCGGATTGAGACCTCTGCTCCTTCTGCGTACTCGAGGCCTTCCGCGGTCGCGGCCACGTGCGCGTGGCTGCGGATTGAGACTGTAGGTCGTGAATCCGCCGCCCAAAGTGACCGTCGCGGCCACGTGCGCGTGGCTGCGGATTGAGACGTTCCGTAGCTGCAGACATCTTTATCTCCTTACATTGTCGCGGCCACGTGCGCGTGGCTGCGGATTGAGACATCGATCGAGAGCGCGGAGCTCACTCCCTGCGGGTCGCGGCCACGTGCGCGTGGCTGCGGATTGAGACTTCAGATCAGACCGATGCCGCGCATGACGGAAGTCGCGGCCACGTGCGCGTG
>JAFGIS010000505.1 GCA_016929495.1 Polyangiaceae bacterium | reverse complement strand
GCCGTGTAGGTGGGGTTGGCGTCGTCCAGCGTGGCGAGCTCACCGAACACGATGTCCGCCGGGCGCTCGGTGTCCAGATGACCCGGGCTATCCACCGAGCTCGGCACCGGATGACATTGGTCGCAGGCGACCGGACCGTGGTCTGCTGCGGCGCCCAGATGCAGGGCGTGCGCCCCGACGCCCGGGGCGACGACCGTGGTGTTGCCCGCCACATCGGGCGGAGGGGCGCCGTCGGCTGCGGTGCCGTGGCACGCGTTACACGGCATCGAGCCGACCTCGACCTGGCCGTCGATGTGAAGCTCGGGTCGGAGGAAGGTGCCGTCCTGGGCGATGACGTCGCCGTGACACACGGAGCAGTCCTGACGCTGGGGATGCGGCGACGGGGGTGGCAGGCCGTGGCAGGTGCCGCACGCGTCGCTCGAAGAACGCGGCGCGGTCCAGACCGGCGTCTCGGAGCCGTGGCAGTAGGTACCCGAACAGGTTCGCACTGCGACGTTGTAGGACGGTTCGGCGCCGCCTTGCGTGGCGAGATCACCGAAGACCACGTCGGCTGGGCGCAGATCGTCGATGTGACCCGGGCTGTCGACCGAGTCGGGAACCGTGTGGCACTGGTCGCATGCCACCGGGGCGTGGTCGGCCGCGGCGCCCAGGTGCGCCGGGTGCGCGCCGACTCCGGGCGCACTCGGCGCAGTGTTGCCTGCTAGATCGGCGGGCGGCGCGCCCAGGGCTTCCGTGCCGTGGCACGCGTTGCACGGCATCGAGCCTAGCTCGATCTGGCCGTCGACGTGCAGCTCGGGCCGAACGAAATGACGGTCCGTGTCCATGACCTCGGCGTGGCACACCGAGCAGTCCTGGCGCTGGGGGTGGGGCGCCGGAGGCGGCAAGCCGTGGCAGGTGCCGCAGGCTTCGCTCGCCGAGCGTGGCTCGTTCCATGCCGGGGTTGCGGCGCCGTGGCAGTAGGTGCCCGAGCAGGTTCGCGTCGAGACAGCGTAGCTCGGCTCGGCGCCGCCGTGGGTGGCGAGCTGGCCAAAGGCCACGTCGGCCGGGCGCGCGTCGTCGATGTGGCCGGGGGTGTCGATCGAGTCGGGGATGGTGTGGCACTCCCAGCACGCCACGGGTCCGTGATCCGCTGCGGCGCCGAGGTGGATCGCGTGCGCGCCGACACCGGGCGCAGACACGGCCGTGTTGCCCGCCAGATCGGCGGGCGGCGCGCCCAGGGGGCCCGTACCGTGACACGCGTCGCACGCCATGGCGCCGGCTTCGACCTTGCCGTTGACGTGGAGCTCGGGCCGGACGAAGTGACCGTGCGTGTCGATGACTCTGCCGTGGCAGACCGAACAGTCCTGGCGCTGGGGGTGGGGCGCTGGCGGCGGCAGGCCGTGGCAGGTGCCGCACGCGTCGCTCGTGGATCGGGGCTCGTTCCAGACCGGCGCGGCAGCGCCGTGGCAGTACGTTTCCGCGCACGTGAGATCTTGGCTGTCCCAGAGCGGGTCGAGGTTTCCCTGGCGCGCCAGGTCACCGAATGCGATGTCCGCCGGGCGCGTGTCGTCGATGTGGCCCGGGCTGTCGACCGAGTCAGGGACCGTGTGGCATTGGTCGCACGCTACCGGAGCGTGATCGGCCGAGGCGCCCAGGTGCAGCGCGTGTGCGCCGACGCCGGGGGCGGACACCGCCGTGTTGCCGGCAACGTCGGGTGGGGGAGCGCCGTCGGCGCCGTTGCCGTGACACGCGTTGCACGGCATCGAGCCGACCTCGACCTGGCCGTCGACGTGGAGCTCGGGCCGAAGGAAATGGCGGTCCTTGCCGATGACTTTGCCGTGGCAGACCGAACAGTCCTGGCGCTCGGGGTGGGGCGGCGGTGGCGGCAAACCGTGGCAAGTGCCGCACGCGTCGCTCGTGGACCGGGGCTCGTTCCACACCGGCGCAGCGGAGCCGTGGCAGTAGGTGCCCGAACAGGTGAGCTCCTGGTCGCTCCAGAGCGGGTCGAGGTTTCCCAGGCGCGCCAGATCACCGAAGGCGACGTCGGCCGGGCGCGTGTCGTCGACATGGCGTGGGCTGTCGACCGAGTCAGGGACCGTGTGGCATTGGTCGCACGCCAGCGGGGCGTGATCGGCCCCAGCCTTCAGGTGCACCGCGTGCGCGCCGACCCCGGGCGCTGACACGGCCGTGTTGCCGGCCACATCGGGCGGGGGAGCGCCGTCGGCGCCGGTGCCGTGGCAAGCGTTGCACGGCATCGAACTGACCTCGACCTGGCCGTCGACGTGCAGCTCGGGCCGAACGAAGTGGCGGTCCTGGTCGATGACTTCGGCGTGGCAGACCGAGCAGTCCTGGCGCTGGGGATGGGGCTCCGGCGGCGGCAAGCCGTGGCAGGTGCCGCAAGCGTCGTCCGAAGAACGCGGCTGGGTCCAGACTGGCGCGGCAGAGCCGTGGCAGTAGGTGCCCGAACAGGTGAGGCCCTGGTCGCTCCAGAGCGGATTGAGCTTTCCGAGTCGCGCCAGGTCGCCGAATGTGACGTCGGCCGGACGCTCGTCGTCGATGTGGCCCTTGCTGTCGACCGAGTCGGGAACCGCGTGGCACTGGTCGCACGCCACCGGGCCGTGCGTGCTCGAGCCGCCCAGATGCAGCGCGTGCGCCCCGACGCCCGGGAACGAGACGCGGGTGTGGCGCTCGAGATCCGGCGGCGGCGCCCCGGACTGGCCGCTT
This sequence comes from Polyangiaceae bacterium, assembly GCA_016929495.1. Taxonomy (GTDB): domain Bacteria; phylum Myxococcota_A; class Polyangia; order Polyangiales; family Polyangiaceae; genus JAFGIS01. Next base: position 40,006 of record JAFGIS010000505.1, on the reverse strand, counting down.
CCATGGCAGCCGTCACAGCCGAGCTTGCCGACGTCGACCTTTCCGTCCACATGTCGCTCCGGACGGATGAACTTGCGATCCTCGTCGATCACGCTCCCGTGACACTCGGAGCACTGGTCGTTCTGGGTGTGCGGAGGGGGCGGAGGTAGACCGTGGCAGCTGCCGCACGCGTCCTCGGAGGAACGCGGTTTGGTCCAGCGCGGGTCGGCGGTTCCGTGGCAGTAGGTGCCCGAGCAGCTGAGCCTGTCCTGGTCGTACCGTGGTTGGCTGCCGTCGGCCACGGCCAGGGAAACGAACCGGACTTCGGCGCGGCCGTCGCCGTCGAGGTGCCCCTTGCTGTCGACATCGTCCGGGACGAGGTGACAGGTCCTGCACGCGACCGCGCCGTGCGTGTCAGACGCTTGCAGGTGGCTCGGGTGTGCGCCGACGCCGCGCGACGAGGCTCTGCTGCTGCCCGACAGGTCGGGCGGCGGTGCGCCGTCTTCTCCGGTGCCGTGGCACGTGCCGCAGTCGGAGCTCAGATCGACCTGGCCGTTGACGTGCAGCGAGGCGCGCACGAACTCGCGGTCGGCGTCGATGACGGCGTCGTGGCATTGCTGGCAGTTCTCGTTCTGAGGGTGGGGTTCCTGGGGCGGAAGCCCGTGGCAGCTGCCGCACGCGTCGTCGTCGCTCCGCGGCCTCGTCCAGCGGGCGTCGCTATCACGATGGCAATACGTGTCCGCGCACGTGCCCTGGGCGCGGTCATAGCGCGGCTTGTGGTTCCCCCGCCGCGCCAACGTTCCGAATTCGACCTCGGCGGGCGGCCGTGTGTCCACATGCCCCTTGCTGTAGACCTCATCGGGCACGGTGTGACATTGTTCGCACTCCACGGCGGCGTGCGTCTTGGTATCGAACAAGTGCGCTCGGTGAGCGCCCACGCCCGAGTACCTGGGGCTCGTGTGGCCGTCCAGGTCGAACGGCGGCGCTGCCTTGGCCGTTGCGTCTCCGGCGCGAGAGGGGGAGCCATGGCACGCGGTGCAGTCGCGTTCGGCCGGACGCGGCTGCTGCTTGGGCTCGAGGCACCCGACGCTGACGGCTAGCGCGAGCAGCAGCGCGTGCCAGCCGCGCGATCCGAAGGGTCCGTAGGCAGCGCTAGCCATGGCAGTACCTGCACGGGACCTCGCCCATGGAACGAGGACTACGCCAACGCGGCGGATGCGGTCTGCCCCCAGGACCCCCGGGCGCGTGACACCGGACGCAGTGGGTCGCGCGTCCCTGGTCGTGGCACGTCATGCACGAGAGAATGTCACGGCGCGCAGCGCGGCCGTGGAAATCGCGGCTGGACGTCTGGGTGCCGAGCCAGCCCACGGGGTGCGGACTCACGCAGCCGACGCGGGCGGCGCTCACGCCGCGGTTGATGTGACAGGCGTCGCACGACGACACGGAGTGGCAGCGAAGGCAGGTGGCCGGCTGCGACCTGGCCTCCAGCGCATGCCGGGTCACGAAGTCGCCGCGGTGGGTGAACTGACGGTCGATTCTATCCGGCTGCCGGCGCTCGACGGGAAGGCCTCGGTCGTGGTCGTGGCATTCGGCACACCAGGTTTCCGAATGGCACTGTCCGCAGATGCGAGGCTGACGGCCAGCGGAGACGCCGTGTCGACGCAGCCAGCCGGCGTCGTGACGCATGAAGCTCTCGGGCATCCGCTGGCGGAGATCCTGCGCCCGATGGCAGGGTGTGCACTGGGCGCGCTCGAACTGTGTTTCGTGGCAGGTCAGGCAGACGCCCATGGCCGGTGCGCTGGGTGTCTTGCTGGATCGGTCGAACACGCCGGCATGACAGCGGTTGCACTGGCCACGGACGGTCGCGAGCGCGAGGTGGGAGCGGTGCGAGAAGAGGATGGGTCCCCGGGTCGCGGCCGTGAAGCGAGCGATCTCCAGCGTGCGAGCGAGCCGATGCTGGCCGTCCTCGTGGCAGTTGGAACAGGCGCGCACCTCGGGTGGCGGAACCTCCGCGACCTGTTTCGGGTTGCCGTGACAACTGGCACAGGTCAAGCACTCGGGTTGCCCGGGGTCGCCGCACGCCAGCTCGAGGTGCTGCAGGTGCGGGAATCGGGGCGGCGCTGGACGGTCGCAGGCTGCGAAGCTGCCGGACCAGACCAGGACGGCCAGGAACAAGACCGAGCCGAGCCGAGCGCGACGGGACGGCGCGCGCGCTTTCGGCACCGACGACCGCGTCCCGGTCACCATGGGTCTCGCCCCACGGTGTCGAGCTCGTAGGTGAGCCGAGCGAGCGCCTGGATGTCGCGAGCGGCGTAGGGCGTGTGATACACGGACCCGCCGAGCATCACGCGCAGATGCCCTGTCGCGCTGTACTCGGCGCTCAGCGCCTCCACCGACGACGTCGTCGCGCCGTGGATGGCCTCGTCGTACAGATACAGATACTGCTCGCCGACGACGGTCAGGGGCACGATGGGTCGCGAGCGCGCCGAAAGCCGCAGGGCGTGATAGCCGTTCTGCCCGGCGAGCACGCGCGTGTACTCGGTGGTCAGGGTGAGCGTTCTGCGTTCGTCTGCAGCGACGGAGCCCCACAGTGACCCGCGAAACCCCGGGTCCGTGCCTCCGAACAGCTCGAGGTAGCTCGAGCCTCCCAGGGTGATGCGCCGGCTGGGCCGGTAGCGCAGCTCGCCCCCGCACTCGTCGAAGCGGTCCGTCATGAACACACTGAAGACCGACTGACGAGAGACGAGCAGCGTAGGTACGACGCGCCGGTACTCGGCCGAAACGTCGACTCGGGACGTCGGATAGACCGCGAGCCCGGCGAACGCGTCGGCGAGGCGGACGCTGTCGAGGTCCAGGAGCCCGCGCAGCGACAAGTCGACATCACGCATCGCACCGAGCTCGGCGTCGAGCGCGGCGTCGCGGCGACCGAGTCCGCGGCCTTCGCGCTGCTCGTGGTACGACAAACCGATTTCCGCGACGTCGGCTTGCGAGTAGTAGACTCGGCCGCCGGCCATCCAATAGCCGCTGCGCTCCGGGTCGGGCAGCGCATCGGGTGTGCTCACCAGGGTGTCGAACGCGGAACCGAGCTGGTAGTAGCCGGGGCGGTCCGACCAGCGAGGCAGCACCGTGAGCCCGGCGTACGCGGACCCGCCGAGCCCGAACCCCGAGCGTACGGCGGCGTACAGGCCGTCCAGATGCGCGTAGCGGGCCGCACCTTCCGTGACGAACTGTCGGCCCAGCCTGAGCCTACCGGGCCCGAGCCGGGCGCTCGCGTCCGCGACGCTGATGTCTCCCTCCAAGGGACGAGCTCGGTCGGCACCGGCGAACTGCAGGGCGCTCCAGAGCGAGAGCTCCGCGTCGACGCTGTCCTTCGCCCAGGGCGCGTCCAGATCCCGGATCGAGAGCTGCAGGTATTCGTGCGCGGCAGCGTAGGTGTCAGTCTTGACCAGTGCCCCACCAGGACCCGGCAACAGGGCGCGCCGAAGGACCGGAACGACCGTCGTGGAATCGGCGTGCACCGAATAGCGGTCGTCGCCTTCGTCCGTCCGGTGGAGAGCCGTCTCGGTTGCGAGAGAACCGGCCCTGGCCGATTGCGCCCAGCCGGGGGCGGGTGTCGCCGTCACAGCCGCGGCCGCGCCCGAAAGAAGCAACGCCCTGCACCGTGCGAGATTCGGGCTGCAAGACGACAGATTCGTCCCGGATGGCGTGAACCGGACCATGGAGGCGGAGCACAGTGCGGCTAGTCAGCTACGACGTAGGCATCCTCCAAGACGGCCTGATAGCGGTAGCCGGAGCCGTAGTCCTTGTCGGTGGTCAGTGTGCCTTCGTACAGCAATCGGTCGCCGACGTCGGGCAAGCTGGACGTGGTGACGGTGAGATCGTGCGTGTTGTCGCTCACGCTGCCCGTGCCGTCCCGGAGGTGCACGAAGGTCCGGTCGAGCACGTTGGCCACGGCCTTGACTACGACGCCGCGCACGCGGACCTTTTTGCCGGCGAGCGCGGCGCGCTCGGCGTAGATCTGCGCGACCGTCCGCCCGAGCGGACCCGGGGCTCTGGGCACTTCCCCGATCGCTACCGGGTCAGCCACCGCTTGCGGGGCCATGTGGTGGCCGGGCAAGGAGGTGACGCCAGCGCCAGCCGGCGCGTCCCGCAGACCTCCGTGCCGGTCGCCCATCCCACCCCCGGGCGCAGCGGCGGGCGCGTGAACGGCCGAGGCCCCCTCGTCGCCGGTATCGAGCTCACCGAAGTAGATGGTGGGGAAGGTGCGCTTGAGCGTGGTGCTCTGGAAGTCGGTCATGCGCTGTGCATTGCGCACGCGAACATGCTCGCCGACAGGCACTTCGGCTGCAGGCACGGCCGCCCAGGTGCCTTCGCTCCCGAGCGGGCCGATGCGCAGATACGTGTACCTCTGCACGGCGATGCGTTCGAGCACGTACCCGCTCAGTGCCGCGTCCGTGGGCGCTTCCCCCTGGGCTGTCGTCGCGGCGGGTGCCGCAGCAACCGGAGCCGGACTGGCTACGGGCACGGCCTGATTGCGGGAGCCGCTCGCCATGAGCAGCATGGCGGCAAGCGCACCGCCGACGACAGCGATCGCGGGAAGCAGGAGGCTCCGGGTCTTGGTCATCGTGGTCCTTTCACGACCGGGGGCGCACGTGCGGCGTGCGCTACCGGATGGATAAGCTATCATCTGAGCTCTCATGAGACCAGCCACGCGGACGCACTAGCAGAGCTCGTGTCTACGTAGTCCATACGGGCGGCGTCCGTACCTATTCGGGCCAGAGAGCGAGGGCATCGGTGGCAACACGGAGCAACACTGGAGGACTGCAGTCTGACAGCCCGATGAAGCACGCGCCCCACCGCCTTGCGCGGCTTTGTGCAGCTGCGGCGCTTGCCCTGGCGTCCGGGTGCAGCGAAGCCGGGCAGGGTGCGCTGAGCGAGCACGAGATACGGAGCATCACGACTCGAATCACCACCGCGCCGGAGGAGCTCGATCCGGAGCAAGTGACGCGCGTGCTGCAAGGTTCCGTGCACCAGGAACTGGACTGCTCCGATTGCCACGCTCCCGGCACGTCGGAGTCGAAGGCGTTCGATGCAAACGGCGTCAGACTCGGTCAGGCACGCTGCGCTCCATGCCATGACGCGGAAGCAGAAGCCTATGACCGGAGCATCCACGGCAGCTCGTCGACTCGCGGCAACGCAGGCGCCGCGCGTTGCGTCAGCTGTCACGGCGCTCACGACATCCTTTCTCCGCAGGACCCCGGGTCGCCCGTGTCCCGGCGCAACCTCCCGGCGACCTGCGGCAAGTGCCACAAGAACCCCGAGCTTGCTCGTCGGCTGGGGATCAAGAGGCCGGAGGCCCAGTCGCAGTATCTGGAAAGCATCCACGGCAGACTGCTCGTCCGACACGGGCTCGTGGCCGCACCGTCGTGCGTCGACTGCCACGGCAGGGGCCACCGGGTCTTCAAGGCCGAGGATGCACGCTCCAGCGTCAACCGCGACCGCCTCGCGCGTACGTGTGGGCAGTGTCATCAAGGCGACGCCGCCGACTACGCGCAGGGCATCCACGGGCAGAAGCTCGCTCAGGGGGACACGAAGGCGCCCACGTGCGCCGACTGTCACACCGCGCACCGCATCACGGAGCCGGGAGCGGGCTTCAAGCTCGCCAGCGATCGGCTGTGCGGTCAGTGCCACCGCGAGCGCCTCGGGCAGTACCTGCAGACGTACCATGGTCGCGCACACGATCTCGGCTCCGAGAAGGTGGCGGCCTGCTACGACTGCCACGGGGATCACGAGATCCGCCCGGTCGCCGACCCGCGCTCGACGTTGTCGTCCCAGAACCGGCTCAGCACCTGTCGCAAGTGCCACGCGAATGCTCCCCCGCGGTTCACGGCCTTCATGGCACACGGCGACTACACGGACCGGCAGCACTACCCGCTCCTGTTCTGGGCGTTCGCCATCATGACGAGTCTGATCGTGGCCACGTTCGCCGTGTGGAGTTTGCACACGCTTCTGTGGCTCGGGCGCACCCTGCGCGTGTACGTGCGGGATCCGGCCGCGTTCCGCGAGCACAAGCGCAGGGCGCGCGACGAGAGCACGGGCAAGCTCTACCAGCGCTTTCGGCCAGTCGATCGCTTCTGCCATTTGCTCATCATCGTGAGCTTCATGATCCTGGTGTCGACCGGCATGCCCCTCAAATTCCACAGCTCACCGTGGGCCCAGGCGGTCTTCGAGCTGCTGGGTGGGGCACACGTGGCCGCCAAGCTCCATCGCTTCGGCGCCATCATGACTCTGTCGTATCTGGTGATTCACGTGTCCAGCCTCGTCGGGCCGCTGCGGCGCCGGTGGGCGAGCTTCCGAGACGGCTCCGGCAAGTTCCGGATACGGGCGCTGCTCGGCTTCGTGTTCGGGCCGGATTCGCCGCTTCCGAACCTGGCCGATCTGCGCGACGTCCGCGACCACACGCGCTGGTTCTTCGGTCGCGGTCCCAGACCCAAGTTCGAAAAATTCACCTATTGGGAGAAGTTCGACTACTTCGCCGAGCTCTGGGGAAGCGCCTTCATCGGCATCTCGGGTCTGGTCATGTGGTTCCCCACCGCGATCAGTCGCGTGCTACCGGGATGGGTCGTCAATCTGGCTCAGGTGATCCACAGCCAGGAAGCGCTGTTGGCAGCCGGCTTCATCCTGACCTTCCATTTCTTCAACAGCCATTTCCGGTTCGAGAAGTTCCCGCTCGACACCGTCATGTTCTCCGGCAGGATCACCGAAGAAGAGCTGAAGCACGAACGGGCACGTCAATACGAACGGCTGGTGGCCGAGGGCCGCCTGCACGAGCTCGAGATCAGGGACGACTGGAGCCAGTGGAAGTACCTGTTCAACACGTTCGGGATCGCGGCGCTGGTCGTCGGGCTGATGCTGGCGGCGGCGATCTTCGTGGGACTGACGAGGTTGTGGTTGGGGGGGTAGGGCCAGGCCATGAACGAAGATCGCGACGAACGAGCCGAAAGGCGAGTGCCTCTGTACCGCAACCTGGTCAGTCACCTGGGCCTGCTCGTCATGACGGGCAGCGCGGTGCTCATCTTCTTCGCCATGTTGAGCCAGCTCACGGTGAAGCAGCCGAGCCCGTACGTCGGCATTTTTACGTACCTCGTCTTTCCGGCGATCTTCGGCTTCGGTCTGCTGCTCGTGCTCTATGGAATGCGCTGGGAAGCCAAGCGCCGGCGACGCGCGCAGGCGCTGCAGAACCTGCCCTATCCCACGCTCGACCTGAACGATCCGAGACAACGCAAGCTGTTCGGCTACGCTCTGGTCGGCGGCTCGGTGCTCGGCACCGTCTTCACCTGGGCCATCTACAACGGTTATCTCTATACCGAGTCAGTCGAGTTCTGCGGGACCGTATGCCACACGGTGATGAAGCCCGAGCATACCGCGTACAACTACTCGGCTCATGCGCGCGTGCCCTGCGTCGCGTGCCATGTGGGTGAGGGCGCCGGCTGGTATGCTCGTTCGAAGATCGACGGCGTCCGTCAGGTGTTCGCCGTGGCCTTCGATACCTACAGCAGGCCGATCAGCGCGCCCATCCAGCATCTGCGCCCGGCGCGCGAAACCTGCGAACACTGTCACTGGCCGGAGAAGTTCTTCGGGGCGACCCTGCTGCAGCTGCCTCATTTCCGTTACGACGAGCAGGCCACGCCGGAGCAGATCAGCCTCACGGTCAAGACGGGCGGCGGCAGCAAGACCCATGGCGACAGCGCCGGCATCCACTGGCACATGGTGATCGACAACGCGATCACGTTCGTGACGCGCGACAACAAGCAGCTCGACATTCCCTGGGTCCGGGTGAAACACGCCGATGGCGCGACCGTCGAGTACTTCGCTCAGCCGCTCGGCAAGTCGCGGGCCGAGGTGGCCGGACGGCGCCCTCACGCGATGGACTGCATCGATTGCCACAACCGGCCGACGCACGCGTACCCGACACCGGACGGCTCCGTGGACGAGGCCCTGTTTCGCGGCCTGATCCCGAAGGCGCTCCCCTGGATCAAGAAGCTCGGCGTCGACGCGCTCATGGCTCCCTACGCCGGGCAGCGCGCCGCGCACGAAGGGATCACCCGGGCTGTCCACGGTTTCTACGAGAGCAAGTATCCGGCCCTGGCCGAGCAGCGCCGAGCCGACATCGTCGCGGCGTCGCAAGCGCTCCTCGGCATCTACGACCGGGCCGTCTTCCCGGACATGAACGTCACGTGGGGTACGTACCCGTCCCATCTCGGTCACCGGTACTGGCCCGGGTGCTTTCGTTGTCACGACGGGCGCCACGTTTCCCCGGACGGCAAGGTGCTCTCACATCAGTGTGACGGCACCTGCCATACGATGCCGCGGCGCGGGCCCATCACGGCGTTGGGGGTCCCGGAACGGACTTCAGCCAAGCACTGGCACCCCTGGGAGCTCGAGGCCGGGGTGGACATCGCCGCGCACGAACGTGTGCTCTGCCACGAGTGTCACCAGGCCGGGCGCGGGCCCCTCCAGAGCTGCGCCGCGTGCCATCAGTAGTGCTACTTGAACAAGTGACACGACGAGCATTGGTTCGCCTTCGGGAAGTGCTGGACGCGGTCGGCATGGCACGCAATGCAGTCCGCACGAGCGAGCCTGCGGACGGCGTGCGTGTCGTGACAGCGACTGCACTGAGTATGGCCTCGTCCGGCGTGCATTCCGGGCAGCTTGCGATGACAGCTGCGGCAGTCGGGGCTCTTCGCGGTGTGCGGCTCGTGGCATGAAGCACACGCCGAGTGCGTCGGGCCGCGAGTCCTTGCCCCGGCGGCCTGGGCGCCATGGCATTTCTGACAAGTGGCCCACCACTGGACCGGTTCGCGGTGCTGGTCGTGACACGACGAGCACTTGTGCTTGGACGCTGCGACCTCTCGCGACTGGGCCGCATGGCACTGTCCACAGCGCTTCTCTCGCTCGGGCTGATGCTCTTGGTGGCAGCTCGGGCAGGCGTTGTGTTCTGCGGGCTTCCAGGCCAGAGCGCCTGCAGTCTGGCCCTGGTGGCAGGCGGCGCAGGCCGGCTCCCCCTTCTGAGACCGGTGCGGCGTATGGCACGAGCGGCACGCCTCATGTTTTCCGGCCGAGCGCGGAATGTCGCCGTGGCACGAGGTGCAGTCCACCTGCGCGCCGCCAGGCGGCCCGTGCACGCTGTGGCACTCGGTACACTCCTGGCTGTGGGAGCCCAAGCTGTCCGTCTTGTGGCATCCCCGGCAGGTGTTGGTGCTGGCCGCGAATGCGTGGCTTTGATGACAAGAGGGACAGCGCTGGTGCTGCGCTGCGGGCGCACTCTGCGCCGCGTTCGCTTCGGGCTGATGACACGACGGGCACGCACCCAGCGCCGCTCGCGGCGCATGCGGCTGGTGGCATGACTGGCAGCGTGCGTGCCCCTTGGCCGCACCGGAGTGAGCGAGGACCTCGTTTTCTCGGGCGTGACACGACGGGCACGTCTTGGTGGCTGACCGGTCGCGGTGCGGCTCGTGGCACGTGGTGCACTGCTGGTGCGCGTGGCCCTGCTGTGCGGCGTGGCATCCCCCACAAGCGGCCGCCGGGCGCTCCGCGGCGTGTCCCTTGTGGCACGCCGCGCAGTTGTTGTGGCCGCTCGCTTTGGAAGCAGCGACGAGCTCGGCTTCGGGCTCGTGGCAGCCGCTGCACGCGTCACGAGACGCGTTGAACTGGTGCGGCAAGTGGCAGCTGGTGCACCGGGCCTTGGGCTGGTGCGTGTCGGCCAGCGTTGTCTTTCGTTCCGAAGGCGCTCTGTCGGCGTGGCATCGGGCACAGCCGTTGTCGAGATCCGGTCTCGGGCCGTGGACGGCGTGACAGGTCTCGCACGTGTCGTGTGCGGGGTCGCCGCCGAGCTCGCGCTCGCGCGCGATCCTCCCGTGACAGCGACCACAATCCTTCCCGCTCAGTTGCTTGGCCGGATCCGCAGAGTGCGGATTGTGGCACAGGCGGCAAGCGTTCACATTGCCGTGCACGGAATCGGGGCCGACCACGCTGGCCGGGAGTCTGTCGCTGAATCGCGTCAGCGAGCTGGCGCCGCCATTCCCGCCGTGGCAGCGCTGGCAATCGTTGACGACCTCCGGCCCGCCCGTGGTCGCTCGCGCGAGGAAGCTATGGCACGCCACGCACGGAACCTTGGCCATGGCCGGGTCTCGCACGCGCACGTCCCGGTGACAGCGGGGGCACGCGGCGGGGTTGGGGCTTTCGATGTGCCTCGTACCCCCGTGGCACTCGGTACACATCAGCCGCGGCTTGCCCAGGACATGCAGCTTGTGACCGACGGTCTGTGCGATCGGGAGCACACCCTGCGGATTGCGCAGATGGCACGCCTCGCAGCGCGAACGGTCCGCTGCGGCGTGCGGGACGGTCGCTTGGCTACCCTCGAACTTCGTAGCGAAGTACTGCGCCGCGCTCGACTTGAACTTGACGCTGTGGCAGCTGGCGCAGGGAAGCGAGGCGTGGGAGCTCTCGCGAAGGTGCATGCGCGAGTCGTGGTGGCACGAGACGCAGAACGACCGGTCCTGGGTGAAGTAGCGGTACGTTCTCAGCGCCGCCACCGCGCTCGCCGGCACCAGCAGCAGCAGTGCCAGGCCGACGAGCTTGCGTCGCGGTAGCAGTCCGCGCGCCCAGGCCCAGAGTCGAGCCCGTATCCGCAAAGCGAGCGCGCGTGACGTGGCTGGCAATTACGCTCTGGTTGGGGCCCTACGAAGAGAGGTCCTCGAGCAGCGTTTTGTTGATGACTTCGTTGAAGAAGCTCGGGTTGTGCACGCCCAGGCTTCCGTCGCCCTCGAGCAAGAGCAGATTCCAAATGCCTCTGAAGAGGCTTCCGTTCGTGCTGTAGACGCGGGTGCCCTGGGCTCCGGTGTCGTCCGTGTAGAGCGATCCCAGCTGCACGGCAACTTCGGAGGTCTCCGTCTCGCTTTCATCGGTCCATGTGATCGAGACCGGAGTGTCGCTGTCGAGTGTGAGCGTCAGGGCAGCCTGACCGTGGGCTTCGCCGACCGCAACGCTCGCGATGGGCGTGTCCGTGAGGTCGAGCTCGACGTTGGCCACCGCAGAGTCCGACGAGGAGTACAGGTCGGTGGCCGGGTCGTACGCGCGGACGTGTACGACCCCGAGTCCGGTCAGCTTGTCCTTGGCGGCAGCGCCGAGCGCCGCAGCGAGCTCTTGCAGGGAAGCTTCGGTGACCGTCTGCAGGCTACCACCGTCGAAGTTGCCGTGGCAGTCACCGCAGATGCTCAAGTCCGCCTCGAAGGAGTGATTCGTCCCGGAGAGCTGATAGCTGTACTCCGCAGGCGGATCCGCGAGCTCCATGTGGCAATTGGCGCACGTGTTGGTGATGTAGGAGTGCGCTCCTCGCGAGCCGGGCGTGACGAAGTAGGCGTTCTCACCCATGAGCACATCGCCCTGCGCTGCCACGTGCGGGGCTGAGTACGACGTCGCCGACGGCGTGGTCTCGTCGTTGTGCGTTCCGTTGCGCGTGTTGTGGCAGGTGATACAGAGCGCGCCATGGCCGACGCCGGTCGCCTTGAACCCGGCCGGCAACAGGGCCGTGTTGCCGCTCACGCGCACGGTCGCCGTGTTCGGCTCGCCGGAGGTCGCACCCTGCTCGTGGGGATCGTGGCAGGCCGTGCACGTCTGCGGCTGCACACTCTCTTCGGTCATCCCGAGAGCTGCCAGCTCGTCGGCCGTGGCGTTGCCGCTGGCCCCCTGTATCCTGAGCGTCAGGTCGCCCTGGTCGAGCCAGGCCAAGAACCCCTGTGCGCTGTGGCAGCGCCCGCAGTGGTTGGAGGGGCCTTCCGCCACCGCGAGCTCGAAGTTGGCGTGTCCCGACTCTTGCCACTGCTGGAAGCGTCCGTGACGCAGCGGCTCGCCGTGGCACGCGCCGCACAGTTCTGCGGACACGCTCACGCGCGTTTCAGAAAGCTCCTGGTTCGCTTCGGAGGGGTGGTGGGCGATGCTGCCGTTCGGCCCGTGACAGCTCTCGCATTGAACGTTGCCCAGCGCCGCGGTGTCCGGGTAGTCCTTGAACATGGCCGCGTAGTTGCCGACGGCCCCGTGCGGCACCGTCCAGCCCTCCTGGGCCATGCGATCGTCGAAGCCGTTGTTGTTGCCGATGTCGTAGCCCACGGTGTGGCACGAAGCGCACGAGGTGCTCCAGTGACCCGACGGATTGTCGATGTTCTGGCTGAAGATCTCAGCATGCCCCGTCTGGCGCCAGGTGGTGAACTTGTCCGGAGCAATGTGGTCGTCATGGCAGTAGATGCAGTCGTCTTTGCCGATCGGCTTGCCGTCCGCGGGGTCCAGCCCTGCGATCGCGCCCACCCAGAGGCCGGCAACCAAGGTGAGCGTACCGCCGCTGGTGCTCTCCTGGATGTCGTAGCGCCCGATGACGTCGGGCACGATGACGGGCCAGCGCGTGTCAGCGTGGGCCAGAGTCGCCGTGGACCCCGTGGGTCTGGCGGTGATTGTCCAGGCGTACCCGGCTTCGTTTTCGGGCGCTTGCAGGAGCTGGGGCACGCCTCGGGGGACGTTCTCGAGTCCATTCGTAACGGCAAGCCCGAGCTCGCTCGTGAGCGTCACGTCCCGGGTGTACTTGCCGCTGGACGTCGTCACCGTCACGCGAACGACGGCCGTGTCCGCCTCTTCGAGAGCATACGGGTTCACGCCCACGACCATGAGACGGTCCGGCGCCTGGGCAGAGGCAACCAGCGCGGCGATGGTCGTCTCGGCGTCCGGGAGCGTGACTTGCGGCGTGGCCGTGTCCGCGCCCGAGATCGCGACCTCGGGTCCGGATATCTGCTTCCAGGAATACGTGGCGCCTGTGCTGCCATCCTTGATGTCCAGCGTAGCCTCGAGGTCGACCGTTTCTCCCGGTGCCCCGCTCGCGTCGTCAGCCGACACCGCCACGAGACTCACCGGGCTCAACGCCAGGTCGAGCGACACGTCATGGCCCGCGACGAGCGAGACGTCCTCGGACAGGTCGGCAAAGCCGTCGGCCGACACGGCGATCGTGTAGATGCCGATGGGTAGCTCGACGCTGAACGCGCCGGTGCTGTCGGTCGTGGTCGAAGAGACCACGGACGGTACGAACGAGACCGTTGCCCCCTCGAGCGCCACCTTTGCCGCGCCGTTCGTGACCGTACCGCTGAGCAGGGCCGAGCTGATGCCCTGTTCGCCGGGCGGGCCTTGTTCTCCCTGCTCACCCTGGGGACCTTGCTCGCCTTGGGGCCCGGCGTCGCCCGTGTCGCCTTTCTCGCCCTGCGGGCCTTGCTCGCCGGTGTCTCCCTGTTCGCCTTGCGGGCCTTGTTCTCCTTGCTCGCCTTGGGGCCCGGTGTCGCCCGTGTCGCCCTTCTCACCCTGCGCGCCGGTGTCTCCCTGTTCGCCCTGCGGTCCCTGTTCTCCTTGCTCGCCTTGGGGTCCGGCGTCGCCCGTGTCGCCCTTCTCACCCTGCGCGCCGGTGTCGCCCTTTGCACCCTGCGGGCCTTGTTCTCCTTGCTCGCCTTCGGGCCCGGCGTCGCCCGTGTCGCCCTTGTCGCCCTGAGCGCCTTGCTCGCCCGTGTCGCCCTTGGAACCCTTTGCGCCCTTCTCCCCTTGCGGTCCCGCGTCGCCCTGCGGTCCCGCGTCACCTTGCGGTCCGGTTGCGCCTTGGGATCCGTCGCCTCCGCACGCGACCATGCCTACGGCTATCCATGCCGGTAGCAAGAGGCTACCGAGTCTCAACAACAGTCTATTCATGGGCTCGACCTCGCACTTGGCTTTCGTGGCTCACCATCCCGCGCGGGACGCTGCCCGCAGCACCCCATAGACTACGCAACGACGGGCCTCGAACCCATCGGGGGCCATCCGCACACGCTCCGTGTTCGCGCCCAACGTCCGACGAAAGAGTCAGTACTCCCTACGGAGGCAACGAGACCCCGTGGCTATCCAGCGAGCGGTATGGTCGCCTTCACCGACGTTCCGACGCCGGGCGCCGACTCGAGCACCAGCTCGCCCTTGAGCAGACCGACGCGTTCGCGCATTCCGGTGATTCCTAGACCCGATTGAGCGCCGGAGTCTGCGGTGGCCTCTGGATCGAAACCCCTTCCGTCGTCTTCGACCATGAGCACCACCGAATCGGTGTGGCACAGCACGATCACACTCACCCGCGTGGCGCTGGCATGGCGCACGACGTTGTTCAGAGCCTCCTGCGTCACCCGGTAAAGCACGACCTCGACTTCCGGAGGGAGCCTCGAATCCGGGGATTGAGGGCCTATGAACTCGTAGTCGATAGCAAGCCCCGTTCGCCCGCTCACCTTGTTGATATGTCGAGAGAGCGCGGAGTCGAGCCCGAAATCGTCGAGGATCGCCGGCCGCAGATCCCAGGCCAGTTGATAGACCTTCGAGATCAGCTCGCGTACCTCCGTTTCCAGCCTGTGGCACAGCTCCACGTTGCCCGGCACTTGTCCGCTGCCCGCTTTCACGTCGAGCAGAAGAGCCGAGAGCGCCTGGCCGAGGTCATCGTGCAGTTCGCGGGCGACGCGTCTGCGCTCCTCCTCCTGGCTGGCGATCACCTGCTTGAGCAGACTCCGCTCGAGCTCGGTCGCCCGGGCCTGCGCTTCACGCGCCTGCTGTCGAGTGAGCTGCTGGGCCAGTGCCGCGGCAGTGACCCCGGCCGCCGCGACGAGGTAGGCGCGCTGCGGCTCGTTCAGCGTCGTGCCGGAACCGAGATAGAAGTTGACCACACCGAGGACGTTCCCCTCGTACACGAGCGGCAGTGCCGCGTGGCCGTGGTCGTCGGACTCAGCCGGAGCGAGCGGGGCCGCCCCCGGCGAATGCGACGAAACGAACGCTGATTGTGCCGTGAGCGCTACCTGGCCACACACGCACTCGCCCAGAGCCACGCGGGAACAGCGCTGGTTCACCGTGTCGGGGAGACTCCTGCCTCGGACGAGCTCCAGGTGTCCGTCGCGCACCAGAAACGCGGCCGCGCCGCAGGTCGCCTTCATCCAGGATAGCCCCAACGTGAGCTCCACGAGCTCTTCGAGCGTCTGGTCCGGCGACGGGCATACGCTGAGCCTCTGGAGCAGCTGCCCAATCGCCTTGTGGTGTTCGAGGCTGAGCTCGAGCGCGAGCGAAGCGCGTTTCTCGGCCGTGATGTCACGGGTGAAATGCAGAAAGAGCGGTCGACCTTGGTTGCTCTTCGCGGTCGTCGGGTAGACGGCCGAAATCAGCCAATGATCTTCGGCCGGGTCGTAGATCTCCTTCTCGACCGCGCCGCTGTCGACCACGGCCTGCTCGAGCGGACAGCCTTCGTGGACTCCGTCCGTGCCGTGTATCAGTCTGGGACAGTAGGCGCCGCTGGGGTCGTCGATCCCGTACTTGTCGCGCATGGCCCGATTCCAGGCCACGATCTGGTGCTGGTCGTCGACGAGCAGAACGTAGAAGGGGATCGAATCCAGGAGCTGGGCCCATTGCTGGACGCACTGGTCGGGGCCATCGACAGCGGATCTTCGCATGTTCGGGCAGGGGCGATCCTTGGCCATGGCCGAGAGCGTACCACCTGTCGTCGGGTTCGGCTCTGGGCGCACAAGACGCGGCAGGCTATTCGGCTCTCTCGCGTCGCTCGATGCTCTGGCATGCTCATGGACATCCGGCCTTTCTACGGAGACCCATGGTGGCTCGCGGGGTCCGAAGCGAGGCGCGAACGGCGGCTCCGTGGTTACCCCGCCGCCGCCCTCTTCAACGCGTCCACGAACGCTAGCGTGGCCGCAGACGGTCGCGTGCGCTCGTCCCACGCCACATGCACGTCGCGTTTCGGCGTTGGATGCGTCAGGCGCACGGCGCAGAGCGTTGGATCGCGCTCTGCCAGATAGCCCGCCGGCAGGACCGTGAGACCGAGCCCGGCGCGCACGACCTCACGTATCGCCTCGCCCGACTCGAGCCGCAGCAGGACCTTGGGCACGAAGCCCGCCTTGCGGCAGGCCTCCACGATGAGCCCATGGGTGAACGTCCCCGGTAGCACCATGACGAAGGCGCGGTCGGCGAGTCGACGGAGCGGCAGCGACCGAGGTTTGGCCAAGGGATCGTCGTGACGCATGATGGCGACGAGCTCCTCGCTGCAGAGCCGCCGCGCCTCGAGCTGTCCGAGCACTTGGGTGGGCGCTCCCGCGATGAGTCCCACGTCGATGCGACCTTCGGCCAAGGCCGCGGGTATGTCTTCTGCAGCCAAGGTGTGAAGACTCATTTGAACTTGTGGGTGATCCAGAGCGAACCGCGCCAAGGGCTTCGGTACGAGAGTCGAGTTCAACGTTTGCATCGACCCGATCCGGACCTCGCCGCGCAACACACCGCGCAGAGCCGCAAGGTCATCGGAGAACGCCTGCACCTCGGCCACGGCGCGCCGTGCTCGCTCTGCGAGCAGCTTGCCGGCGGGTGTGGCGCTGAGCCTCGGTCGTCCCGTGCGTGGACGCTCGAGCAGCCGTTCGCCCGCTTCCGCCTCCAGACGAGCCAGGGCGTGGCTGAGCGTCGGTTGCGCGACATGCAAACGCCGCGAGGCCCGCGTCAGGTGTCCTTCGTCGAGGCAGGCGAGGAAATAGGTCAGGTCACGCAGTTCCATGCGAAGCCTCCATTATGCACAGCATGAATGGAACGTATGCAAACGTATCATTGGAAGCAATAGCAGGTCCGAGGCAGGGTTCGTTCATGGCCCAGCCCGTTCCCGAGTTCCACGCCCTGTCCGATCGCGCCAGCGCCTTGCCCGGCTCGCCGATTCGGGCGCTCCTGTCCGGGCACCGCAGCGGACCCGTCCTCGATCTCGGCGGCGGTTGGCCTGATCCAGCGCTGTTTCCCAGCGACGAACTCGCGGCCGTCGCCGAAGAGGTCGTGGTACGCGGCGCGGACCATTCGCTGCAGTATGCGCCCACCGAAGGGCTCGAGCCGCTCCGTGTCTTTGTCGCGGAGAGGCTCCGACGGCGGGGCTGCACCGTGAGCTCGGATCAGGTGCTGCTTAGCCATGGCTCGCAGCAGGCGCTGTACACGGCGGCGGCCTTGCTCACGAGCCGCACGCAACCGGTGGCGCTCGAGCAGCCAGGTTATCCTGGAGCCGAGCAGGCCTTCGCCTTGGCCGAGGCGCCCGTGGTGGCGCTGCCCGTCACCACGGACGGCTGGGAGCTCGACGCGCTCCGCGGTCGGCGCTTCGGGGCGCTCTACGTCATCCCGAACCATCAGAATCCCACCGGCCGCACCGCGAGCCAAGAGCAGTGTTGCGAGCTGGTGCGCTTCGCCGAGCAGTGCGGCGCGCTGGTCATCGAAGACGACGCGTACGGCGATCTCGCCTTCGACGCTGAGCCCGCGCGGCCGCTCTGTGCGGGGCTCCCGACCCGCGGGATCCTGCTCGGCACGTTCTCCAAGACTCTGTGCCCCGGCCTCCGAATAGGCTGGATGGTCGCACCCCGAGAGCTCGTCGAGCCGCTGGTCCGGCTGCTCCAGGCGTCGAGTCTGCAGGCAGGGACTCTGGCTCAGCATTTGGCGTATGGGCTATTGCAGCGGCTCGACTGGGAAGCGCATCTGGGCCGGCTGCGGCAAGCGTACGCCCGGCGCGCCCGCGCTTTGGAGCAAGCGTGCCGAACGATCGGCTACGACGCACGAGCGCCCGGGGGAGGCTTCTTCCTGTGGCTCGACGCACGGGGCGATGCAACGGCCCTGGTACGGCGGGCCGCCGCCCTTGGGGTACTCGGTGTGCCGGAGCGCGCGTTTCGCCACCCGGGCTGTCCGGGCCCGGATCGGCACCTGCGCCTGGCGTTTTCGCGATTCGACGACTCGGACCAGGCGCGGGAACGGTTGCGCAGGGGCCTGTGCTCGAGGTGATGCCCCAGCGAGGCAGTGGCTTGACCAACAAAGCCTTCGACCTGTCCGCGGCCAAAGGCTCGAGCGGTGACCCGTTGCTCTCCGCAACGGAACAGCGGCAGGCGGGGGACTACAATCCCCAGACTCTCTGTCGACCTTTGGTCATGCCCCAAGTTGGCTGCCGGACTGCGTCCGTCAGAACTTGGGGACCCAGAGTCTTGGGCCCATCGCTACGGCGGGCTGAGCGGCCCACGAGAATAGCCGGGCGATTCACAGCTTCGGGCATGTCTGCTATCCTGCACAAGTCGTGGCCGACTTGAACCCCTTTGCGCCGCCAGCACACGACGAACCCCATCTCGACCGCGCTCTCCCTCAAGAGGCGCGCTTCTTCCTCGTGTCTCGCACGAAATTCATCGTGATGTGTCTGGCTACGTTCGGCCTCTACGAGGTCTATTGGTTCTACAAGCACTGGAAGCTGACCAAGGACAGCATCCACTCGGATATCTGGCCGCTCCCCCGGGCGATCTTCGCCGTGTTTTTCACCCACGCGCTCCTGCGCGACGTGAAGCTTGCCGCCGCGTATGCCGGCGTCAAGCCGAGCTTCCAAGTTCAGTCTTCGGCGTGGGGCTTCATCATCCTCAGCCTTCTGTATCGTTTGCCGGATCCGTTCTGGCTGGTCTCAATGCTCTCATTCCTGCCGTTGATTCCGGTACAAGACACGATCAACGAAACCTATCGTCGAATCGCTCCGAACGCCAACCCCAACGCGAGCTTCAGCCTGGGCAACTGGGTGGCCATCTTCGTTGGGGGCGCTTTCTTGGCGCTCGGTCTGCTGACTGTCCTATTCCCCGAAGAGCAGTTCCGATCGAGGTGAGGTGAACGCAGCGGCCGCGTCCTGCGGACGCCCGGCACCTGAAGAAGTCCTTGGACGAATACCTCGCGCGCGCTCGCCGCGGCCTGCTGGTGTGCCGTTGCCCCGAGCCACAGCAGCTCACCGATCGCGTGCGGGCCATCGCGTGGGATCGACTGTAGCCGGCGTCAGCCGTCGTCCCCCACCAGCCTGTACAGCGCCCCCTTCCTCTGCCCCCCGGCGTACAGCTCGTTGTTCAGCACGCCGAGCGGCGCTGCGCACATCGTGTCCCTGAGCTCGAACGGAGACTTCTTCTCGTCCACGGTCGCGATCACCGTCGGGCCCTGGGCGTCGAGCTTGATCAGCGCGCGCTCGGTGAGCACCACGAGGCTGTCGCGGAAGCGCGTGATGTCCGTGGGCGCGCCGAGATCCGGCGGCAGCGTGATCGGCGTCCAGTGGTCTCCGTCGGCGGTGACGCGCAGCCACACGCCGTCGCGGCCCCATGCGATCCAGTAGAGCTTGCCGCGGTCGGTGTACCAGCGCAGCGTCTGCGCGGCGCCGTCTTGGGTGACGCGGACGGGATGGACGTCTTCGTGCGTCAGCGCGGACGAATCCGCCGCGGGCGTCAGCATGAGGAAGTCGTTCGGTTCGCGGCCGTCGTAGTCTTGGATTCCGACGTACAGGCGGTCTTTGAAGCGCACCATGAACGTGAGCCGCCACACGCCGTTGCCCCACGGGTACGGGTAGTCGACCTCGTAGCTCCAGCGTGACAGGTCGGCGTTGGCCACGTGCAGCGCTCCCGGCGACGGGCCTCGCCACGCGTGCTCCTTGGGAGGAACCGATCCGGTGGATGCGTAGAGCCGCCCTCGGTAGCGGATTACGTCGAGCACATGGTAGGCGCGCGGCAGTACGGCGGCTCCGGGCTGGCCATCGAGGCTCGGAAAGCCTGGCGGGCGGTGCTTGGGGCGGCGCGCTGGCGCGAAATTGCCGCCCGGTCCGGACAGGAAGACGTAGCCTTCTGTCCCGAAATCCGCGATGCCAAAACCGTTGTACGGTGGATCGGCATCTGGCACGAACAGTCGGCCACCGATCAAGTGGATGCGCAAGAAACCCTGGCCTGCTCCGCCACCCTTGGCAGGCTCACCCGGCCGATTCCAGTCGAACGCGACGGTGAAAGGCTTGTCCTCTTCGGCCGGCTGGTATCGGCTTATCGTCGCTCCGTCGGCGCCGAGCGGCTGTAGGGCGTGCGCCGCGTACAGGGCGTCGCCGAGCGGGGTCAGATCGCAGATTTGACGCAGGGCCAGCGGCGGCCTGCCGACTTTTTCGAAGTGCGCCCGTTGCGGCAGGGTTCCCTCTCCAGTGGAGGTCGGGTCGTCATCCCCATCGGGATCGATTTGCGCGGGGGCGGCCGCAGCGGAGGGCGCTGCCTCGGCTCCCGCGTCGGACGGTGTCGACACAGGCTCCGCAGACACCGCTGAGCGCGACGAAGCGCCGCGGCCTGGAGCTGTCGACTCGTGAGTCTGCGGCTTGCGCGTGCACCCGAGCAGACCCGAACAGACCAACAGGGCGAAGACTGCTCGGGTCGGAGGCATGGCTCACTGTAGCGCAGGCCCGGCGCGGGCCGCTGCCTCCGGCGGCAGCGAGCGCAGTGGGGTACCATGTGGGTCCAGGTATGTGCCCGGTCTCGGAGCCGAGGGCAACAGCCCACGACGCGTCTAAAGATCTCCGTCGTCGTCGTCGTTTTGTGTTCCAGTCAATGAGTGACGGGACTCGAAGCGGCTCGCGGGTCACAGGACGGCCGCTTCGACACCGACCGAACGGCGCAGAAGATGAGGGCCCAGCGCGGTGATTTCCACAACAGCGTGACTCGCGCACCGAAGGCCCTCCTGTGGAGCCTCGCGCTCCTGCTGGCGTTTGTGCCGGCGTGCAGTCGATGGGGCTGCTCGCGGGTCGTGATCGCCGAGCTCAAGCACGAAGACGGTCCGGTCTCACGCGACCATGCCGCAAAGCCGGGCCAATGGCTGCCGGCTCCCGTTGGCAGCGAGTTCTCGGTGGGAGACGGGGTGCGCACCGGCCCGAAAGCGGCCGCGGCCGTCTTGCTCGACGACGGCACGATGCTCCTGCTGGAAGAGAGTACCGTCGTTCGGTTCTCGCCCACACCGCCGAACAGGCGAGAGCGCGGTCTCGACGTGCAGGCCGGCTCCGTGACGATCGAGGCCGGTGGCGCGGAGCTCCTTCTGCGAACCCAGATGGGCCTGGCGCGCATCGATCCGGGGAGCATCGTCCAGGTAGGGTCCGGCAAGAAGGGACTGCGACTGTTCGTGCGCGTGGGCAAGGCGCGTCTCGAAGCGGCGGGCAAGCAGACCGAAACGCTGCACGCAGGACAGGGCATCGAAATCGGAGTCGGGCTGGCCGTACTCGAACGCTTCGGCGAAGAGGCGGCGAGCGTGCCGAGCGGTGCTCCCACAGCGCCCGTCGAGGCCGTGGCCAAGCCGCTGGTCGACTTCGGCCAACTCGTCGTGAAGGTCGAGGGCCCTGGGACGAGCCTCAAGGCCCCCGGCGACAAGGCTTGGAGCAGGCTCGATTCGGGCGATGTGCGCGTCGCTCCGGGCAGCGAGCTCCGGCTTGCGAGCGGAGCCAACGCCGAAGTCCAGGGCGGTAGACAGACAGCACGGCTCGGAGGTCCCGGTCAGTACGCGATTGGAGGCAGCCCCGACCGTTTCGTTTCACTCGTGTCTGGCAGCACGGTGCTCACGGCGGATGGCACCGACGTGGGGCTGCGCGTCGCGGACGGGAGCGTCGTGGCACGGGGTAGCCAGACCAAGAGCGTGGCCGAGGTGAAGCTGGATCACCAGCGCCTGGTCGGCATCGTGGCACGCCAGGGCATCGTTGTCGTGAAGATCGGCGGCCGGCAGGAGACGCTGCGCGCAGGCGAGAAGGTGACGATCGGTGCCAAAGGCCAGGTGAAGGTCACCGGACGCGGTATCGGGTTCTTCGATGTGACCGTGAATGCCGGCGGGTCGCTTGCCCTGCACGACCCGAATCCACCCACGGCGGTCGGATTCGTCTTCGGTTCGGTCTGCCCGGCCCGAGCGATGGTCGAGCTCATGCGCAGGGGGAGCGTAGCCGACGCAGCCGTGGCGACCGGACAGGCCAATCTCCGAGTCCCGAGTGGGGCGAGCCTGTATCGCGTGCGATGTCTGGACGAGAGCGGCGTAGAGGGGCCGGTCGCGGCCCAGGGAAGCGTCGCCGTCATCCACGACGCGGGCACGGCACCCCTGGCAGCCGGTGCGCCGTCTACGTTCGTGGACACCGACGGCCGGGCCTACACGGTCCTGTATCAGAACAGGTTGCCCACGGTCCTCGTGCGCTGGCCGCATCCCCCCAAGGCCTCGAGCTACGTGCTGGTGCACCAATCCCCGTCCGGCACGCGATCGCTGACCACTGCGCAGCCGGAGTACACCTTCCGTTCCGGCGCTGTGGTCGAGGGGCGCCATGTCTTGACCTTCCAGACCGGCAGCGCACAATCTCGTCCTGCCACCGTGGTCGTGCGTTTCGATCCAGCGGCCCCCAAGGCCAGCATCAACTCTCCCAGCGACGGGGGATTTGCTCCCGGAGCGAGCGTGACCGTCTCCGGTTCCGCACTGCCCGACTGGCGCGTCTTCGTCGGCGACCGAGAGCTTCCCGTCGACGACGTGCGTCGCTTCTCCGGACCGGCCACCGCGGGCGACCGCGTCTTGCTCATCCGTTTCCAGCACCCCCGCCGCGGGAGCGATCTGTACCTGCGACGAGCGTCGGGGGTCGAGCGATGATTTCCGACCCGGCCGACCCGTTGCTGGGCTGCCTGGTGCTCGGACGCTACCGGGTCGTGCGCAAGCTCGCCAAGGGCGGAATGGGCGCCGTGTACCTGGGGCGCACCGAGGGGTCGGCGGGATTCGCACGGCCGGTCGTCATCAAACGCATGCTGGCGGATCTGCTGGCAGATCCGGAGAGTACCAAGATGTTCGTGCGCGAGGCGCACATCCTGTCCAACCTGCGCCATCCATCCATCGTCGGCGTGCTCGACTTCGGGGACGACGCCGGCGCCAAAATCATGGTGCTGGAGTACGTGCACGGCTACGATGTCGCTCGCTGGTGTTCGTACTTGGATGCGGTCAAAAGAACGGTCAGCGTCGAGCATGGCATCTACATCACGACGCGCGTGCTCGAGGGGCTTCACCACGCCCATACCGCCAGAAGAAGCGACGGCACGGCGCTCATGATCGTGCACCGGGACGTATCGCCCGGGAACATCATGGTTGATGTCGAAGGTCACGTCAAAATCACCGATTTCGGCATCGCGCGGATCACGGGGGATCCCTCCGAGTACAAGACCCAGGAAGCGGCCTTCAAGGGGAAGATCGGCTACGCGCCGCCCGAGCTCTTGCAGGGCGAGGAGCCTTCTGCCAAGAGTGACCTGTACTCGGCGGCGGTGGTCCTCCACCAGATGCTGGCAGGGTCCCATCCGTTCCGCGGCGTGGCGGTTGCCGACACGGTCAGGAACATCCTCACGCGAATGCCCCCGCCCATCCACGAGCTGAGATCAGACGCGCCAGCCGAGCTGAGTGAAGTGCTCAGCCGCGCCATGGCGAAGGACCCGGCCGACCGCTTCGCTTCGGCGCTGGACCTGGCCAGGGCGCTGCAGGAGCTCCGACCGTCCTCGCTAGTGGATAGTGAGCAGGATTTCCGAGCAAGCATCCAACGTGACTTCGCCGACGATCATATGGCGGTCCAGATGGGGTACGAAGCCTTGAGCGCGCGTGATGCGGCCTGGCGCGAGGTCGCGCCGTCACGCGCGGCGTCGCTGCCCACCCAGCGGCCTGGGGCGATCCACCGCGAGTTCATCGCCTCCGCGCGCGCTCGCGCGTCGGGCGCTACTCTGCGGCCGCGGCGCCCCGCTGGGCAGACCGCGCTGATCGCTGCGATGGCGGCGCTGACGCTGGCCGTGGTGGGCGTCGGTGCCCTGCTGGTGACCAGGACGCCGTCCGCGGCGCCACCTGCGCGCTACCTGGTCGTGGAAAAGGAGCACACGCCGGAAGCCGTCGCCTCGCAGCGCCCACCGGCTGCCTCCGCCCCTCAATCGGCGCCAGCGCCACCGCCCGACCGGGCTCCCCCAGCGCCTCCCGCCAGCTCGGCCCCGAGCGGTGCTGATCCCGCAAAGAAAGCGCTCCGCATCGCTGCGTCCAGAGGCGGCGGGCCAGACGCCGCGGCTTTGACCAGAGCCTTCAATCGGCAGATGGGGCCGGTCCGCAGCTGCCTCGCCATGCACCAGCAAGAGCTCGGCGCGAGACTGAGCGTCAGCTTCAGCGTGGACCGGAGTGGAGCCGTGGAGCGTGTTGGCCTCAATCCAGCCTCGCTCGCCTCCACGGCCGGTGGCAGGTGTATCCTGGCTGCAGCGCGAGCCATGAACTTCGGTCCGCAGCCGGACGCCGTGTCGTTCTCGATACCGATTACGGTGGGCTACAAGTAGCAGGCCTACAGCAGTATTTCTAGCTGCTGGGCGCTCGCGCCTTCTGCGCCAGCAGTGCCCACGATACTGCCCGATACGCCGCCCGGGCCAGCAAGTCCTCCTGCTTCAGTCGTGAAGCTGACATTGGCCCGTACGACCGGGGCGTCTCCAGCGTAGGCCAGCGCGTAGCTGGGCCCTCCGGTGCCGCCTGAACCGGGCCCTCCGGTGCCGCCTGTTCCGCCCGGTCCGCCGTTGCCGCCCGCGCTCACGTCCGAAGCTGCGCCTCCGCCCGGAGCGCCTGGGCCGCCCGCGCCACCTGGCCCGCCGTCGCCGCCCTTGCCGCCGTCGCCGCCCTTGCCTGAGGAAACGGTCGAGTCTTCGAGGGTGACGTTGCTCTGCGACATCAGGATCCCGATGCTCGCGCCGCCGCCGCCGCCGCCTCTGCCTCCGTCGCCGCCGCAGCCGCCCATGCCGCCGACACCCCCGCTGGCCCCGAGGCAGTCGCCGCGGCCCGTGGATGCACCGCCACCCCCTCCGCCTTGGCCTGCCGATCCCGCGGAGCCGGCCTTCCCGTCTGCCGGAGTGAAGCCCGTCGCGGTCAGCGTACCCTGCTCGTCCGCCCAGGCTCCCGACGCCCCCATGGCCCCCGTCGCGCCAGCACCACCTGTCTGCCCTGCGCCCGAGGTCGAACCAGCCCCGCCGTTGAAGCTGCCTCTGGGCAGGCCGGAAGTGCCGTTGCCGCCGTCAGCCGAACCTCCGTCTCCGCCTCGAGAGCCACACGAGTTGGCTTCAGCCCAGCGGCCTCCCACGTTCGTCGATGCCGTGCCGTCGCAATTGGGCGCCAACCCCCGCTGCACGGGGCCCAGCGTCGTTTCTCCGGCGAGCCCAGCCGATCCCTTCGAGCCAGCTGCGCCATCCCCGGCGGCGCCAGCCTGAACCAGCACCCGCCTCAGTACGACGTTGGCCGAGTCGCTGATCATCATCCCGAAGCTAGACGCGCCGGGAGCCGTCGCGTCAGCGGCCGTGATCTGGAGGTCCTCCAAGTGTAGCCCCAGGGCGAGCCCCGCAACTTTCCAGGCCGCGCTGGACCGGGAGATGATTTGGGTGTGCGCGCCGGCGGCGTATTCGAAGCCGTCGCACCTGAACCCGCCGTAGATCTCCGTCCCGTCGAGACTCGCGTCGATGGTCACGTCCTCGGTGAACGGCCCCGCGTCACCGCACAGGTAGACGCGCTTGTGGTCGGCATGGGCGCGGGCCAGGGCCACGGCGATGGTTTTCAAGGGCTTGCTTTTCGTGCCGGCATCGGTCGAATCGCTCCCCTTCGGCGATACGAATACCGCATACGAGTCGCCAATCACGCACGCGTCTTGATGCGGCGTCCTGGTGGGATCACACGAGCGAGCGGGGCTGTTGGCCTCGCTTCCGCCGCCGTTCCCGAAGCCGCCCGTCGCGCCCGTGTTGTCGGCGTTGTCGCTCGGCTCACAGGTGTTGGTATGACGGCAGTCGTCGGAGTAGCTCGAACAGGCGACCTGCGCGATCAAGGCGAACACCGCCGAGCCCGTCAGGACAGCAGCCGCACGAAGTGGATTCATGAGCGAGTCTCCGACCACGGCGTCATCAGAACCTGCCTGAAAGGGACACGAGGCCGTGCTGTGCGCCCACGTCGAGACCAGGCCTGACCTGCGCCGATGGCTTGTCATCGGTCGGCCAGAGCAGGTAGCCGAGCGTGGCCGCAACTGCTGCCCCGGCAATGCCGAATGCGACGAAGGAGGTGTTGCGCTGTGAATCGACCTTCTCTGCCAGAGTCCTGAGGCGATCGCAGCGATCCGGGTCGGTGTCTCGGCCGGAAACGCAGCTCGAGTTGTTGCCGATTTCGTGGTCGAGGTCGTGGGCTTCGCTCATCGTAGACTGCGCCGAAACCGTGTACACGATGCCGAGGGTCACGCCGATTGCCGCTACACCGCCCCCGATCAAGAGCGGGACCCATACGCTGCGCTGGCCCCCGCTTCCGGTCTCGCCGGTGTCCTCGACCGGACCGGGCCCGGCGCTCACGACACGCGCCGCGGGCGCTGGTTTGGGCGCCGGGCGGGGCGAAGGCGATTCGGGCGTCGCGGGTTCGGCCTCGGGAGCCAGCTCAGGTGGCTGCGTGTCCGCTGCGGCATCGGGGGCCGCCGCCGTGCCTGGGCTCGCTTGGAGCGTGAAGGTGAGGCTGACTTCCGTACCCGCGATCGCGTTGACGGGCTGGCTGTAGGGTTCGTACCCGGGCGCTTCGGCCGTCAGGATATGTTGACCCGGATCCAAGAAGACGGGTTCGCTCGGAGAGCGCGGCTGATCGGCGCCGTTGACGAGCAACTGTGCATCCGCCGGTTCGGTCGTAACCGTGACCGCCGTCACGTTCTTCTTCGCGACCTGGAACATGAGCTCGACAGCTCGGTGACGCTCAGCCTTTTCGCTCAACGGGAAGGCGCGCAGAGAGCGCCAAAGATACAGAGCTCCCTCTGCGGGCTTGCCTGCTTTCACCGCAACCTGGCCCAGGTTGGCCGCGATGTCATACGATGGCTGCAGCTCGTAGCAGCGCTTGAAAAGCTTGTAGGCGCGGGGCCAATCCATCATCCGCGCTGCGAACTGTCCTTGTCGGAACAGTAGCAGGACTTCCCCGCTCTTGTCCGACTGCGCGTGGGCGCTCGGCTGGATGGCGATGGCCGACGCACACAGCAGGCCGAGCCACAGGACGACCCTGAGCACGCGGTGCAACGAGTACGTCGGGCGCGAACAGACAGAGGAGGTGAGTCCGGAGCGCATCGTGGCGGATGGGATTCTAGAAGAGCAGCTTGTCGGGCAGTTCGTGGACTGGCTTTGCGCTACGTGGTGTGGACGCCGGCTTCTTCGCCGCGTTCGGCGGTACGGCGACCTTGCGCCCTGTGACAGCACCCTTCGCCGGTGCGGAGCGGCGCGGGGGGATCGCAGGGACCTTCCGCGGCGTAGCCGCGACAGTGGACACCGGCGGGGATGTCGACGCATCCGGAGCGCCGGTGGCTGCGTCCGGTGCGTCCGTGGACTCTGCAGCGCTTGGTGCCGGTCCAGGCTCCGCGGCGTGGGTCGACCCAGCGGGATCGGCTGCCGGGCGTTGTGCCGGCGCTTCGGTCTGCGACATGACCGAGTGCTGCACCGGTTCGGGCATGACCGAAATGGGGCCGCCCGGGCTGGTATCGCGCTCGGTCGGACCTTGTGACTTGAGCACGAAACCGATCGCTGCTCCGGCCGCAATGATTCCCACGATGATCGCGGCCGTCCGCATCGCTCCGGACCTGCGGACCCTCGGGGCTTCCTCGATAGGGAAGCCGCCGTCGCTGGGCGGTTCGGCCTCAGCCGCGAGCTCTGGAGCCGACGGCGGCGCCTTCTCCGGTTCGGTGACGCTCGGAGGAACCGTGATGGGAACCGTTTTGTACACCGAGACCGCTGACGAGCCCGACGGGGGGACCGAGGATGTCGATGGGCTGCTGGCGGGCGCAGCGCTCGTCGGCGGCGGCGCCTGGCTGTACGGGACAGCCTGCGCCACGAGCGCGGCTTCCTCGGGCACCACGGCTGCTTGGGGCGGCGTGGTGGGGCTCGCACCGTCGGCCGCTGCGTCGGGCGCGGCGGCCTCGGGGGCAGCGGGCGGCTGCTGGGCAGGCGGGCTGTCTTCGGTGGTCCCAGTACCGGCCGCATCCGAACGCGCTGGTTCGGGGCAGAGCTTCGGATCCATCAATCCCGCCGGAGTCACCCTGTCGCCGGGAGCCACGGCTGGCCACTCGGGCGCAGGCGCAGCGATGACCGGTTCTGGCGCGCCGCTCGCGTTCTGAGCCGGGTCGAGCGGTGCGGATGACACGGGGCTCGAGAGCGAAGGCGCTGCAGGGGCAGCAGCCGAGTCGAGCTGCGTGCCCGTCGACCCGACGGGAGTCAGAGCGGGCGGCGACTCAACCGCGACGGCAGGGGGCGTCGCTGGCGCTCCTGAGGGCTGCGCCGCCTCTCCCGTTGCTGCTGCGGCCGTAGCCAGAGGAGTGCTGGTCGCCGCGGTCTGCGCAGGCTGCTCGGAATCGCGCGTTGCGGCGGCATGAGTGGGCGCGGGCGCCGAAGCCCCGCCCGGCGATGGTGCCTGACTGGTGCTTGCGTGGGAGCGCCAGACATCCGTGCGATGGCGGCGCCGAAACACGTCGGACGAGTCATGCGAGCCGGGTTGAGCTGAAGGGTGCGTGCTCGGAGCGACGGCAGCCGGTGTCGGCGCAGACGACGCAATGGGAAGCGGAGTCGGCGCTGGTGCAGCGGCACCGGGTGGCTGCGATGCTTTCGCTTCCCGAGCGGCCTGCGCGCTCGATTGACGCGCGATGGGCGTGTTGGCAGCCGTGGCCTTCAGGGAGCGTTGTTCTGCCTCCGGCTCGGACGCCGCAGCGGCCGTCGCGGGGGCGGCTGCTGACCGCTCTGGTTGGGCTTCAGACGGTTCGGGCTCGGCCGGTGCGACTGCAGAGACCATGGCCGCTGCGCACGGCGAATCGCAGCATGACTCTTGCATGGTCGTGCCGTGAGGGGCGTCCCGAGTGACGGGCAGTTCGGCCGCCTGGCGTGCGGCCGCCCGCCGAGCGCCGAGCTCCCTGGAATCGTTGGGACGCAGTGCAGGCCCCGCATCCAGGGGCATCGGCGCCGGGCGGGCTGCATCTGGGGGGCCCGCTTGCGTTGCTGGCGCAGCGTCCTGTGCACCAGGGGCCGGGGCAGGCGGATTGTCCTCGAATTCGATCTCGCCGAAGATATCGGCGTCCTCCGAGGCGAGATCGGGTACGGTCGATGGTGGAGGGGCGAGGCCCCGGAGGCTGGTCATCGGCGAGTCTCCCGTACTTCGCTCATTCTCATGGCGACATCCGCGCCGAGTCTGAGCCTCGAGGTACCGATTGCCGGGCGGAGTGCGGCGGAGGGCTTGGGCGTGTTCATCGCCACGTCATCTCGACGGTCCAGACGCGCAGCACACGACGGATGTGCCTTTCTGCTGCGGGTGCTGGGCTAGGACTTGTCAGTACTTCCGAAGAATAGGCCAGGCCCCGACCTGAGTCGAGGTGCGACTGGGTTGGCGTGAGGACAGCAGAGAAGGCCCGACACCAGTGTCTTCGCAGCCCGAGCACCACATTGCAGCGTGGTCGTGCTGCTGCAGTGTGACGCCATCTCCGGTCTTCGGTTCGTCGCGAGTGTCGCGGTGGCGTCTGCCGGCAGTGGATGGCCCTCCAGGGGGAGTCCAGCTACGGGTCGCTCGGATCGGTTGAGTGGCGAGAAAGCCCACATTCCTAATCTGGGCTAGGCCGACTAGTTGGTCTAATCCACTGTGTGCGTGCGGTCTTCCAGCTTGCAGTGCCCTGTTTCCAAGACAGGGCACACAAGTGGCAGTGCGTTTCTGGCTCGGACGGGGTGCACCAGAGCCGAGCGAACTCGACGACCGTCGCAGGCGCTAGTGCCCTGTCTCCGAGACAGGGCACATGAGCAACAAAGCGTTTTCTGGCTCAGAAGGGGGCGTTCGCCGCAGAATTCGACGGCTTCGCCCAGTTCGAGGCCGTCGAATTCTGTGGCGAATCACGGAGACAGGACACTAGAGAGTCCGTCGAGCCCAACACGTTTCAGCGTCGCACGGACACGTGAACGTGCGAGCGGTTCTCATAGTAGACCCAGTCGAGACCCGCATCGACCGCCAGCCGCGCCAGGGTGCCGAGCTTGCTGGGATCCGCGTCGGACGTCGTGATGTCGGCGGCACGCCCTTCGTAGTGCAGGCTATTGTGTACGTGTTCCCCGCGTTCGTCCCAAGCTTCGGTGATCCGCAGGAGGACTCCGGGCCAGGTTCTCGTGACCAGCGGTGCCAGCCTGCGCAGCTTCGCCTGCAGCCGCGGTGTCATCATGCGATCCGCAGCGCTGCCTTCCTCGTCCTTGAACACCATGTTCTTGTCCCGCACCAACACCAAGCGCGAATACTCGCGCGACCCGCGGGTGATCCGCTTCGTGATGCGTCCGACCGTCTCGGCTTCGGACGTGTCGGGAACGTGTGCGCCCAGAGCGATCGGTTCGTCGCGGGGGCCGCGCTGGCGGCTCAGCGACGGACCTTCCGGCCAAACCCTGCCGCAGCTGGCGAGCAGTAGGACGATGGCGATGCCGAACGGCGACTTGATCACGCGCATGGGGGACTGAGGGACCGCGGCTTCCGGCTTTCCGGTCAGAATGCGCCGTGATCGTCTCCGGCTCCTGCGTCGTGGGCCAACAATACCGCGGGTCCGCTCCGGAGGTCGGTCTGGGGGGCTACTGCAGTGGAGCCTGAGCGAGCGCGACCCGTATCCAATCCTCGGTGAGCAGGAGGGAACGCACGTTGTGGTAGGCGGCTTTCCAGAGTTCGCCCTTGACGTCGCCGTTCTCTCCCCGATTGCCATCGCGACGAACGCCCCAATACCATTCACCGAATTCCGGGTCTCTCTGGCCACTCTGAAGCCAATCGAGCGTTTTCAGAAGCCGTTCGAGGTACAGGGTCTCCCCCGTCAACCGATAGGTCCACCACAACCCGGGCAATGCGTCGAATTGGACCCACCAGAGCTTCTCCCATCCCGTGACCGGCCCGTGCGGGATCCCCTCCTCGAAGAAGCCTCCTTGCTCGCCGTCGAACCCGTACTTGGCGGCGTGGCAGGCCATGCGCGTCGCGGCGGCGATCACATGGGCGCGCGGTTGACCCAGTGTGAGTTCGGCATCCACCAACAGCCATGCGGTCTCCAGGTCGAGTCCGTAGCACACCAGGGGCGATCCGTGGGGCGTCCAGTCACTCAGAAACTCCTCGTGAAGATAGCCGGCAGGTTGCAGTAGACGGGTCGCGCACAGGTCCGCGAGCTCCGCCAATCGAACGCCGATTCGCTCGTCGCGCGTGACCGCATAGAGCGTCGTCAACGCCTCCATGAGGTGCGTGTGGGTGCTGGTCTCCTTCTGCGTGCCCGGAGACATCCAGCAGGACTCCGCGGATACGTCGTAGCCTCCGTGGGCCGAGTCGTGGGCGCGTCGCTCGATCGAGTCGAAGCACCGAAGCGCGATGTCTTCGGCTCGCGCCACGCCGAACACGCTCGCGTAGGTCGCGAGAGCGTAGATGGCGAACGCCTGCGAATACAAGAGCTTGTCGGGCGTGACCACCTCGCCCGTGGCGCTCGTGTGCATGACGAACTCGCCGTCGTTCGGGTCGAGGAAGTGATCGACGAGAAACGCGTAGCAGCTGTCCGCTGCCTGTCGCACTCGCTCGGTCGGCTCGCGACGCTCGTACCAACTGCTCCAGGTCCAGAGGTGTTGCGCCTGCTGGATGACCCCTTTGGTGGCGGGCTCGAGCGGCTCGCCGCGGCGGCCGAGTCGGCCGTGGAAGCCGCCGTTGTCGGTGTCTGGTCCGAAGCGCAGCCAGAACTCGGCCGTCTCCGATGCCAGCATGGGCAGGGGCCTGAGCGCCGTCTCGATGAGAGGCCTGCTCTGCGCGTCGACGCGGCAGCCGAGGGTCAGCTGTGGGTAGCGGCTCGGGCGGCTGGGGCGAGAGGGGGGTTCGGATGCGCGCCGCTGTCTGCTCAACGCTGTTCTGTCGCTCGTCACGCCGGACCTCGCGCGCGGGGAATGAACGGATCTTGCGGCGGTAGCACACCCGAGGGGCCGACCACAAGCCGGGCTCGGGCAAGAACGGGCAAGAACGCTCGCGGGAGCGGGTCTTTCCACCCAAGGGCCGGTTTGGGCCGGTCAGAGCCCGAGCTTCGGCCGTAGGTAGGCGACCACCCGATCGAGGGCGATCCGCTCCTGCGCTCCGGTGTCGCGGTCCCGCACGGTGACCGTCTGATCCTGCGCGGTCTGCCCGTCGATGGTGCAGCAGAACGGGCAGCCCGCCTCGTCCATGCGTGCGTAGCGCTTGCCGATGGCAGCTTTGACATCGTGCTCGACGAAGCCGTGTGTGCTGAATTCCTCGGCGACCTCGCGATAGAGCTTCTCGCTGGTCTCCGGCATGCCGTCCTTGTTGACCAGCGGAAACACGGCGACCTTGATGGGCGCCAAGCGCGGGTGCAAGAGCAGGAGCTCTGGGCTCGCCCTTGAAGCGTCTTCGGTGTACGCCTCGCAGAGCAGGGCCAAGACGCCCCGGTCGAGCCCGGCGGACGGCTCGATCACGTGCGGCACGTAGCGCTCGCCCTTGTGCGAGCCGTTCGGCAAAAGCTCGCCCCGCTCGGCGTCGAAGTACTCGAGCTTGGTCTTCGAATGCTTCTGATGCGTGGAAAGGTCGAAATCCGCGCGGTGTGCTACGCCTTCGATTTCCCCAAAACCAGGAGCCGTGAAGGGAAAGCGGTACTCGATGTCGCTGGTGCCCGCACCGTCTTTGGCGTAGTGGGCGAGCTCGTCCTGGGTCTGTTCGCGCAGCTGCAGGCTGTCGCTCCCGAGGCCGATGCTCTTCCACCAGCCGAGGCGCCAGTCCCGCCAGAAGCGGTACCAGTCGAAGGCGTGCTCCGGGTGGCAGAAGAACTCGATCTCCATCTGCTCGAACTCGCGGGAGCGGAAAGTGAAGTTGCGCGGGGTGACCTCGTTGCGGAAGGCTTTGCCGACCTGAGCGATGCCGAACGGAACCTTGATGCGCGAGCTGTCGAGGACGTTCTTGAACTGGACGAACATGCCCTGCGCCGTCTCGGGCCGTAGGTAGGCCACGTCGTCCTCGGTCGCCGTGGCGCCGACGTACGTCTTGAACATCAGGTTGAACGCGCGCGGTTCGGTGAGCGAGCCGACCTTCTCGGCCTCGGGCGCGAGCACCCGTGGCCACTGTTCACGCGGCACGCTCGTGAGCGGCACGACCTTCACGCTGCCCCAGGCCTTTTCCGCCTTCCTGCGCTGCTTCTGCTCGCTCGGGGTGCCCGAAACGAACGCGAAGAGCGGCTTGTCGCCTCCGGTGCCTTCGGCCGGAACGAAGACCTCCACGTGGTCGAAGCGGTAGCGTGCCTTGGTCTCGCGGCAGTCCACCATGGGGTCATTGAAGGTTTCCGCATGGCCGCTGGCGACCCACACTTGCGGATGCTGGATGATACAGGTGTCGAGCGGCACGATCTGAACGGGGCGCCCGTCGGGCCCGGCCAGGCCGCCACACGGATTCATGACCACGTCCCGCCACCAGGCTTCGCGGAGGTTACGCTTGAGCTGTGCACCCAGGGGCCCATAGTCCCAGAAGCCGTTGATGCCCCCGTAGATCTCCGAAGCCTGAAAGACGAACCCCCGGCGCTTGCAGAGCGCCATGATCTTGTCCATCGATTTGCTGGGTGACTCGGCCATCGGGGTTCTCCGGAAACAGGGGGTCGCGCTGGGTCGGGGCGCTCGGGCCCCGTGTGCTTTCGGGCGCGAACCATAGCGCTCCGGCGCGCTGCCGCACGCGGGAATCGGCGGCTACGTGCGCCGAGCAGGGCCGGGACCCCGGTTCTCGGCCGGCGGTGAGGGCGCCTGGCGGCCTTGCAGAAGCACGCGGATGACCTTCACGCCCAATGCGCTCCGACGTACGGATCCGGATGCCTCCGCGCCCAATCGTCGAGGCGCTTCGCGAGGCGAGTGGCGAGCGCCCCGCGTCGAATCAGGTTGGCCTTCCTGACGAAGACGACCGGAACACACGGCTCATCTCGATGGGTTCGCTGTTCGAGAAGCATTGCGTAGTCCGCGAAGTTCTCGGTCACGAGGATCCGCTTGGCGCAGACAGCGTAGTCGAAGACCTCGTCGTCTTCATGGCCGGAGAGGCCAGCATCGCACACGGACAGCGCATCGTGCCCCATCTCGACGAGCGCGCGGCAGGTCGCCGGCGGTAGCATTTCATCGAGCAACCACTTCATGCTGACAGGAGGCGCTCACGGCGTTCGACCGCCTGCTCCAAGCGGCGCGCCGTCCGTTCATTGACGGCAATGCGTTCGTCGACCTCGCCTGGAAACTCGGCGTAGAAGGCGAGGGCATTCCGCAACTGGTGCATGGGCAGACCCAGTTCACCAGCGAGCTTGCGCAGCCGCTGCTCTCCCGTTTCTCGGCTCCGCTTGACCGCGTTGACGATTTCCCACACGTCCGGCCCGCCGCTCACGCCAGCTCTGCGGCCCGTCGGTCCGTCACGATAGACGATTCCCGGGAACCTCCGGGTCTTGAGCCCCTCATCAAGCAGCGCAGCCACAAAGGCTGTCACGGACGTGCGACGTTCCGCGGCCTCGTCGTTGATGCGCTTGAGAAGCTCTTCGGGGAGTCGAAATGACGCCGGCCGAGCCATGGTCACCGTATAGCACTCGTATACGGTGTAGTGCAAACGGGACCACCCTTGTGCGCTTCCACGGCGACCCGCGGCGGATCCCTTAGACCCGTAACACTGACACTTCGCCTCTGTGAGGCGTGCGTCGGCAGGGGTGCGCCAAACGGGGTTGAGGGAGAGGGACATCGCCGCCACGTTGTTGTTCGGCCGCGCCGCTCGGTCGGCTAACAGGTGTGCCGTAGCACCCAGGCCGAACATTGGCAGCTGGCATGAACAGGCCCGACGGGCCGTGACCCAGTAGCTACCTCGCGGCTTGCCATGACCGGACCTATCGGAGATCCTGCTGCGTCAGGGACAGCATGACGGCCGTCACCGAAAATGCGTCGGACAGCGGCATCGACAGCCGTGCAGCGCCACCGACACTGACGCTGGACTTGTGCCTGATGCCACGTCTCGGTGTTGTGCTCGGGGCCAGCGTGCTCATCGTCGGCGTGGGCGTCGGGATCGCCGGCGGTCCCGGGCGGCTGCGTGTCATGGCCAGCGTCATCGTGCTGGTTACCGTCGCCCTGCTCGGGGCCGTTCTGGTCTACCTGCTCCGACTACATTGTCGGCTCGAGGTCGCCTCACCCTATCGAACCGTGCGCTGGTCGATCAGGAAGCAGCAACAGCAGCTCGCGCTGGACCATATCCTGCGCGTGATGACACTCGTCGACGAGATGTCGGACGAGCCCGCGTATCACGTCGCCTTTGAGCTCAAGAGTGGCAGCCGCATCCGGCTCAGCGGCTACTCGTGGGGTGAGCGTCACGCGGAGCAGCTGGCCCGGCAGGTGCGTGATTTTCTCGAGTACGTGGCGCGGACGGCGGCCACCCGTTGACCCGCCATCCGCCGGGGCGACTTCCGGCGCTTCTGCCGAGCTACGGTTTGAGAACCTACTCGAGGGCGCCCTGGGAACAGGCCGCGGACATTTCGTTCGAAGCATCTCCCCACCAGCGCCTGGAGCGACAGCAGGCGGCGCGCGTGCTGCACCAGATGCTCGAACGGCTCGACGATGACCAGAGAGAAGCCTTCATCCTGGCCGAGTTCGAGCAGATGACCGCACCCGAGATCGCCGAAGCGACTGGAACGAATCTCAACACCGTCTATGCCCGTGTTCGCGCCTCGCGACGCAGCATCGCGGACATGCTGCGACGCTGGCACAGCTCAGAAAGGACAGCGCCGTGAACGAGCTCGAACCGAGGATGCGCGAGCTGCTGGACGCGGCGCGCGGAGCCGATGAGCCCACGGCCGAGCAGCGCGCGACGAACCGAGCTCGCCTTGGCCGACGCCTGGCGCTGCTCGGCGTGACCGCATCGGCCCTGGCTCAAGGCACTTCCGCGACGGCAGCCACGCTCGGAGCGACCGGAACCACGACGGGCGCGCTGGTCAAGACGATTGTGGTCTGGGTCTCGCTCGGTGCGCTTGCGAGCGGAGCCGTCGGCGGAGCGGTGATCGCCGCGCGTCCGAGTCGGCTACCGGCAGCGGCGCCTGCGCCGACGAGCGCGCCGCCGCGTGCCTCTCAGGCCGTGACGCGTGCGCGCGCAGGCACGAAGCCGGGTGACGAGGCTGCCGCCGTTCCCGCGGCTTCGGCCGAGATCCCGAGCGTCACCTACTCGGAAACGTCTGCGACGAAGAGGCACGAGATGGCCGCTGTCCGCCGAGCAGACGCACCGCGCGCACTGGCCCAACCAGAAACGGCCGAAGGGGCCTCGTCAACTGCGTCGGGTGGGCCCATGTTGCGGGCCTCCTCGCCGTGCGGGGCAGGTCGAGGGTCGTGATGGAATTCGAGACTGGCGATCTCGAGCAGGACTACGGCTGGAGCGTCGAGCCCTTCGTCGTCCATCGGGATGGCACCGTCCAAAGCATGGAGCTCACGTCGGCCCCGGACGACGCGCCCTTCACTTGCGCGGCTGACCTCGAGGGCGACAGTGAGGTGGCCGTTCAGATCGACATCGGACACTTCTGCTGGATGGGATTCGAGCCAAACTTCCGCCTCATCAGCACTCGAAGCGAGTAGCCAGTCTCCCACCCCGGCCAGCTCTACTGCAGCAAATTCGCAGAAAGCCCGCCCGGCAAGCTTGGTTGCTGGCGCAGGCTGCCGAGAACCGGAGCGGAGCGTACGCGGTGTACGTGAGCACCGGAAGCGCAGGCAGCCACAGCCAGCGGCCAAGATCGCCGGGCGTCGGTCAAGCCCGCAAGTCTGCTGCAGTAGTGCTAGCGGCCGCAGCACCACCGGGCCTGCTGCCATCCTGCCGTGTCCTGTATTGACCTACACGCGCCCGAGTTCGTGATGCCGTCGCCTTCCGACAGCCTCGTGTGCTCGTTGCGCGCCGCGACCAGCACGCAGACCTTGGGCATCTGCTCCAGGGGCACGAAGCGCGGGTACACCCCACATCCCCCAGGACCAATACATGTACAGGCCCAACCAGCCCGCCATGACGACACCAAGAAGGACGAATGTCAGCCACATGCGTGATACCGCCTTGACCAGAACCGAAGAGCGTGCTTCTTGGCACCGATCGCGGCGTCATCCCGCCCAGGTCGAAATCACCGAACACGGACGGCGCCAGAGTGGAGGTTTCGCGCAGGTTGGCTTGTCCGCCCTCTCGTGCCACCATCACGCGGCCCATGTCAGACACCCCTTCGCGATTCGACGCAGCCGTTCTCATTGGTCGCTTTCAGCCGTTCCACGAGGGCCATCGGTCGCTTCTCGTACAGGCCCTCGAGCTTGCTCCAGAGGTCATCGTCGTGGTCGCCTCGTCCTATCAGGCTCGCTCTCCGAGAAACCCATGGACCTGGGAGGAGCGAGCGCGCACCATCCGCGATTCGGTGGCCGCCGCGGCGCGAGACCGGATCACGGCGGTTCCGGTGCGGGACTACTACGACGAGAAGCGCTGGCGTGCGCAGATCGAGCGCCGGGTACGAGAACGGCTCGGTGAAGCGCGAAAGCGCGTGGTGCTGGTTGGCCATTTCGAGGGCCGCTCGAGCAAGGGCCTCGGTGGGTTCGTGCAGTATGCGATGAGGTCTCTGCCCAGGCAGCTGGATATCGACGCGACCTCGCTCCGCGACCTCTACTTCGGCGCGGCAGAGGGCGGCCTGCCAGACGGGGTTGTCAGCCTGGGCGACCAGTTCACGAGGGCGCTTCCACCGAGCAGCCTCCTGCTTCTGCAGGAGTCCGCCGCGACCGAGGACTACGCGCGTGTTGCCGACGAGTGGGCATCATACCGGCGCTATCGCGCTCTCTGGAAAGCGGCGCCCTTCGCGCCGATCTTCGTGACCGTCGACGCGGTCGTTACCTGCCGAGGTCAGGTGCTCTTGATCAAGAGAGGGCACCATCCGGGCAAGGGACTGCTGGGGCTGCCCGGGGGTTTCGTGGAGCCGGACGAGACCACGCTCGAGGCCGCGTTGAGAGAGCTCGAGGAAGAGACGCGTCTCGACCTCGGCGGTGATTCGCTCGACGATGTGCTACGAGATCGAGCGGTGTTCGACCACCCGGAGCGCAGCCAGCGCGGCCGGAGCATCACTCACGCGTTTCATTTCGATCTGGGAGACGGCCCGCCGCCGCCGGTCCAGGCAGGCGACGACGCAGCCGGGGTCGAGTGGGTCGACATCGACCGCCTCACCTCGCTGGAGGAGCAGTTCGTCGATGACCACTTCCACATCCTGGACCGATTCCTGACGCTTCCGATTGACTAGTGCCCTCTCGAGCCACCCGAGCTGCGAACGGTGCAGTGGCACCGCACCGTTGCTCCGGCTATGCTCGTGCCCCCATGGCAGAGAACGCAGAGCCGAGACGCGTGCGCCGGACGCTGATTGCTTTCGGAGGTCTGGCCGTGCTCGGGCTCGGCGCCGCGCTGGCTCTCGTTGGACGAACGCCAGGCGGCCGGAGCGACACGGGACGGCCCGGGATGGTCCGGATCCCCGCGGGCACGTTCCAAATGGGTACGGACAGCGGACTCGCGGACGAAAGACCTGCCCACCCGGTCACCCTACCGAGCTTCGAGATGGACGTGACCGAGGTCACCGTGGCCCAGTACCGGGCGTGCGTGGCCGCGAACGCGTGCCAGCCCGCTGCGACCGTCAAGCAGGAGGGTTTCTCGTCCGCTGTCGAGAAGGCCTTGAGCCGTTTCTGCAACGCCAGCCGCAACGGCCGCGAGCAGCATCCGCTCAACTGCGTGGACTGGAGCCAGGCGAGCACCTACTGCAAGTGGGCAGGCAAGCGGCTGCCCACCGAGGAGGAGTGGGAGTACGCGGCGCGCGGCACGGACGGACGCACCTATCCGTGGGGCAACGAAGCGCCGGGACCGGAACGGCTCAACGCGTGCGGCGTCCAATGCCAGGAGATGGCCACGAGCCAAGGATGGAAGTGGCCTTCTATGTACGCCGGCGACGATGGCTTCG
Source organism: Polyangiaceae bacterium (assembly GCA_016929495.1). Classification (GTDB taxonomy): domain Bacteria; phylum Myxococcota_A; class Polyangia; order Polyangiales; family Polyangiaceae; genus JAFGIS01. The sequence continues at coordinate 1,122 of JAFGIS010000505.1, read as the reverse complement.
CGGACACGGCTCCGGTGGGTTCGTTCCCGAAGGGTCGGAGCCCCTTTGGCGTGCTGGACATGGCCGGCAACGTCTGGGAGTGGACCCATACCGAACACTGCAACTCGTATGCCAAAGACACGAAGTGTACGGACCACCGCTCGATTCGTGGTGGCAGCTGGAGCGACGGCAACCGCGGGTACGTTCGCGCGGCGTACCGCAACGGGCGCCTCCCTGCAGAACGGAGCATCTACGTTGGTTTTCGCTGTGTCCGGTGAGGACACCGCCCGGCCTTCGGGCTCACTCGCGGGGTGGGTGCGTTTGGCGACCTCGGTCCTTCGGGACGTGAATGCCGTCCGAGTCGCGGCCGTCAAATGAGCACAGTCTCGTTTCATCGAGACGGAGCGGCCGGCCTACCGCGACGAAGTCGAGCTCCGCTGTTTGGCACTATGCGCGAATACCCGAGTTCTTTCGTTGCGTTCCGGCTGGACAAGGGCTCGGCTGCCGACCTGCGCCCTCGAGCATCGCCGACCTAGATCGGCGCGCAGAGGGATCTGCCGGGTTCCGGCTAGCGTATCATCTTGTTGTTTCTGTTGGGGACCCCCCGGGTACCCCTCCGAAAGGAATCGGTTCATGCGCGCCTCATTCGAAACTCTGGTGGTCGTGGCCCTGGTCTGCATCGGTACCGGTGCGTGCAACAAGTCCAAGGACGAGGAGAACATCAAGGTCGTCGAGGTTCCGGTCGTCGCCGACAACGCTGCGGCAGTGAATAGCGCAGCAGCTGCCCTCAACGAGGCCGCCAACGCGGCAGCCGACGCTGGCGCCCTCGTGGCCAACGCGGAAGCACTCGCGGACAGAGCTGCAGCAGCCGCGGCCAGCGCGCAGGCTGCCGCTGCCGACGCGGCGGGCACGGCCAAGTCCACCGCAACGACGGCCAGTGCCCTGACCGGCACGGCCAAGGGACTCACTGCAACCAAGACAGACAAGGCGGCCGCGGACACGTCTGCGACCAAGGCGGACTCGAAGGACAAAGACTCGACCAAGACGAGCACGGCCAAGGACGACAAGACGAGCACCAAGAAAGACGACAAGACGAGCACGAAGAAGGACGACAAGACGAGCACCAAGAAAGACGACAAGACG
>JAFGIS010000504.1 GCA_016929495.1 Polyangiaceae bacterium | reverse complement strand
TGCGCCTCCAGGCGCGCGGGCCATCAGCCGAATCTAGATACGGTTGCCCTGGCTGATGCCCCTCCCCGACATCAAGCGTGAGCCGTCCGCATCCAAATAGCGCGAGCGGTTACACGATCTGGTCGACGGCGTTGTTGTTCGAGCTGCCGAGGTAGTTCGAGCCGTCCGGCCTAGTGAACTGGTCCACCAGGACGAAGCGGGCATTCTTGTAGTCGAACGAGTACGAGAGCCCGGCGAGCAGCTCGAAAGGACTGGTGAAGTGGGTGGCCTTGCCGACATTGGGCCCGGTGCCGCTGGTCTGGGGGAATAGAACGGGAAGCTCCGTTGCAGCAGTCGCCGAGCCCTCGTGGTTGCCGCGCACCGGGAAGAAGCCGATGCCCGCGTCGTACAATGCTTGCGCGGCGGCGGCCCGGGTGTCCATCGTGCGGTTGGACGAATTGCCGTTGGGGCTGTCCGTTTCCTTGTCGACCAGATCCCCCACCTGGATCACGAACTCTACGTCATGCTCGATGAAAGCGGCGTTGATCTGGTTGATGATTCCAACGGCAACCGTCTCTGGGTTCTCCCCGTCCAGGTTCGCCTTCCACTGCGTGTCGCTCATCACACCGAAGGTCCACTCGCGCGCGGCGTGCCGATGATGATGTCGGTGGCACTCTCTGGCGTGGTGACCCGACTGATCGCAACCGTGGTCCGACTTGTCGGACGCGTGTGCCGCAGCGACAAACGAAAAGCACACGACAGCGGGGATGATGGTGAGGGCGGTGGTTCTCATGGTCTTTGCTCCTTGCGGATGGGGTGACTGGCGCCGTGCTCGCGAGGAGGAGGCGCGCAGCGCCTGCATATCCGGTCCAGAAGGCGCCCAAGTGACCGCTCGGAGAACACTGCGAGAGAACCGCCGAGTCAGCCGACAGGGACCGAACGGACGGATCCCGGGCGCTCCCAGTCCCTCCATGACTGCGTGGCAGACGGTTCGCTCGAGCGACACACGACCGCCTTGCGCGCTTCCGCGGCTACGGGGCCGTCGATTCCGTCACGTCGTCGCCACGGCGTCGGTACACCTTGCGCTCGAAGACCGTGTACATGGTGGGCACGACGAACAGCGTGAGCAGCGTCGCCACGACCAGGCCGCCGATCACGGCCTTGGCCATGCCTCCCCAACCTGCCGAGCCTTCCCCGATTTCGAGCGCCAAGGGCACCATGGCCAGGATCGTGGTCATGCTGGTCATCAGGACAGGACGGAGCCGAATGCGAGCGGCCTGGGCGATGGCTTCGGTACGGTCGAGCCCCTCCTGTGCGCGCAACTGATTGGCCGCGTCCACCATGATGATGCCGTTGTTGACCGCGATACCCACCAGCATGATGGTCCCGATCAGCGCAGACATGTCCACGTTGCTCTGCGTCAGCGTGAACATCAGAACCACGCCGATGGCCGCCAGGGGCACCGTGAACAGGATGATGAACGGCTGCCGGAACGATTCGAACTGGCTGGCCATCACCATGTAGACCAGAAGCACCGACACCAGCAGAGCGATCCCCAGCCGCTGGAACGACGTGCGGAAGTCCTCGGCGGTGCCCCCGATGTGGTAGGAGAAGTCCTTGGGCCAAGGGTAGGCATCGAGGATCCGAGTCACTCGCGCGATCGAGGCGCCCAGGTCTTTGCGGTGCTGTGCGCCCTGGGCATCCTTGAATTTCGGGTGCAACGTGCAATCGAGCTTCGTGTAGCGACCCTGGTCCAGGCGCGTGATATCGACGGGCCCCAGGCCCACTTCGATCTTGGCCAGGTTGGCCAGGGGAACCGTACCCTGGCCCAGAGTGCTAATGGGCAGGCGTCGCAATTGATCGACGTCCAAGCGGTACTCGCGAGCGTAGCGCACCAGGATGTCGTATTCGTCCCCGCCCTCGGCATAGCGTCCGGCGATCTTGCCCATGAAGTACGCGCTGATGGCGTTGGACACCGACGCAGCCGAAATCCCGAGCTCGGCCAGCTTGCGACGGTCGTACCGTACGCGCACTTCCGGTTTCTGGTCCTCCATGGAGAAGTTGACCTCGGCCATATCCGGCAGCGCCAGCAGCTTGTCGCGTAACTCCAGGCCCGCGGCCCGCGATGTCTCCAGGTCATGGCCCAGGATCTGGACTTCGATGTCACTGCCCGAGCCCATCATGTTGAAGGGCATGCCGACCGTGGCCTTGATACCGGGTATGCGTTTGAGCGCCACTCGAAGGGCCGACTCGAGCTCCGCCGCTGACCGCCGTCTCTGGTGGACGGGCACCAGCGGCACTCGAACCACGCCAGCATGCACGCCTTTTGCGAATATCGCGACGAATCCGCGCCCAACGCCGGTGTCGGTCGCAATCATGCGCCGTTCCTCGGGGCGGACGGTCTTCTCGATCTGGGCCACGACCTCGTCCATCAACCGTTTGGTCTGTTGGATGTTGTTGCCGATCGCGGTTTCGACCGAAACGAACAGCATCGACTGGTCGTCCTGTCTCACGAACTCGGTGGGCAGGGCCGTGGCCAGACCGGCAGTGCCGGCCAACAAGGCCACCAGAGCCGCCCCGACCATCCAGCGGCGACCGGCCAACAGCCAATCCAGGCGCCGTCCGTACCATTCTCGGAGCGCATCGAAGAACCGCTGTTTGGCGCGCGCGCGCTCCAGGGCGCGCTGGGCTCTGGCCGAACCCAAGAGGCGCGAAGCCGCCAGGGGAATGAAGGTCAAGGCCACGACCAGAGAAACGGCCAGCGAGAAGCAGATGGTCACCGCCATGTCGCGGAACAAGACACCCGCGATACCGGGAACGAAGAGCACCGGAACGAACACGCTGATGGTCGTCAGGGTAGAGGCCGTGACGGCTGTCGCGACCGAACCGGCTCCTTCGTTCGCAGCCGCCCAGCTGCCCCGCCCTTGCTCACGCAGCCGGAAGATGTTCTCCAGCACGACGATGGCATTGTCCACCAGCATGCCGATGGACAGCGCCAGGCCCGCCATGGACAGGACATTGAGGGTCATGTTGGCCTGGTCCATCACGCCGAAAGTCGTGATGACGCTGATCGGGATGGCCGTAGCCACGATGGCGGCGCTGCGCATGTGGCGCAGGAAGAAGAGGAGCACCACGAAGGTGATGCCGACGCCGATCAGGCCCGTGGAGGAGAGATTGCCGAGTGACTGGTTGATGAAGTCGGCCTGGTTGAAGATGATCTTGAATTCGATGTCGGCGGCAGCCGCGCGTTTGATCTCGGGAAGCGCCTTCATGACGGCTTCGGCCGAGCGCACCGTGTTGGCACCGGACTGCTTGCGGACCATCATCCAAACAGCGGACTCGCCGTCGACTTCCAGGACACGCTCGGCCTCGTGGAAAGAATCCTCGATGTGCGCCACGTCCTTGAGCCGGACGGGGACAGGCTGCCCCAGCGAGGTCGTGCTGCCCACCACGACTTCCCCGATCTCGGCCACGCTCTGGTACTTGCCGTTGGCCTGAATGGTGAAATCGAGGCTGCCTTGCTGGATCGAGCCGCCCGGCAGCTGCGTGTTTTCGGCGTAGACCGCCTGGATGACCTGATTGACGTTCAGGCTGTGGGCCGCCACCTTGACCGGATCGAGCTCCACGTGGATCTCTCGCTCCAGTCCGCCCGCCGTTTCGGCCGAGGCAATGCCCGGGAGACGCGCCAGGCGAGGTTCGATGTCTTCCACGGAGATCCGCCGCAGCTCATCCAGGGGATAGGGTCCGCTGACCATCATGAACATGATGGGCTGCATCGACGGATCGAAGGCAAACACCAACGGGTCCTGGGCGTCTTCGGGCAGCTGGCTCTTGACCAAATCGAGCTTGCGCCGGACCTCGGTCTCGGCCTGGTCCATGTCCTCGCCCCACTCGAAACGCACCTCGACGTATGAAACGCCCTGCTTGGACGTCGAGTGGATCTCCTTCACCGCTTTGGCCGAGGTGACGCCCGACTCGATGGGACGGGTCACCAGTGTCTCGATGTCCTCGGGGCTGGCTCCGGTGTACTGGGTCAGCACGACCACGGTGGGAAACGAGATATCTGGGTAGAGATCGAGGGCCAGGCGCGACAGGGAGAAGAGCCCGAAGCCCACGACGATCAGGTAGATCATCGCGAAGGTCACGCCGCGCCGTACCGACAGGCCTGGGATGCTCATCTAACCGATGCCTCCGTCTGTGCTGCCTCGGGCGCGCCTACTGCTTGGTCGCGTCCACGATCTCGACCCGTTGCCCATCCTTGAGCCCATGTTGTCCCCGCACGACCAGCCTTTCGTCTTGCTGGAGGCCGTCGAGCACTTCCCACAACGAGCCCTTGCGAGCTCCCAGTTTGACGATCCGCTTGTGGGCGATTCCCTGTTGGTCCACCACGAAGGCCTTGCGGAGATCCTCGCCGGGCTCTTGCTGCTTGAGGAGTTGGTTGTCGAGCAGCAGCGCCGGCTCGGGTGCCACCAGGACCTGGGAGTGCCGCTCGACCACCAACTCGGCTCGGCCGTACATGCCGGGCTTGAGCAGCCGTTTGCCGGTCGATTCACCCTTGGCGTTGTCGACCGTGATCTCGATCGTGTTGGTCCGAGTCTGCGGGTCGACGTAGGGCAACAGCACCGAAACCCGCCCTTGGAAGGTCCGCTTCGGGTAGGCATCCAGGTGGAGCAGCACGGTCTGACCGAGCTGGACCTTGGGAACGTCGGCTTCGACCAGGCGCAGCTCGACTTTGAGCCGATCGACCTGGATGATGCGGCACAGCGGAACGCTGGGCGCTGCGATATCGCCGGCTTCGACGCTCTTGTCCGCGATGACGCCGCTGATGGCCGCGGTCAGCACGCCATCGGCTGCATTGGCCGCCAGCTGGCCCCGGCTGGCCGTCAGCGCGCGGCGCTGGGCCTTGGCCGCTCGATAGCTGCTGTCCAGTCGATCGTACTCGGCTTGCGCCACCGAGCCTTTGGCCAGCAGCTCCTTCAGTCGTCCGAGCTCGAGCTCCTGGTTGTTGAGCTGCGCATCCAGCGCGTCGCGTTGCGCGGCGATCTGCGCCAACCCTTGGTGCATCCCCTCGGTGCGGATGATCGCCACTCGTTGACCCTTCTTGATTTCGTCCCCGTTTTCCCACGGATACGAGAGGATCCGATCCGCCACGCGGGAGAAGACCCGCACTTCGGCAAAGGGTTTGAGGTCCGCTGGATAGGTCAGGACATGTTCGATGTCCGCTCGGCCGATCTTCTGGACTCGCACGGTTTTGGGCGGGTCCTTTGCCTGTGCGCCCTGGTCCTTTCTGCAGCTGGTCAACGTCAGCGCGACCAGGCCCGCCGCGGCAGGAGCAGCGAGCACGCCGAGCGCGAGCGGCAAGCAGAGGGCTCGACGAAAGTGCCGGGCCCAGTCGAAGCACGGAGCCGGACGAGGTCGCCGGGTTGGGCGGGTGTGATTGTGACGCGGGGACATGAGCTGTTTGCCTGGCCGGGACGGATGCAGCGCCTTGAGACTCTCGGGGACCCGTGGGCGTTGGGTCGGCGCGAGGCGCTGAAGCATAGGTCAGGTGCCTTCCCGGGTCGAACGGCCCTCGGGAGACTCCGGCCGCTGCACTTGGGCCGCGACGCACGGCGCTGGGTCTCTGGCCGATGCTCCCATGGTACACTTGCGCCAGACCCATGATGATCCGCGGGGCGAAACGGGTTCGATGTGGTGCGGTCGCAGCGCTGGTGGCCTGCGGGGCCTGCTCCTCGGAGGCCGGCTTCTCGCCCGGTGACAGCGGGCATTCGGGCGGCGGTGGCGCCTCGGTCGAGCAAGCAACAGGCGGAGTCTCCTCCGCAGGCTCGGCGAGCAGCGGCGGCTGGGCGACGGGCGGAGCAAAGACCCTGCCTCCGATCGATGTGACTCCCGGGGTATGCGGCAACGGCCTGTTGGAACCACACGAAACCTGCGATGACGGAAATCTCGAGTCCGGTGACGGCTGCAGCCGGTACTGCAACCGGGAGCGCGGCTGGGACTGCCCGGAGCCGGGCCATGCCTGTCGCCCCTTGTGCGGGGACGGGATCCGCGACGTCATCGAGGTCTGTGACGATGGAAACACCGTTTCGGGCGATGGCTGCTCCGAGGACTGCCAGAGGGTGGAGCCTGGGTGGCGCTGCTTGGTTGCTGGCGGAGCATGCGTCCCGGTGTGCGGAGACGGCAGAACGGTCGGAGCGGAGCCCTGCGACGACGGCAACACAGCTAGCGGGGACGGCTGCTCCAGCCGCTGCCTCGTGGAGCCGGGAGCAGACTGCGCGAGCGGAGTCTGCCGGGTCAGCCTCTGCGGCAATGGAATCGTGGAAACGGGAGAACAGTGCGACCTCGGGGAGGACAATGGCAGAGGCGCCGAAGACGGCCAGGGCTGCTCGCTCGGTTGCACCCCGGAGCCCATCTGCGAGAAGTCGGCTCAGGGCGAGCTCGTGTGCCCAGCCGTCTGCGGCAATGCTGCCCTCGAGCCCGGCGAGCCGTGCGACGACGGTAACCTTTACGACGGCGACGGCTGCTCCGCGGCCTGCGTGCCCGAGGTAGGTTTCGTTTGCACAGACGTGGACCTAGAGGATCGGATGCTGTCCGAGTGCGCGCCGCAGTGCGGAGACGGGATCCTCGTCGGCAGCGAAGAATGCGACGACGGCGTCGACAACGATGATTCGCGCTACGGCGGCTGCAAGAGCGACTGCACCCTGGGCTTCTACTGTGGCGACGGGACGGTCGATGGACCCCAGGAAGAATGCGACGACGGCGTCGACAACGTGGTGGTCTACGGTGGAATCGTCGACGCCGGAACGCGGCCCGGGTGCACACCGAGCTGCACGCAGGCCCCGTACTGCGGTGATGGGATCATCGACCAAGACTTCGGGGAAGACTGCGATAACGGGACCGGGCAGCTGGGGAGCGGATGCGCCCCGGACTGCCACCGCTTGCTGGGCCCCTGAATCGGCGAAGGGGCGCCGCTCGTCGTGTTTCGCCGGTTGGGTGCGCTGGACTCTGAACGAATGAATCGGTGGATCGTCAGGCGTGGGCTCTGCGCCCCGCTGTGGGAGCCTGCCCGGTCCATCGCGAGCTCGCGCGCGGAAAAAGTGCATGGGCGCTGCTCGTGGCATCGTCATACGGTGCGTCGTTGACACGCAGCGCCAATCGTGCGGCAATTCGACTGACATGGGCCAGTGAAGACCCGGCCGGCCCCTGCGCAGACGTACCAACGCACCAGCAACCTGGAGGCCCGATGCACCAGTACTGGACGAAAGTTGCTTTGATCGTGGGTTTCGTGGCGCTCGGATGCCGAGACGATGAGTCATCCCGAGCGGATTCGAACGCCACCGCCGGCAGCGCCGGAAGCGCGGCCACCGCCGGCAGCGCCGGAACCGCCGCCAGCGCAGCCGGAGCTGAAAACGCCCCCACCGCCGGCGCGGCAGGCGGCAGCTCCGGTCGTGAACGCCAGCCCCATGCGACGGCAGGCTCGACCGGCATTTCCGAGGCCGGCGCGGACACAGGAGCCGCAGGCGCGCCGCAGACCCCTGGAGCGGCGGGTGGCGGCGGCTCGGGGGCCAGCGGCGCCGGGGCGCCGAACGTCGAGGCGACGGCAGGCAAGGGCGGTGAGGGCCAAGCTGGAGCCACAGGCGATGGCGCTGCCGGCGCCAACGCCGCGGACCCGGTGGATGTCACGGTCGAGCTCGACGAAGCTCGCGCGGTCTCGGCGACGATCACAAGGGACGGCGGCACGATCAACGCCGTTGCCGTTGACGGCACCCAGCTGTCGCTCACCATTCCGCAGAACGCGCTGTTGTCACCGGAGCGAGTCACCCTGACGCCGCTGGCGGCCATCGATGATCTCCCCTTCAGCGGTGGTCTGGTCGCGGCAGCGCACTTCGAGCCCGAGGGGCTGGTCTTGCTCGAAGCGGCGACGCTGACCCTGACGCTGCCGAGCGCGCCGTCGGAAAGCGATTCCGTCGGTTTCGCCTACCACGGCCTGGGCGAAGACTTCCATCTGGCGCCGGTCACCGTCGATGCTCAGAAGCTCACCCTGCCTGTTTCCCACTTCAGCGGCGCAGGTGTGGCCAGCGGGAGCGAAGGGGAGGCCGGCGACCAGGCGGGCCACACTCCCCAATCGCCCGGGGACCAGGCCACCCAGGCTATTGCCAATATCCTGCGCAAATCGCAAGGCCAGGGCGATGGGCCGACGGACGAGGACCTCGACGCCATCGCCGACATCCTGCTCGGTTGGTTCCGGGGATCCGTGATGCCGAACCTGCAGGCTGCCGAGGGCAACGACGCCATCCTCGAAGCCGCGATCATCGAGATGCTTCAGTGGTACCAGACCGTGCTGTTGCTGGGGCTCGAGGATCGCTTCGTCGCCGAGTGGAACGATGCGCTGAGCTCCGCCCGGACGGGCATTCTCAATGCCATCCGCCGCTCCCATGACCGTTGCATCTCCGGCCCCGACGCTTCCGAGGTCAAGACGATACTGCGCTGGGGCCAGATGGGGCTGCTGCTGGGCGTCGTCGAAACGGAGGAGTTCACGGACGACGTGCGTGCCTGCGCAACGTTCGAGCTCGACGTCAGCTCGCATTTCGAGCTCTTGGACGACCCGGCCTTCCGCGGGACGGTACAGGTGTCCGCCATGAAGCTCACTCTGGACGAGGGGCTCATCATGTTCGAGGGTTCGGCGGCGTCCCAGTACCTGAGTGCCGAGCACGACCACGAGTGCACGGTCTCCATCGCACCGCACGGGGACATGGCCGTCGCACAAATGACGATGAACCTGAACTTCAAGGACAACGCGGACCCCAGCATCCAAATGGTCTTCTGGCCGGGCGAGCCCACCGAGACCTTGACGGTTCGGTGCCCGGACGACGACAACTCCAGGACTGAGCTGTCGGCCTATTGGTTCGCGGGATGGCTCGCCGGACACGAATCCGAAGCCGAGGGCGGCGGCATCGTCGACTGGGAGTTCACGGGCGGCAGCGCTTTCGCGTACAAGGTGTACGGCCGCGTCGTGAGCGCCGAAGGCCTCGACTACGCGGAGACGACGCGTCTCGACCTCTACCACACGCCACAATAGGCATCTCCAGGTTGCGGTACCATCGGCGATCCCCTGGGGATCGGCGCCGAAAAGGAGCTCGGTCGTGCTCAGCAGCGGGCTCGACCCCTGGACGCTCCTCGAGCCCGCAGCGCCAGTCCCAGCAGGGCGAACAGCCCAACCTGCCAGGCGGCGTTGCCACCGACCGGCGCAGGATGGATGGCGCATCCGGAGTCCGACGAAGACTTCTTCTGCTGGGGTGCGGCGCCGCCCGTGGGATTCGGGGCGCTCGACCCGCCCACGCCCGTTGTCGTGTCGCCGCCAGTGGCCGAACCGCCCACGCCCGTTGTCGTGTCGCCGCCAGTGCCCACATCGCCGCCAGTGGCCACATCGCCGCCAGCGGCCGCGCCGCCCCCGGTGCCCGAATCACCCCCAGTGCCTGAACCGCCCCCGGTGCCCCCTGCGATTGGAGTGCCATCCACATTGTAGGCGGCAAAGACCTGCGTCAGAGCGTGGTACGCGGGTTTGGCGACGAAGTCCGAGTCGAAGATGTGAGCGTAGTCGTAGTCGGGGAACGTGCTCGGCACCCACGAATCGAAGTCGCTGACTCCCCAAAGGGTGTAGCGGGAGCAGTTGGGGGCATCGATGCAGACTTGCAGGAGATCCGCGAAGAACTTCGTCTGCATTTGCTCTTTTTCTTCCGAGAGCGGCTTGCCGATGCGAAAGTCACACTCGGTGATCACCACTTCGATCCCGATCTCCGCGTAGCGAGCCATGTTGTCTCGGATCTTGCTCATGTCCGGAACGCCGCTCGTACCTCCGTCCGCTGTGGCGTAGTAGTGGCTCTGGAATCCAACCTGGTGGATCGGAATGCCCCTCGTCACCAGGTCGTTGACGAGCTCGAACACGCGATCCGCATGGCCGTTGCCCTTCTGCTCGATGTTGTAGTCGTTGTAGATCAGCTTCGCGCTGGGGTCAGCCGCGGCTGCACGCTGGAACGCGAGATCGATGAAGTCGTCGCCGATGCGGTCATGCCAGATAGTGGACCGAAAGGTCCAGACGTCGTCCACCTTGTCGATGGCCTCGTTGACGACGTCCCAGCAGGGGATCCGTCCGGCGTAGCGTCCTACGAGCGCATCGATGTGGTCGTACATTACCTGAATCATCTCCTCACGACCGAGCTCTGCGTCCTGGAGCCACGAGGGGACCTGCGTGTGCCACACCAGCGGGTGACCGTGGAACTCCAGACTGTTCTGCTCGGCGAAGGCCAGGAGCGCATCGGTGTCCACCCAGTCGAAGGTGCCCTGGGTGGGTTGGATGATGTTCATCTTCATCGAGTTTGCCGGCGTGATCATGCTGAACTCACCGGTCACGATGGCATTGTGAACCGGAGAGCTCAGAAAGGTCGGAGTGTCGACGGAGGTTCCCATCTTCACGAGCGCCGCGTGGTCTTTCAGCGCGTGCCCGGTGAGCGAAGGGGTCGTGTACGCGGGCGCCGCGGGCGCCTCGACCGGTTCCAGGACGATGTCGTCGACGCACACGGTGCCGGGCGAGCCCCCGATGTGGAATTGGAACTGCGCGGCCTCGTCGTCCCTGAGGTTCAGGTACGTGTAGTCGAAAACCTGTGGGGTAGCCGTGAGCAGGATGGTCTTGATGAAGTAGTCGGTGTACGGCGTATCCCCGAGTCCTGTCTTGAAGCGGATGGACCGCTCGGCATCTGCCGAGGCCGAGAAGGTGACGTGGTAGTACTGACCGGCGACCAGCGCCAGATCGCTCAAGCCCAGGATGACGTCCCAGGTGTTCTCGCCGCCTTCGGCGATCGTGGAACACAGCTGTCCGTCGGCGACTTCCACCGTCTGGCTCGCGCCCTCGGCCGCGTGGTCCCACCACGGAGCACCGTCCTCGTCGAACGTGCCGTTCGTCACTAGGTTCTGTGCATGGGCCGGCAGCGCCCACAGGCACAACGCAGCAATCGGGGAAAAGCGAGCGAGAGTCGGGAGGGCTGTGTTCGACGAGGTGGTCATGGTTGGCTCCGCGAGACAGAAACGGACGGAAGCGTTTGGCTTCGTCAGTGCAGCTTGGGACGGAGCCTACAACGCTTGCGGCGTTCGTTCCCGCGAATCCTACCGGGGTCCCGGCGGATCCTACGGTGTTCGCGAGGGTCCCCTTCGTGTGAACGCGCACACCGTTGCGCGGGCTCCCGTGCTGTTGGCGTGCACACCCTCACGCCGGTCCCGGAGGGTGTGAACGCACACATCCCCGCGCCCAGCTGCCCTGCTGCCGAGGACGTGCTCCCCTGAGTGCACCGGTGGGTGGTGCCTACCGTGCCGTGATGCGTCGGTTGCGCGGCCAGCGGGCCCCCCTCACCACCCCGCTCGGGACGCGGCAAACCGGGGGCCCGGGGCAGCAGAGCGCTCAGAGTGGCTTGGTCGAGTAGTACCAGTCGACCGTCTTGAATCCCTCTCCGGCGCGCTTGTCCGCGGCTTCGGCGGTCTTCGGAGGCGGCACGATCACATCGCACCCGGGCGTCCAACCCTCGGGCGTGGCCACTCCGTTCTTGTCAGCGGTCTGCAGCGCCTGCAGCAGCCGAATGAACTCCTGGATCGACCGTCCGTTGCTCATCGGGTAGTACACCATCGCGCGGAGGATCCCCTTGGGATCGATGAAGAACGTCGCGCGCACCGCCTGGGTGTCTGCGGCGCCAGGATGAACCATGCCGTAGGCGCGGGCGACGTCCATCTTGATGTCTTCGATGATCGGGAACCCAATGGTGACCCCGAACTTCTCCTTGATGTTCCGGGTCCACGCGAGATGGGAGAAAAGGCTGTCAATCGACAATCCGAGCAGTTCGCAGCCCAGGCTCTTGAAGGTCTCGTGGGCCTTTGCAAAGGCCATGAACTCCGTGGTGCAAACCGGTGTGAAGTCAGCGGGATGAGAGAACAGGATCAGCCATTTCCCCTTGTAGTCGGCCAGGCTGCGGTCGCCGTGTGTGGTCTTCGCCTTGAAGTCCGGCGCTGGCTCGTTCAAATGCGGAAATGTGGATCCAGCAGTGGTGTCCGTGTCAGTCATAGCTCGTGTCCTTTGTTGTTCGGGTCGGTGAATGTCGCAACGGGACCGCGATGCTAGCCGCTACTCCAGCAGCTTCGCAACGCTTCCGCCGTTGGGGGATTGTCTTGCCGTTGCCAGTGTGGCGCAGCGTTGCACGGCGTTGCACAGTGTTGCGCAGCGCGTCTCCGTACTCAGCCGAGCTCGAAGCGGTCGAGGTTCATCACCTTGCTCCACGCTGCCACGAAGTCGCGCACGAACTTCTGCTCGGCTCCGTCGCATGCGTAGACCTCCGCGAGAGCCCGAAGCTGGGAATTCGAACCAAAGACGAGGTCGACGCGGGTCGCCGTCCACCGGAGCTCGCCCGTGGAGCGATTGCGGCCTTCGAAAAGCTCCTCGGTCTCCGAAGTCGCCTTCCACGTCGTGCCCATGTCGAGCAGGTTGACGAAGAAGTCGCTCGTGAGCGTCCCGGGCCGCCGGGTGAAGACGCCGTGTTGCGACTGTCCGAAGTTCGCTCCAAGCACGCGTAAGCCGCCGACCAGGGCGGTCATCTCGGGTGCGGTCAACCCGAGCAGCTGCGCCCGATCCACCAGCATCCCCTCTGCCGATACGTTGAACTCCGGCTTGCGATAGTTGCGGAAGCCATCCGCGATCGGCTCCAGCACCTTGAAGGACTCGACATCGGTCTGCTCCTGCGATGCATCCATGCGGCCCGGCGTGAAGGGAACCTGGACCTCGTGCCCGGCATTGTTCGCCGCCTGCTCGACCGCGGCGCAGCCACCGAGGACGATCACGTCGGCGAGCGAGACCTTCTTCCCGCCGGTCTGCGCAGCGTTGAACTCCTTCTGGATGCGCTCGAGGACTCCGAGCACCTTCGCGAGCCGGGTCGGCTCGTTGACCTCCCAGTCCTTCTGGGGCGCGAGGCGAAGGCGCGCGCCGTTGGCACCGCCACGCTTGTCAGAACCGCGGAAGGTGGACGCCGAGGCCCACGCGGTCGCCACGAGCTCCGAGACGGACAGTCCAGAGCCGAGGACCTTGGCCTTGAGGGCGGCGATGTCGCGAGCGTCGACGAGCGGGTGGTCGACGGCCGGGATGGGGTCCTGCCAGATGAGCTCCTCGGCCGGAACCTCGGGGCCCAGGTAGCGGGCTCGGGGGCCCATGTCGCGGTGGGTCAGCTTGAACCAGGCCCTCGCGAACGCGTCGGCGAACTGCTCGGGGTGCTGGTGGAACCGGCGCGAGATGGGCTCGTATCGGGCGTCCATACGCAGCGCGAGGTCTGCCGTCGTCATCACGGGCGCGTGACGCTGAGTCGGGTCATGCGCATCGGGCACGAGCGTCGCCGCAGCGGGATCGGTCGGGACCCACTGCCACGCGCCGGCGGGGCTCTTGACCTTCTGCCACTCGTACTTGAAGAGCATGTCGAAGTAGCCGTTGTCCCACCGGATCGGGTTCGGCGTCCAGGCGCCTTCGATGCCGCTGGTCGTCGTGTGAACACCCTTGCCGCTGCCGAACGCGTTCTTCCAGCCCAGGCCCTGTTCCTCGATGCCGGCGCCTTCGGGCTCCCGCCCAACGAGCGCTGGATCGCCCGCACCGTGGCACTTGCCGAAGGTGTGCCCGCCGGCGACCAGGGCGACGGTCTCCTCGTCGTTCATGGCCATACGCGCGAAGGTTTCGCGGATGTCCCGGCCCGAGGCGACCGGATCGGGGTTTCCGTTCGGACCTTCCGGGTTCACGTAGATGAGGCCCATCTGCACGGCGGCCAGCGGATCCGCGAGCTCCCGCTCCCCCGCGTAGCGCTTGTCTCCCAGCCAGGTATCCTCGTTGCCCCAGTAGATATCTTCCTCGGGCTCCCACACGTCCGCGCGCCCGCCACCGAAGCCAAAGGTCTTGAAGCCCATCGACTCCAGCGCAGCGTTGCCGGCGAGGATCATCAGGTCGGCCCAGGAGATCTTGCTGCCGTACTTCTGCTTGATGGGCCACAGCAGCCGGCGCGCCTTGTCGAGGTTGGCGTTGTCCGGCCAGCTATTGAGCGGCGCGAAGCGCTGCGTGCCAGTAGACGCTCCCCCACGGCCGTCGCCCGTGCGGTAGGTACCCGCGCTGTGCCACGCCATGCGAATGAACAGCGGACCGTAGTGGCCATAGTCCGCCGGCCACCAGTCCTGCGACTCCGTCATCAGAGCATCAAGGTCCTTCTTGAGGGCCTGCCAATCGAGCTTCTTGAACTCGTCGGCGTAGTCAAAGTCCCCGCCCATGGGATCGGAAAGCCCGGAGTGCTGATGCAGGATCTTGAGGTTCAGCTGGTTCGGCCACCAGTCACGATTCGACCGGCCCACGCCGGTCGCATTGGAAGGGATGCCGTGCATCACCGGGCATTGGCCGGACGGGGTGGCTTCGACCGTCGCAGTGGCAGTTTTCGGCTTGTGCTGGTCGCTCATGGTGTGCTCCTCTCGTTGCTTCCTGGCTTTGCGTGGGGCTTCTTCGCCCTCTCTTGCTCACGTTGGCAGCTCTCACAGAGCCCCCGAACCTCGACCTGTGCGTCCACGACGCTACCGAGCCGCCTGACGGCATCCGGTACACGCAGGCCGTTGAAATCCTCACTCTCGAAGTCACGAACCAGACCGCACCGCACGCAAACGTAGTGGTGGTGCCGTTCGAGGTTCGCGTCGAAGCGCACCCCGCTACGGTGCGGTCCGAGTGTCTTGACCAATCCGAAGTCGTGGAGCATCCACAGCGTCCGGTAGACCGTGTCGAGCGAAACGGTCGGCATGCGCTGCTGCACGGCGCGAAAGATGGTCTCCGCATCGGGATGCTCCTCTGTGCCCGCCAGTTGCTGGAAGATCTCCAGCCGCTGAGGGGTCAGCTTGACGCCCACCGCCTTGGCGGTCCTCTTGAGGTGCTCGAGCCTCCGCTCGCTGCGGCTTTGCTCTGACGTACGCATTACTCCTACTTGCGTCTGCTACGCAAGTAGGAGCTATAGCGACCACCTCGGCCGCGTCAACGGGTGCTGGGCGAGCAACCGGGGGCCTCGCGGTGCGCACCAACCGGCCACGTGAACGAGCCTTGTTTGTCGGGCAGAACGATCGACCTTGCGACCAACGCCCGGAGTCTCCCAGAACGGGATCTCGGGCGCCCTTTGGGATTGGCCCTTGGAAAGGAACTACGTCGTGCTCAAGAGCAGAGTTGCCATCGTCACACATGCCTCGTCGGGCTGGGGCGGAGCCCCGCTAGCTAGCCCTTGAGCTGCCGACGTTCTCACGGCACGTCGCAGGGATCTTGGAGCCAGCGCGGCCTGCCGGGTGACCGTAGCTGGAAGCAGGACGACGCGCCGCGCGCGTCAGGGCTCGCCCTGGGTCGTCTCGCAGTACGCGATGACTCCACCAAAGACCACGCCCGCCGGGTTGTCTTGGTAGCTGCAAACGCCCGAACACGAGCCGAAATCCCCGTTCTGGCCCACGACCACAATCGTGTTGTCCCCCTGAACCAGTGCCGGTGTGAGATCGAAGGCGGTCAGCACGTTCTGCGCGTGCGATGCTGCCGAGACATTGCTCGTGCTGCCAATCGTTCCGATGGTGGTTCCATTGACGCGCACCTGGGCGTAGTCGTCGGCGGATATGCTAAACGTGCCGGTCGGATCGGCACCCAGCGTGAACTGGCGCGCGAGCACGACGCTCCGAAAGTCGGCGGCGTCGCCTGGCGCGAAGCCACAAGCCCAGATCCAGAATGCGCCGGGGAGCCCACTGAGGCTGACGGCCCAGCCGTCTCCGGAATAGCCCATGAGCGAGGCCCCGGCGGGACAGTTGGCCGGAGCATTCGCGTTCAGACAGACCAGCTCGGCTTGCCCGAGACGGGCAGCCCCCGACGGCTCGAGCACCGGATCGGCGCTGTAGACGGTCCAGTCTGCATTCGACCCAAACTCGATCCTGCGGACTTCGGTGCACACGGCCGCGGCCCCACTGGCGCCGGCGTCGCCTGCGCTGCCGCCCACCGCGGCGGCTCCGCCCTCGCCGACAAGCCCGCTGACGCCCGCAGCACCACCGAACGACGCCCCACCCACGAGCGAGCCACCGCCACCTGCGGAGCCTCCCGAGCCGCCGAGGGCACCGCCGGTCGCGAACTCACCGCCGGTCGCGAACTCACCGCCGGTCGCGAAC
>JAFGIS010000503.1 GCA_016929495.1 Polyangiaceae bacterium | reverse complement strand
TTCTGTCCCGACTCGATCTGGTGCAAGTGCTGCCGGGAGATCCCGAGCCTCGACGCAAACTGCGCCAGAGACTGCTCGTCGGCCTCACGGATTGCGGACAGAAGCTGCCCGAATCTCAAAGGGCCGCTATTGAGCGACTCGAGAAACTCGTTGGTCGACTGATTGAGCGCCTGGGCGCGAGAGGCCTTGGTCTTGCGGATGGTTGTCTTGCGAGCGGCCATCGTGCACCTAGTAGATATGCTTGTTGACGCTTTCCACGAACGCGAACTCGAGCGCGCCGTCCTCTCTGACTCGGTAGACCGCGCGATAGGCCACACTGAGACGAATCGAACGGTGTCCGAACCACTGCCCTTTCAACGGCTCATCGTGGTATCCGGACACCTGCCGAGTCGCTTCGAGCCCAACCGCCTGAACGCTGCCGACCCAGGCCATGAACTTGCGTACGATGTGTCGTGGGCATCCGCGCAGATCCTTTCTTGCCCGCGCAGAGAGAACGACGACGCGAATCATCTGCCGCATGTCTAACCCAACATCGCGTGGCTGTCAACCTCGCAGGCTGTCAACCCGTCGTCGCCGTGTCCCGGCTCGTCCGGGAAGGCCCGAGAAGCGGGGTCACTCCCAAACGGTCGTCAATGCAGCGAGACCGCCGAGCGGCCTTTTCTGAAGATGCGACGAGCGCAGCGTGCGCCCAACCTTGCTCCTCCGGTGGTGAAGCGTGACGCTCGGGTCGAGCAGACGCTGCCAACACTCGAGCAGACGGGCTGCATCCGAGCGCCTGGAGAAGGCCCGCGGAACCGGGAAGACTCGAACCTCCCCGGACCTTCGCCACACCGCTTCGCCCAACCAGGACACGGGGGCTCGGGCCACGGGCTCACGAAGTAGGTATCGCTGGCCCAGGACTGGCCCGACCAGCTCGGCCAAGGCGCGGGTCAATCGTTCGCTGCGCGCCGGCGAAGCGTCGACCCAGGCGACGCGATGAGAGCCGTCTTCGCGTGCGGTGACCTCCACACCACAAGGTGCTTCTCCCGGGCGCGCAGCCGCTTCGGCGAGGACCCGAGCCAGGGCCCTGAGCTGCCGGGGCACGGCTCGGGATCCGCGCTCGGCCGCGATGTGCCGCCGAGCGAAATACCAAGCCGCCAGGAGCGGGATGGCCGTGCCCAGTAGAGTCAGAGCTGGCGCCGCCACCGAGCTCAGCAGCCAGAGGAGTAGCGTTGTCCCGGCGATACCGCCGGCCACGATCGCATGCAGACGCCTCCGTGAAGAGCGCAACGCCTGGGCCGACCGAGCAGGATAGCTGCCGAGTAGCCCCTCGGCGAAACCGCGATGCCATAGCGGTTGATGGGGACGTTCTTCGGCAGTGCATCCAGCCGTTCGCGCCAATCGTCGTCGGCCGTCGCGAACGCGTCACTACCGCTCGACGTACTGGCTCGCGCACCCGGTCACGAAGTGACGGCCGGTCACAGGACCTCCCGCCCAGGCCTTCGCCGCGCCCGCATCAGCACCTCGGCCTCCGACGGGGGACTGGACGGGTGGTACGACAGGTACAGCATGGGCGCTTGTGCGCCATTTGTGGTCTCGGTCGTCGGGCCAGTCGCCGGGAGGGCGCGGCATGTCCCACGCAGGGGCAGAGCCCGGTGACGCCCCGCCGCGGGGTCCGACCAGGCTGACCGTGGCGCATCCCATACGGCCGCTCTACGGTTGCGAAGCCAGATGGTTCCGATACGCGACTCCAACCCGAGGCAGACGATCCCCTGGATCAACTACCTCTTGATAGCGCTCAACCTCGGGGTCTGGCTTCTGGAGCTCTCGTTGATGAGCACGGGTTCCGCCTGGCTCGCGGCCGGGTACGGCTTGGTTCCTGCTCGGATCACGAGCGATCCCCTGGGCGAGTCGTTCACGATCTTCACCAGCATGTTCATGCACGGCAGCTGGGCGCACGTGGGCGGCAACCTGCTCTTCTTGTACATCTTCGGGGACAACGTCGAAGACGCGGTGGGGCACCTGCGGTACGTGCTCTTCTATCTCGCCTGTGGCCTCGGGGCTGCGCTGACGCAGATCCTCGTGGGGCCAGGCAGTCACGTGCCCATGGTCGGCGCATCCGGCGCGATCGCAGGCGTACTCGGAGCCTACCTGGTGCTGTATCCGAGGGCGCCCATCACGGTCATCAACCCGATCTTCCCGCTGTGGTTCTTGTTCGGGCTGCTGCTCGAGTTCCCGGCCTGGCTGGTCGTCGGAGAGTGGTTCGCATGGAATCTGCTCGGAGGATTCGGGTCCATCGATGCTGAGGGCGGCGGTGTGGCCTTCTTCGCGCACATTGGTGGCTTCATCGGTGGACTGCTGATCATCAGGCCGTTGATGCTGGGTCGGCACCGCAAGCAGGCGCAGCGCTGGCAAGGCTGGCGTTTGCCACCCCATCAGGGTCGCGGCCCCTACGGTCGGCCGCCGCCCGGAACATGGCACGGCGGTGTCGGACGTGGCGACAGATTTCCCTGGTAGCCCCTCGATTCCACGGGCCCGTCGGCCGCGGCCCATCCCGTCGCTTTCGCCCAACACATGGGCAAAACGCCGCTGCCGCGCTTGCGTGCTCCCCGCGGCGACGGTAACTGGCCGAGCGAGGCAACTCTATGCAGGCTCCCCGGGTCTACAACACGCTGACGCGCACGCTTCAGGAGCTCGAGCCTCGGCGCCCGGGCAGAGTGAACATCTACTGCTGCGGACCCACCGTCTACGACGTGCCGCACGTGGGCCACGCGCGCGCCGCGCTGATGCCCGACGTGCTCGTACGCACTCTGCGGGCGCGCGGCTTCGAGGTGACCTACGTTCGCAACATCACCGACGTGGACGACAAGATCCTCGACCGAGCGCGAGCCACGGGCGAACCTCCGCTCGAGCTGTCGAGACGGATGGCCGACATCTACTGCCAGCAGATGGCTGACCTCGGGTGCGTTGCGCCGGACCATGAGCCCAGGGTGAGCCAGCACATCGCCCCGATCATCGCGCTGGTCGAGACGCTCCTCGAAAACGGGAGCGCGTACGCCGTCACCCGAGGAACGGGCACGCAAGATATTCTGTTCTCGGTTCGCAGCTTCCCCGGCTACGGCAAGCTCTCCCGACGAAACATCGACGAGCTCGTAGCCGGAGCGCGCGTGGAGCGCGACGAGGCCAAGCGCGACCCGTTGGATTTCGCATTGTGGAAGGGCGCGAACGAAGACGAATGGGGCTGGGACAGCCCTTGGGGCCGCGGTCGTCCGGGTTGGCACATTGAGTGCTCTGCGATGAGTCAGCACTACCTCCGAGACGGAATAGACATCCATGCGGGCGGAATGGACCTGATCTTTCCGCACCACGAAAACGAAATCGCGCAGGGCGAAGCCGCTCATCCGGAATCGGCCCCGTTCGCTCGATACTGGCTCCACAACGGATTCGTGAACGTCGACAAGGAGAAGATGAGCAAGTCGCTCAACAACTTCGTGTCCGTTTCCGACGTGCTCGCGCACAACGACCCGGAGGCATTTCGCTGGTTTCTGCTTGGCGCGCACTATCGTGGCCCCATCCAGTTCGACACGGAGCCGCTCCCTGATGGGCGTCTCACTTTCCCGGGCATCGACGACGCGGAGCGCCGCGTCGACTACATGTATTCGACGATTGGGCGTCTTCGAGAGCGCGAGAACGAGACCGTGCCCCTGCCCCAAGCGTTGCCGAAGCCCCTGCTCGCGCTGAGACCGCAGCTCGGGAAGTTGGTCGAGCAGGCGCAGGACGCGCTCAGCGATGACCTCAACACGCCGGTCGCCATGGCTGCTCTCGGCGAGCTGGCTCGAGTCGGCAACGAAGTGGCGGACGAAGCGGAACGCCGCCGCAAGGACCGGAGCTACGTCGCTGGCGCGGCACTGCTCGACCGCGAGGTGCTCGGCGCGATCGAGACGGTGGCAGGCTGGCTCGGCGTGCTCCGCGCGGATCCAGCCCTGTACGCTACCAGGACGCGCGCGCGCCGACTCGCGCTGCGTGGGCTCACGGAGCAAACGGTCGAACAGCTCATCGCCGAGCGCGCGGCTGCACGCGGCAACAAGGATTTTGCCCGCTCCGACGCGATCCGGGCCCAGCTCGAAGCGCTCAAGATCAGCGTACGCGATCTCCCTACCGGGACCGAGTGGAGCGCCGGGGTGTGAATTGAGTGAGGGCAGCGACAGACCCTGGATTCCGGATGCGCTCTAGACGCCGATGAACAGTCGATGCGCGAAGTTGCGTTCGAGATTGGCGCGGAGCACTCGGTCAGCGGCTGCCTCGATGTCGTACTCGACCCGCCGGAATTCGAAGCGCTTGCAGTCGGTGTCGAAGATCGTGTAGCTCGCACGGTTGTCGTAGTCCCGCGGCTGGCCTACCGAGCCGACGCTGACGATGTACTTGCGTTCGGGGTTGAGCTCGAAATCGACCGGGGGCAGCTCCTCCACGGTGGACCGCGTCAGCTCGAAGACTTTGCACAGGTGGCTGTGCCCGATCAGCGTGATGTGACCGAGCTCGTCGTACATCGGTAGGCACTCTCGGGCCTGCTCTGGAGCGAAGATGTACTCGAATTCCTCCAAACGTACCGGCGACCCGTGGCAGAGGTTCACCTCGAGGTCGTGGAGCTTGATTTGGTACGGAAGGCTCTTCAGCCAATCCATGTTCTCGGGCGACAGCAGCTGCGCATGGTGGTCCAAGGCCTGCCGAGCGGCCTCGTAGTAGTACGAGTAGTCCATGCGTCCTGCGACGGCGGCGTCGTGGTTGCCGAGAATGGTGGCCTCGACCGTCTCGCGCACGACGTCCGAGCATTCGTTCGGCGAGCCGCCGTAGCCGACGGTGTCGCCCAGGCAGTAGTACCGGTCGATGTCGTCGGAACGGTATGCCTCGAGCGCGGCGCTCAGGGCCTCGTAGTTCGCGTGGACATCGCTGAAAATGCCGAGACGCATGTAAGGACCGCATAACATAACACGGACGCCGACAAAGCGACGACTCGCTCATCCGCGCGACGACCGCCGCACCTTCGCTCGCAAAACCGGATTTTGTCGTGCGAGACGGCGCGCCCCGGGTCTCCGGGCTGACGGGCGCGAGATGGCTCGGAAGGCCGAGCAGTGCGCTGCCCTGGGGGGCAGC
>JAFGIS010000502.1 GCA_016929495.1 Polyangiaceae bacterium | reverse complement strand
GGTGGGAGCAGCGAGGGCGAGTTCATCCCGGCGACGGACGCCATGCTCTGGCCGCGGGGTCTGGCGCTCGACGAGGACCAAGGGGTGTTGTTCGTTTCCAATGGCGACAACACCGTGCGAGCCGTGGATCTCGTGGAGGGGACCCTCTGGACGTACGCCGGAGGAGGGGATCCGGTCTACCCGTCAGTCGGCGACGGAGGGCTCGCGACCGACGCCCTGTTGAGCAACCCGACGCACCTGGAAGTCGGACCCGATGGAGCGCTCTACATCGCCGATACCGGCCACGATGCCGTACGCCGAATCGACGCTGCGAGCGGAGTGATCGCCGCCATCCTCTCGCCGTCCAGCGATTGGGAATCTGGGGTGGTGGAGTTCTACGGTTGCGGGGCCAGCTACGGCTGCGCAATGGTCTTTGACCAGGCCGGACATCTCTTCGTCACTGCGTACCTCTGGACCGGGGACGAGCTCGCCCAGGGCATCTTGCGCCGAGACGCAGACGGTACCTTGATACACGTCGCCGGCAACGGCTCGGGAAGTGCGAACGACGGAGTCGAGGCGAAAAGGGCGCTTTTCACCTACGGTCTGACCGGCCTGGCCATCGACAGTGTCGGAAACCTCTACGCGAGCGAAGGTGACGTTCACCGGGTCCGGCGCATCGACGGCCAGAGCAGCCGGATCGATACCGTGGCCGGCAGCGGCTGGAGCGGCAGCACAGGGGACTACGGCCCGGCAACCAGCGCACGGCTCAACTATGCGATGGACCTCGCCGTCACTGCCGATGGATCACTGGCCATTGCGGACAACTTCAACTGCGCCGTTCGTGAAGTCTGGGGCCTCGGCAGCCAGCCTGAGACACCGGTCACGCTCAGCGTGGCCGGGGGCGACGAGCAGTCGGTGCCCGTGGACGCCGCGTTCTCGGCCATCAGCGCTCACCTGCAGGCATCAGGGGACGATGTCCCGGGGTATGCGGTGGACTTCCGTCGTATCAGCGGCGGCAGCTGGCTCAGCGCGAACAAAGCGACGACGAACGCAAGCGGCGTCGCCGCGGTCACGGGGCGCGTGGGCCTGGCTGTCGGGGACTACACGTTCGAGGCGAGCCGACTCGACATCCATGGCGAGCACGTGCCTGGGAGCCCGGTGGAGTTCACGGTCTCGGCCACGGCGCCGGACGCGGGTACGATCCTCACCATCGCCAACACCGCGCACGCTTACGGTTCGTTCACGGGTCCCTGTGCCGGGACCGTGGCGCGATTCGGGTCGACTTGGGCGGTCGAGGCGGCCACGGACGGGACGCTCTACATTGCGGACGACTCGCGCGTCTTCAAGCTCTCTCCGGCGGGCTTGCTGGAGCGCTTCGCGGGTGGCGGGACCGAACAGGGCGAGTTCATCCCGGCCACGAACGTCGCGATTGCGCCGCGAGGTCTGGCGCTCGACGAGGACAATGGGATCCTGTTCATTTCGGACCAGAACTACAACACCGTACGAGCCGTGGACGTCGAAGAAGGAACCATCTGCACGTACGCCGGGGGAGGGGCTCCGACCTACCCGGATATCGGCGACGGTGGCCTCGCGACCAATGCCTCGTTGAGCAGTCCGATGTACCTGAAGCTCGGGCCCGACGGAGCGCTCTACATCGCCGACTATGGCAACGACGCCGTACGCCGAGTCGACGCCGATAGCAGCGTGATCACGTCCATCGTCTCGCGGTCAACGGACGGTGAGTCCGGAGTGCCGGCGCTCTACGCCTGCGGCTACGTCGGCTACCACTGCGGGATCGCCTTCGACGAGGCGGGGGACCTCTTCGTCGGTGGCTATATCTGGACCGGGGAGCAGTACACCCTCGGCATCCTGCGCCGAGACCCGGACGGCACGTTGATCCACATCGCCGGCGACAACTCGGGCAGCACCGACGATGGGGTGGCGGCCACATCGGCCCGGCTCAGCGACACGGCCGGGCTTGCCTTCGACGCCGCAGGAGATCTCTGGATCGCAGGCGGGTCGGGCAACGTCATCCGTCGCATCGACATGGTCGACGGCCGTATCTACACCATGGTGGGCGACGGCACGGCGGGCGACGGCGGGGACTATGGCCCGTCTACCGATGCGCGTTGCTACTACCCCTACGACGTCGTTCACCACCCGGACGGGCACATCGTCTTCGCCGACACCGACAACTACGCCGTCCGGATGATTTGGTGAACGGGGCCGGGCCGGCAACGGCAGGCAAGCGATCCTGGAGCGCACCTCGCCCGCCCCATCCGGCTACGCCACCCTCGAACGGCGCTGCTCAGTAGAAGGATACATCGTCGATCACGAGCTCGACCGGCGCCGGCAGAAAGATGAACTCCCCCGGGTTCGCCTCGTCCTCGCCCCACTCGAGGACGACGCTGATGGCGAATCCCTCGATGTTGTCGCCGGTAGCGGGCACCGCGACGCCTGCAGCGGCCGTGCCCTCCGTGAACCCGGCAAACGGCAGCCGGATGGGGGTCCAGGCGTCCGTCACGTCGAACTCGATGGAAGGGCCGATGCATTCAATCCCGACGCCTGTCCCGGTGCACTCGGGCAGCAGGGTCTCCTGCACCATCAGCATGAGCAGCGCGGTCCCCATCGGCGCCGTCCCCCGCACGGACAAGGCGATCCCCGTGTAGCGGGACGCATCGACGCAACTCATCGCGAGCCCAATCCCTGCGCCCCATGTCGTCGCCTCCGTGTCTGAAATACCGAGCGCGTACCTGCTCAGGTTGCCTTCGGTCATCGCGCAGCTGAAGGTGCCGTCTTCGTCGCCGAAGCCAAAGGGCTCGACGAGGACGGCATGTTCGTCTTCGGGTGCTGCGTTGAAGGAGAAGAGCCACGAGTCAACGGGCAGGGTCCCGTCGTAGTCCTCGAAATCGGCGATCTCCGCTCGGGTGATGACGGTCTTGTTCGCGCAGTCCTTCAGCTCGACATCGCCGCCGCTGCCGGCGGCACCGCCACCAGCCGCCGCACCGCCAGCCGCCGCACCGCCGACCGGCAGCGGGGGCGCATCGCCGCCGGTGCCCAGGTGCACCGTGTCGCCGCCCGTACCGAGCACGACCGCACCGCCGGTCCCGGGCTGTGCGGCCGCGCCGCCCGTGCCTGGCACCTCGCCCTCGCCACCGGTGCCCGGAAAGGTGATCCCGCCCGTGCCGCCCTGTCCGCTTACCGAACGAGTGCTGTTCCCCCCGGAGGCGCTCTCGCGTTGCGTACCAGCGCCGCCTTCAGAACCCAACGACGAGCCTCCGCCGGTAGAGCGCTGGGCTCGTCCCGACGGTTCCCCGGTCTCGTCAACGGATTCGCTCGCGCCACCGGACTCGCTCGCGCCGGCTGCGCCCGCGCTCGGTTCGCTGGCGGCCGCGCGTTGCTCCTCCCGGCCCGAGCTTCCAGGACTCTCGCTGCGATCGGTCAGCCCAGCGAGGCTCTGGCACCCGGCCAAAGCCCCGAGCGCGACCACCGCCGTGAGTCTCACCCGATCTCCGATGCGGCGGGCGCCCAGAAGCTCGTCGCCCTGGGCCAAGCCGATGGTGTCGAGGAGAGCGCTCATGTCGAACAGGCCGCCTGACGGCAGTCGACCCCATTTGAAGCGCCGCGGCCACGGCCTGTCAAGCTCGGGCCGCCGGTGGCAACGCTCTGAAGCACGCACGCGCCTTCTCGAAGGCGATGAGCACGATATGGTGGCTTCGAGCGATTGGGCCACGCTGAACGGCGCACGGTCTTACGGGGTACTCGTGAGATCCGCGTTCGCCGGGCTCGAAGCCCACCGCGGGCCGAGCGCCTGTCTGCCATGCGTCCCGTTCCGGGGGGTTCGGGTTGACTTGGCAGGATGAGCGGTATTGGATGCCCTCCCACGCAGGACACCATGCAAAAAGCCTGGACTATGATGACCATCAAGAGGGCGGCCTCGACAGGATCGAGAGCATCCTTGCGACATCACAGCCGGTGAAGCAGTACACGTTTGGCCCAGGTGCCGGAGTAATCGAACCGGCGACCGCGGCGCCCGGCGGCACGACGATCGGCGAAGCGGCGGCCTCGTCTCGCAGGGTGTATGGGTCCGAGGGGGCGGAACGGCCCGGGACTGCCGAGCTACACGCAACGGCCAAGGAGGATGCCCCCGCCCTCAGTCTCGTCGAGATCATTCGGGAGGCGCCGGACGCAACCGCGGGCTGCGTGGGCGGCATCCTGATGGATTTCAATGGGATACCGGTGGATCGCTATGCGCGGAGCGAGGGCAGCGACATGGAAGCGTTGGGCTCGGAGTTCTCCGGCCTCCTGAGGGACGTCCAGCGCGTCAACGAGCTGCTCGATGCAGGCGAACCCGTCGAGATTTCCGTTCGATCCGAGAAGTCCACCACGCTGGTTCGCATTCTGAACCAGGAGTATTTCTTTGCGCTCGCCGTCGACCCCAGCGGCAACGTCGAACACGCTTGGAGCGCCATGCGCGCCGCTGCGACCAAGCTGCTCTTGATGCTGAGGGCGTCGCTTCCGGCCCCAAACCCACTCGTCTGACCGCGGCACCTCTTCATTGTTGCTCATCGTTTCAAATGAAACGATGCCCTGGTGCCGCGTTTCGATTGAAGCGATGGGATTCTCGCCGCCCCCGAACGGGCGAGAGTCCGATTCAGCGGAGCCTGGTGAGCAGTAGGAACAGATTCTTGTACACGTAGGGGGGCCCTACTCGCCCCTCGGTTTTTCTCGGCGCCGTCGGGCCACGGGAATAGGTCGCTGGAACGGCGTTGACGTGGGACTTGTGGCCGGTCATATTGGATACTCCCGGCGCGCGCTGTCACCAACCCCTCCGGTCGGAACGCAGCGGAGTACTCATCGAGGCCCCCATGACCAAAGAGAACACCGTCCGTCGACAAGGCAACGCGAGATGCCGCTTCCTGCCCGTGGCCATGATGGCCCCGGCCCTGTTCTTTTCGCTGTCGAGCGGCCGCGCCTTCGCCCAAACGCAGGTGGGCAACTACGCCTCGCACGCAGCCTCGGGCCGAAGCGTCGTGATCACCGGAGCCTCGGGCGAAAGCCTGCGCATCACTCCCTATGGCGACTACATCGTGCGCGTTCAGGCCGCGAAGAACGGGGAAAGCTTCTACGCCGACGACCGGTACGAAATCGTGGAGAGCCACGCCTGGGATGGCGAGCTCGCCGTCGCGGACGGCGACGCATCACTGAGCCTGTCGACGGCTGCCGCGGACGGGGTAGCGGTCTCGGTCGCGAAGCAGCCGATGCGCCTGGCCTTCGCCCTCAAGGACCAGACGACAGCACTGCTCGGCGAGCAGGGGGGTATCACCTGGAGCGGCAATACGGTGACGGAGGCCTTCACTGCACCGGCGACGAACGAGCACTTCGCCGGTCTCGGACACGAAGCCTACGGGCGTATCCGGAACCTCGATCGCCGCGGAACCAGTCTGACGGTGAAAAGCGGCAGTGAGGGGGCGTGCGTGGTGCCCTTCTACGTGTCGTCCAGCGGCTATGGCGTCCTCCTCAACACGACGTTCACTCATACCATCTCGCTCGGCCAGAACAATGCGTATTCTCTGAAGATCGATGGAGAAGGGTATGGCGGGCAGATGGACTACTTCTTCATCGCTGGCCCGGCCATCACGCAGGTCATCGACCGCTACACGCAGCTCACCGGGCGGCCGCGCCTGCCTCAACGGTCCCTGTTCGGGCTGCTGCTGTCCGACAAGACCGATCCCAGCAACAACGGTGAAGAGTGGTGGAAAAAGGCGATCACCGACCACCGCAATGCCGGGTTTGCCTTCGACCATCAGGTCAACGACAATGCCTGGAGGGCTTCGAACGAGGCCACGTCTGCGCAGTCGAACTCGTGGTTCGAGTTCCGGAAAGACCGCTACCCCGATCCGGCGGAGTACAAGCGATGGTGCGACGAGAATGGCGTGACGGTGACGCTCGATCTCAACCGGCCTGGCATCGATCTCAACCCGAGCTGGAACAACGCATTGAGCATCACGGGGACCACCGACTGCCCCGACTTCACCAACCCTGCGGCACGCAAGTACATCTGGGATCTCTTCTTCACCAAAGCGCTGGATCCGGCGCTCAAGTATCCCGGCGACGCGATCTGGCTCGATGAATTCGACTATCCCGACCACGCCCATTCGACGACGCTCTCCAGCGGCAAGAAGTGGGCGGAGGAATCGATCAACTACCATTTCGCTCTGCTCCAGGCCTGCGTCGAGGAGGGCTGGGACGTCGCCATCGGCGAGGCCAAGCGGCCCTACTTCTGGAGCCGTGGCATCACCGCAGGGGCCCAGCGCTTTGGGTCGTACTGGACCGGTGACATCGATGGCAACTGGGGGGACATGGCCTACCAGGTCAAGGCGATGCAGTCTGCCGGGCTATCGGGCTTCCCGTATTTCAATCATGATGCTGGTGCGCATTTCACACCCACGGTGAATGAAGACAATCTCTACCGACAGTGGGACATCGCGTTCGGCAGCTTGACTCCGATCTGGAAGCCCCACGGACCGGGGCACAAGCGGTGGCCGCTTCAGCGCAACGCGACGTGCCAGGACACGGCCAAAAAGTACATCACCCTGCGCTACCAGATGATCCCGTACATCTATTCGTATGCGCACATCGCCCAGGCGACGGGTATGCCCATGGCGCGGCCGATGTTCTTCGAGGATCAGAACAACGAGACGGCATGGCAGAAGGACCTTCAGTATCTGTGGGGACACGAGATGCTGGTCGCCCCGAACTGCTCCGACGGCAACAACGCCGTGTCGGCATGGCTGCCGAAAGGCAACTGGTACTACTACTGGGACGACAAGAAGTACGCCGGAGACACGACCGAGAGCATCACGGCGGCCACCGGAGTCATGCCGATCTTCGTGAGAGAAGGCGCCATCATCCCCATGGCGCCCTTCGCGAAGTCCACGTTCTTCATCCCCAAAGACCAGTTGGTGATCCACGCCTATACGGGGGCCGACGGTTCATTCCAGCTCTACGAGGACGACGGGGTCACGGAGAAGTTCAGGACCAAGAACGAGCTTCGGGTGACGGATCTGCGGTTCTCCCAGCAGGATCTCGGCGTGCAGATCGCCGCAGCGGAGGGGACGTACTCCGAAGCGCCCACCAGTCGATCGTATCAAGTCGTCTATCACGGACTTTCCGCCACGACGCCGCTCTACGTCAACGGCACGGCCATACCGGCGGTCTCGGGTCAAGCGGAGATCGCGGCCGGTGAGGACGGAGCGGTCTGGGATGCCGAAAACAAGCTGCTCAACGTCTACGTGGCTTCGAGGCCGGTGGACACCCGAGTGAAGATCTCGAACAGCGCCGTCGACACCCCGACCCCGACGGACGGCACGGGCGGGTCCGCCGGCACGGGCGGAGGGAGCTCTGTCGGGAGCGGCGGTGTCCAGGGAGGCTCGCCGGGCACCGGTGGCGCTGGCGGCCGTTCCGCGGCCTCCGGCGGCACGGGCCCGAACGGCGGTACCGGAGGTTCGACGGCCCCTGGAGGGTCGCCGGGCACGGGTGCGACCGGCAATTCCACCGGCGGAAGCTCGACGGCCCCAGGAGGGTCGCCCGGCACCGGGGGCGCTACGACTGGCAGTCCCGCGGGCACCGGTGGCACCGGTCCGAACGGCGGTGTCGGAGGCTCGACATCGAACGGTGGCAATCCCGCTCCTGGTTCAGGGGGCAGCGCTGACACGGGCAGTCCCGATGGCACGGGCGGTGATGCCGAAGCAGACGGCGGCCCCGGCTCCAGTGCGACCGGTGACGACGATGGCGCTGGCTGCGGCTGCCGCACCACCGGTGCCGGCGGCTCCACGCGAATACTGCCCGTCGTCGCGCTTCTGGCGGGCCTCGGGCTTCGCAGGAGGAGAAGTCACCGCAAGGCGTAGACGCTGGATCCGGCCCGGCAGCCCCGCCGACCGCTGCAGATCCCCGTGCGACAAATCCGCCGAGCGGCATCTACTGGGTAGACGGAGTGTCTTCTCCAGGAGGTCCTCATGGCTGGCTCGGATATCTGTTCCAACCGCTGGCGGTCCGCGCATCGGTGTCTATCGGCACTGTCGCTTCCTGCTGCCCTGCTGGCCAGTGCCGTCGCCCTGCACGCTGGCGCCGCGTCGGCCGGGACCCAGGCCAGCTACTACGTCGACCCGGTCAACGGCAACGACACGAACAGCGGCAAGACCACGACGGCAGCCTTCCGTTCCATCCTGAAGGCACAGCGCACGGTCCGGGCACTCGGCAGCAGCTGGACCGGGGATATCGTGGTCTATCTGCGGGGCGGCACCCATACGCTGTATGGAACGCTCGAATTCACCCCGCTCGATTCCGGTAAGAGTGGCTACAAGGCCATCTACCGCGCCTACCCGGGCGAAACCCCGATCCTGAGCGGGGGCAAGGCGATTGCGGGCTGGCAGCTCCACGACACGCAGAAGAACATCTACCGGGCCTCGGTCGGAGCGAACGACAACTTCCGACAGCTGTACGTCAACGGCACGCGTGCCCGCCGCGCCTGGGGCCACCTGCCGGCCACCGAGCAACAGGACTGGGGCTACACCACGTCCGATACGAGCTTGTGGAGCTGGAACGAACCCGAGGACCTCGAGTTCGTCTACGACTTCAATGTCACGCCGGGGCGTGCAGTCAACTGGCTCTGGGTCTATCCCCGATTCAGGGTGCAGGCGCTCGGGTGGTACTACGGCGCCCTCGCGATTGTCATGCAGGATCCTCCGTGGACTCCCTACTGGGAGTACCTGAAAAAGGACCCTGATTTTCCGGTGCCGCGTCGACGACCGGACACCATCGAAAACGCGTACGAGCTCCTGGATTCCGCGGGAGAATGGTACCTCGACAACGAGGCGCACACGCTCTACTACATTCCTCAGCCCGGCGAGTCCCTGTCCACGGCCACGGTGATCGCACCCGTTCTGGAGAAGCTCGTCGAGGTCCGCGGCGCGCTCAACAACCGGGTTCAGTGGTTGCAGTTCGACGGTTTGACGTTCTCCTATGCCACGAACCTCGCCGCCAACCAGTATGGCCATCCTGACGTGTTCGCGAACAACACCATGAGCGTGCCCCCGCCCGGACTCACATCCGAAGAGCAACTGCTGTACATGGCCAATCCCTTCACGATCGTCTACCAGAACGTCCTGGACATGGCCAACGTGCAGGTCGAGGCGGCTCAGAACGTCTCTTTCACCCGGTGCACGTTCAGCCACCTCGGCGGCGCGGGGCTCGATCTGATCTACGCTCAGAACTCGACCGTGAGCGGCTCCACGTTTTCGGATATCTCCGGCTCGGGCATCCAGATCGCGGGGCACCAGTACGAACCGGCTCTGGACAATCCGGACAAGACCAGCAAGAACCTGTACATCTACAATAACCAGATCCACGACGTGGCCGTCGAGTACAGGGGCGGGGTCGGAGTCTACGTGGGCTACGCCGAGAACGCCGTCATCGCGCACAACGAGCTGCACCATCTTCCCTACACGGGCATCAGCATGGGCTGGGCCTGGGGCGCCTCCAATTTCAGCTACAACTCGATCAGCCGCGACAACAAGATCCTGTACAACAAGATCCACCACTACATGCAGCTCCTCGGTGACGGATCCTGCATCTACACGCTGGGCGACCAACCGAACACGGTGATCCAGGGCAACTACTGTCGAAGGCCCTACACGAGCTCCGAGCCTGCCGCGTTCTACATCGACAACGGAAGCGCTCATCTGACGCTGCTCGACAACGTTGCCGAGCACGTCACCGACGAGCCTGATCCGCCGTGTCCGAATCCGACCCCCCCGACCTACCTCGCTGTGAACGTGCTGGCTCACGACATCTACGTGAACAGGCTATTCAGCAACACACCGAACCAAGACCCGGCCCTGTGGACGCCCGAGGCAGCTTTCCTGGGTCAGATCACGGCCGGCCCGTTCGGCGCAGAGGCCCAGGCCATCATCGCCAACGCCGGCGTCTCCGCAAGCTATGTGCCCGACACGACGACGCTGCCGAACGGCTGGCGCTTCTACAACGAGAACAACACCGGAACCAAGATCGAGGGCGAGTACGAGGTCGATCCGGCCGACTTCAGTCGCTTCAACTACGTCGGCACCTGGTACACCGAGTACGCGGCCCCGTTCTCCGGCGGGACCATCAAGTACAGCGCCGGCAAGAACGACTACGCGACCTTCAAGTTCTACGGGACCCAGGTCAAGCTCTACACGACCAAGAGCTTCAACTACGGCTACGCCGCCGTTTCGATCGACAACGGCACGGAGACGTACGTCAATCTGTACTCCTCCACGATGCGCTTCGACCAGCTCGTGTGGTCCAAGACCGTCAGCGCCGGAGACCACACGGTGAAAATACGCGTCCCCCGCATCAAGGACCGAAGGTCGAGCGACTACTGGGTCCCCATCGACGGCGTTCAGGCCTACGACCTGGTGGGCTACGGCCCGACGAACTACTACAACGACGACGTCGCTGGCTCGCCCTTCAGGAATCACCAGATCTACTACTCGGGGTCCTGGGGCAGGGAGAACGACTTTCTGTCGCGCGGCACCTGCTCGATGAGCTTCACGGCCAACGACACCGCTTCGTTCCGGTTCGTGGGCACGCAGGTCAAGTGGTACGCGCCGCTTGGCCCCAACTATGGCTCCGCCGACGTCTGGGTGGATTCGGGATCTGCGACGCGCGTGAACCTGAAGAATTCGACCTTCCTGAACAGCCGTGCCGTGTGGACGAGTCCCGTGCAGAGCCATGGCCTTCACACGGTGAACATCAAAGTCGTCGGCGGCTCCGTGCCGACCGACAACTGGGTCCTGCTCGACGGTTTCGAGGTAGTGAACCCGGGCTACCAGGCCGCCATGGCGATCAATGACACCGTCAAAGGAACGGGCACCCACCAGTTCAACTACCACGGCCCGGGCTGGTACACCGAGAGCAACTCGGGCTGCACCGGCGGAACGATCACGTACAGCAGCTATCCCGGCGATAGCGTCACCCTGAGCTTCATCGGCACCCAGATCCGCTGGTACGCAACGGGCGGCAGCAACTACGGCGTGGGCGCCGTGTCCGTGGATGACGAGCCGGAGAGCTTCGTCGATCCGTACTCGCCGACGCTCATCTACAACCAGCTGCTCTGGAGCAGCCGAGTGCTGCCCTACGGACCGCACACGTTGACCATTCGGGTCACAGGCACGAGAAACCCGAGGTCCTCGGACAACTTCGTGCTCGTGGATGGGGTCGAGGTCGTGCCATAGCCGCTCTTCGGCTCCTCGTTGCCGAGCGCGACCGGGGCTTCGCTGCGCACGTATCGAAGTCTGCAGACACGATCACTGGAACGCCGACAGTCCGCAGCCCGGGTCCTGCCCGTGGCTGGCGACGCCAGGCGAGCGGACCTTCCCCGTCACCCGCGCACCTTGGCGCACCGGCACCCCACAGAGCTTCCGCTTGTCTCCCGCCCGGGTAACTCTCAGGGTTGTATCGTGTACCATCGTATTGGCATACTCGTCGACCGGCTCGACTGGATTGTAGAGCAGGCTCAATCCATGACTTGAATCCGACATGCGCGGCGCCAACAAGCTGCAAGCCGAGGTCGAGAGACTCGTTTTGGCCACCGCTGACGCCGCCGAGGCGCTGCGCGAGATCGCTGGGCTTCTGTGTCGACGGACCGGTTCGCCGGTCGCTCTGCTCGCGCGCTGGGAGGACGAGGAGCGCGGCGCGTCGCCGCTCGCCCATCCGGGCCTGAGTGCTCCGCTCGCTGACAAGTTCTGCGCCGCGCTCGCCCCCTACCGTGCGGCATGCCAGCGCTCGGGCAAGCCGCTCTCGGGCGCCTCCCTCGACAAGATCGTTCGCGCCGCCCTTCCCGACGAGCTTCGCGCGATGAGGATCAGCAGGCTGCTCGTCGTTCCGCTGCGCAAAGCCGACAAGCCATTGGGGCTGCTCGTCCTGGCCCGGCGCACGGGCTTCGGTGCTGCCGAGATCCGCGCCATCGAGCCAGTGCGCGCCAGTCTCTCTCTGCTCGTCGAACAGATAGTCTATCTCGAGAAGCTCTCCGCCTACTCCAGTTTTGCCAACTTCGACGGTCTCACGGGTCTGTACACCCACCGCTACTTCCAGGAGACGCTGAGCAGAGAGATCGCCCGCGCCCAGCGGCTCGGATATCCGGTCAGCTTGATGATGATCGATATCGATCGCTTCAAGCAATACAACGACCTCTTCGGCCACCCCCAGGGCGACATCGCTCTCAAGGAGATCGCGGGCGTCCTCAGGCGGAGTATTCGCAGCTACGATCTGGCGGCGCGCTACGGCGGCGAAGAGATGGTGCTCGTCTTGCCGCAGACCTCGCCACACCGGGTCGTGCCGCTGGCCGAGCGCATCCGGACCGCCATCGCCGAGCTGCCCTTCCGTGGCGCAAGCGACTCGCACCGCGTACAGCTCACCGTCTCCATCGGCGTGGCCGGACTGCCAGCCCACGCCAAGACCAAGTCCGAGCTCATCGAGCGGGCTGACCAGGCGCTCTATCTGGCCAAGGAGGAAGGGCGCAACCGCGTCAGCGTCTCGCTCATTCGCTCCCGCAAGTCCATCCGCTTCGCCTACTGTCCGCCGGCGTTCACCAGCTCCTACTACGCCGACATCCTGACGGGCGTGCGCGACGTCATCGAGCAACTGGGCGGCATCCAGCTCATTGCCCGCGCCCCCGAGAAGGAGTCGGACTACCGCGGTCTGGCCAATATCTGTCGCTCGCTCATCCGCAGCAGAGTCGACGCCGTCGCCATCGCCCCGCACTCCGACGCGGTCCTGCCCATAGTACGCGAGTTCGACAAGGCGCGGATCCCGGTCTTTTTCTTCAATGTCCCCCGCAAGATCGAGGGCGCGCAGGTCGTCTCCTACATCGGTTACCGGCAGAAGGAGGCAGGCCGCGAGGTGGGCCGCTACCTCGGACGCGTGCTCAGGGGTCGCGGGTCGATCCTCGTGCTCAAGGGCCTCAGCAACACCTCCTCACGCGACCGGGTCGCGGGATTCAGGGCCGAAATCGCGCGGCATCCGAGGATGCGCATCGTGGCGACGCGTCAGGCGGACTGGGAACGCGACAAGGCGCGCCGGGTGGTCGAGCGGGTCATCGAGGAGCATGCGCTCGACGCGATCTATGCGGTCAGCGACGAGATGGCCCTGGGCGCGGCCGACGCGGTGGCGGCCGCCGGGCGGCGGGGCGAGATCTTCGTTGTCGGGCTCGACGGCACGCGCGCGGCACTTCAGGCGATCCGGGAAGGCGCGCTCACCGCCACGCTGAACACCAATCCCAGGGAGATGGGCCGCATCCTGATGCGCACCGTCGTGCGCGGACTCAACCGCCGCGAGCGCGTCGAGCCGGAGATCTTGTCTCCCATCCATGTCGTCGACCTGGGCAACGTCGCGCCGATCAGTATTGGAGCGCCGGACGGAGGGTGAGGCGTCGCCAGGTCGGGTGCCTCGCTCACGGATCCGCGTCGGCGCTGGAGCTCAGGACGTGGGCGCAGCCGCTGAACGTCAGATCCGCTTCGAGCGTGCCACCCTCGGGGAATGAGCAATCGAGCCGGGCGTGGCCGCGCCTGCGCCACAGCCAACCCCGCGTCTCGGAGACAACATCGAACCGCTTGCAGCGGCGCGGGTCCACTGCTCGCTGGGGGCACTTGAATCCGGAGCAGCCGTTGGGATTCTCCGTGACGGCGCGCCAACGACCCGGACCGTCTTGCTCGATGAGAAGGCCTCCCCTGAAGCCGGTTCCTCCAGACAGTGGGCGCTCGAGCTCTGTGATGACCCAGACATCCGACGACCAGAGGTCCCCCCACGAGTAGCACTCGGCCGCGCGCACGACGAAATCACCGTGCGGTCGCCCCGTGGAACGGATCTCCCCGGCTGCCGTGCCCGCCGGGTATGCCCCCGAGAGCGGAACGGCCACGGCCACGATCGTCAACACCAGCAGGGGGCTCAGCCGCCTGCGCGTCTGCTTCGCCTGCACCGGAGCCTCCTGTTCGGAGCCGGCGGGATCCCTCGAGGGCGGCGTCTCGGACATGGCACACGACATTGGAGCGCCGGGGTCGGGAAGCCGTCAAGTCGCGGCCAGAAACCCGGCCTATCCGCTCGGACAGGCTGTGCTCGGGTTCCAGGTCGCCATGAGCGTCGCATCGTCCGAGGCGGTCACCAGCAAGGTCGATCCCTCTTGCACCACCCGCGGCCCGTCGTCGCTCGTGATCAGGGCGAGCACGGGGTCCGACAGCGGGCTGGCGAGCTCGAAGCGCCAGGCCACGGCGGTCTTCCCAGACTGTCGATTGTAGTAGACGAAGAACAAGTCGTTGCGCCAGAGTCGAGCCGCTGCCAGAGACTCGCTCGTCGGAACGCCCCAGGCCATGAGGTAGGCAAAGAGCTCGATGGCTCCGAAGCTGTCGAGACCATAGATCCCGTGGGACCCGGCCGGGTTCTTGAACTCGTCCGGAACGGCGGGTGCACAGACGATGTCTCTCCCGGCCGGCGGCGCAACGCCCGAAGGCAGCAAGAAATCGAGCGAGCGCGGCGGGGCCTCGCCGTACGCGTGCCGGACCGCGGCGTTGCCGCCCCGGTCCCAGCGATCGGCGAGCCAGATGCCCCCCAGGGGGTAGACCAGCCAGAAGGCAGCGAAAAACGGCGGACCGAGACTGGCGAAGTTGCCCTCCACGCTCGGGTCGTCGGACAGATGGGTATCACGCAAGTGGGTGAACCAGTCGAGCGGGTCCGGATACTTCAGCTGATAGC
>JAFGIS010000501.1 GCA_016929495.1 Polyangiaceae bacterium | reverse complement strand
TGCCCTTGGATTCTGTTGTGGGCCGAGACCGGATGGCCAACCACGCAGTATTGGACCAAGCAGGACGGGTGCGCCGATCCAGGCGCCATGCCCACCGTGCCCTTGGCTGGCGACGGCACGACAGGGGCTCCGCCTCCGTGCACGTCCTTCGAAGGGTGTGATGGCAACTACCCCGTGACGTTGTGCCTCTACGACTACTGGAATCAGTCGATTGGGCCGCATGCCTTCCCGGTCCAGTGGGGCGCGAGGCTAATGACCGACTTCTTCCTGGCGCTAGCAAGCGTGCCATAGGCGCCACCACGACCGAACGCTAGGGAGCGCAATGAGAAATCACGTTCGAATCCGTCTCGCGACGGTCTGCGCATGCTCGGCTTGGCTTGCACTCGGTTGCGGCGCGGGCAAGGGCACAAGAGCAAATCCATCGAGCTCCGGCGGCACGCCCACCCAGGGTGGGTCCACGGGGAACGGCGGACAGACGGGACACGGTGGCGCCACCACCACCACGATGGAGGGTAGCACAGCGGGTACTAGCCGTGTCACCGGTGGAAACGCGTCCGGGCGCAACGCCGCAAACGTCACGGGCGGAACGGCCGGCGCAGGCGTCGTGGCTACGGGTCAAAGCGCGAGTGGTAGCCAAAGCGTTTCTGGCGGCACTACTGCCAGCGGTGCCTCCACGGGACGTGCTGGCCGCGAGGACAGCGGTATGGGTGGGAGCGC
This sequence comes from Polyangiaceae bacterium, assembly GCA_016929495.1. Taxonomy (GTDB): domain Bacteria; phylum Myxococcota_A; class Polyangia; order Polyangiales; family Polyangiaceae; genus JAFGIS01. The sequence goes on along the minus strand of JAFGIS010000501.1, from coordinate 3,856 downwards.
CACCAGCGGGTCCACGAACACGGGTGGGAGCGCCACCGGCGGGTCCACGAACACGGGTGGGAGCGCCACCGGTGGGTTCACGAACACGGGTGGGAGCGCCACCGGCGAGGGCGGCTCGACGAGCACAGATGGTGGCGCCACGGGATCGGACGGCTGCAATGGGAACGCGCAGCCGCCATCGTCGCCACCGGACGGCTACCTGACCATCGACGTGAAGGGGACTTCGCGTGAGTACGCTCTCGAGCTGCCGACGGGCTACGACGGCAAGACTCCTGGGCCCGTGATGTTCGCTTTCCACGGAACCACGACCAATGGGCAGAGGTTCTTGGGCACGAGCTACGGCAATCTGCGAGCGGGTGCGGGAGGGCGGGTACTACTGGTCGCCCCGAATGGTCTGGAGAGGACGGGCGGAGACACCGGCTGGCTCGACACCGGCGGGAGGGGCAGTGAAATCAACCAAGAGGACGTCGACTTCTTCGATGCCCTGGTCGCGCTACTCAAGGCCAACTACTGTGTCGATACTAGCCGCATCTTCGCAATGGGCCACAGCGCGGGCGGCCTGATATCGAACTACTTGGGCTGCATTCGCGGCAACATCCTGCGTGGAATTGGCCCGTTCTCCGGGTGGGGTCCCACGAGATCCGCAATGGGGCGAACCATTTCCGCGCAGTGTGTCGGCAAAGTGGCGACGTTCGTCGGTCACAATCCCAAAGAGGGTGACCCCGACGAGTGCGCGAAGCTGTCCGAGGGCGAGTGCCCGTGGATAGTGGACTGGGAGACTCTGGGGTGGCCAACGGTCCAGTACTGGACCAAGCAGGACTCCTGCGGGGACATAGGCGCGATGCCCACAGCGGCCTTCGACGGCAACGGCACGACGGGCGATCCTGTTCCATGCAAGTCGTTCGCAGGTTGCGATGCCGACTATCCAGTGACGCTTTGCCTGTACGACTACTCGAATGAAAATATTGGCCCTCACGCCTTCCCGACGCCATGGGGAGCCAAGGCGGTGACCGACTTCTTCCTTGGATTGCGCAAGGTACCGTGACCGCCAAGGTGCCGTCGGCCGGTCGCGCTGGCTGCTGCCTATGGCTCACTCCCAATCGATGCAGCGGTTGCGTCACGGCTGCTGCAGCCTCGAGATCGATCCCAAGGCGTCTCGAGGGCAGCACCTCTTTTCTCGCACACGAAACTCAGAACCTTAGCTGGAGACGAAGCATGGCATCTATCCGTGCGTCTAGATTCCTGGTACTTCAGAGTCTGATCCTCGCTGGCCTCGGCTGCAGCGGAGAGGACCCCAGTAGTGGGCCGCTCGCGGCCGCGACGGTTGGCGGCAGCGCATCCGGTGTCGAACCCGGTACGGGCGGCGCACCTAGCACGTCAGGGGGCAACTTCGCCAGTGGTGGCAGCATCGCCGGAGCGATGGGTGGCGTCCCGGCTCTCGGCGGCACTGGGACGGGTGGTGCCCCGGCCAGTGGCGGCCAAATGCCCATGGGCGGCACTTCTCCGAGCGGCGGAAGCACGGCGGCGGGTGGAGCAACGGCGGCGGGTGGTGCCAATCCGGCGGGCGGCAGGGCGATGGGTGGCACCTTTCCAAGCGGGGGAACAACCTCGGTTGGCGGCACCTCGAGTAGGGGTGGCGGCAGGGCGACCGGCGGTACCTCTCCGGCCGGCGGCAGCACGGGTCTGGGGGGAACCACGTCGACCGGCGGCTCCTCGGGTAGCGGTGGCGACAAGGCGACCGGCGGCACCTCAGGTCAGGGCAGCTGCGCGTTCACCGTGACGACCAATTCCACCAGCTCCAAGATGGCTACGGTGGGCATCGTGGAATGGTCCACCACCCTGTCCGATTTGAGCAGCGCGCAGATCCTGTATACGCTGGACAACGCAGGGTCCAACATCCTCAACAAGGGCGGCACGGCCCCCGTCGATCTCACTCGGACGAGCCACCGCACCTTGCTGCTTGGCCTCAAACAGTCGAGCAGCTACACGTTCCATATCGAGGCCAAGTCATCGGATGGGACCACTTGCACCAGCCCAGACTACACCATGAAGACAGGTACACTGTCAGGTGCCCCCAGCATAACGCGAACGGTTGCCAACGCCTCGGCTCAAGCCAAAGGCTTCATTGTGACCTCCACCGGCTTGGAGAACGGTGGCATGAGCACCAACCCCGGCGCCGCCTACATCATGGATGCCGACGGTGCGGTCGTGTGGCACACGACCGCACCCGCTCAATGTAGTCGCGCCCACATGGACTACGAGGGCGTGAACATGTGGATGCTGTCCTTGAACGTTTTCAACAACGCCGGCGAGATGCGCTATGTCGCGATGGATGGCCAGACTGGTCAAAACAACGTGAGCGGTCTATCGGCCGCACATCATGACTTCACCGTCCTGCCTGGGGGCATTGTGGCCGCCATGGTGTGGGCGTCCAGCGGCACAGATCCGGAAAGCAATCTGGTTGAACGCGCGTCGAGTGGCACGGTCACCACCAAGTTCCGCATTGGCTCGAACCTGTACGTCGGGGGCCCGAGCGCCGTGGGCGGGTCGTCCACCTCTTACCACTGCAACTACCTCGCCTACCACAAGTCGGATGACAGCTACACGATCGCCGATCGCAACCCCAGCCTGGTCGTCAAAGTCACTCGGTCGGGCAACCCGGTCTGGCAAATCGGCGGCAGTTGTAGCGGTGCCCCCGCACCCAAGTGCGCCTCTGCGACCTGGAAAGTGAACCACGGCCAGGACTTCGATCCGAGCGGCAACTTGCTCATCTTCAACAACGGCCAATCGGGCGCATCGCACGTCTTTGAGTACGAGATCGCCGATTCCGGCAGCTTCGGTATCACTACCGTCAAGGACTTCACCTCCGGCAGCAACTCCAGCGCTCAGCTCGGCGACGTGCAGCGGTTGCCGAACGGCAACACCCTGATCACCTACTCGAACGCGGGCGTGATTCTGGAGGTGGACTCGTCGTGGGCTACCGTCCAAACGCTCAAGGGAAGTTTCGGGTACGCCGACTGGCGTGAGACCCTGTACGGTCCGCCCCCACGGATCTAGCAGCAACGCGGGACCCCTCTGGCTGGCTGCCGGCGGAGCGGTTCGGCTGAGCGACACAACCACGGACTACTCGGTGCTCATGTAGTCTTCCTGGCCCGTGCCGTGGTGTTCGAGGTTGTGATGCTCGATGGGGGTCTACGCCTGACACGCAACGGCCACGAGCCCAGTGAACCATGCTGCCAACCGGGGCAACTTGGAAAGACCCTTCGCAACTCGAGCTCGCATGCTCCCGCCAATCCAACAGAGCGGTGCCGGATATGGCACGCCAATCCCGCCGGGCCCGCGTGCGGGCCAAGAGCACGGCTGGCAAAGAGGTCGTCCATGAGCTACTTGCATGCCTCGACGCCTCGTCTGGCCATTGCACCCGGACACCCGACATGCCACTGTACGACGTCCACGCGCATCTCACTCACGACCGGCTGCTCGCCGACGTCGCCGGCATCCTCGAGCGCGCCGCCGCTGCGGGCGTCACCACCATCGTTTCGAATGGCCTGAATCCGGCGGACAACGAGGCCGTCCTCGAGCTCGCGCGCCGCTACGAAGCGGTCAAGCCTGCCTTGGGCCTGTACCCGGTCGACGCGGTGCTCGCCAGCATGCGACAAGCGGGCGAAGACTATCCTGACCAGCGGGAAACCTGGTCGACCGACGCGGCCGTGCGCTGGGTCGAACAGCACGTGGAGCAGGCCTTCGCCATCGGGGAGATCGGGCTCGACGGCTACTGGGTCAAGGAGGCGTTCTGGCCGGAGCAGGAGCACGCATTCCGTCGGCTGCTCGAGCTGGCGATCCAGACGGACAAGCC
>JAFGIS010000500.1 GCA_016929495.1 Polyangiaceae bacterium | reverse complement strand
GTTGGAGGCCATGCGTGCCGACTCGACGAAGGTGGATCCAGCGGTCGTGGACGAGGCGCTCGCACGCCTAGCCAGTGAGCCCGGCAGGCGAGGGGAGGACAAGGCGCGAGATGACTGACCCAGACCCAGCGCTCGGCCTCTACCGGCTGCTGCCCGCATCTGCGGAGCAGTATGTCTCAGGCGAGGCTGTGCTTACAGACGCCGAGCTCGTGCGCGTGTACTGCGACATGCGTTTCATGCGGCTGCTCGACAGCCGCATGGTCGCATTGCAGCGCCAGGGACGAATCGGCTTCTACGGCAGCTCCACCGGGCAAGAGGCCGTCGTTGTGGGAGCGGCCACGGCGATCGAGCGCGAGGACTGGGTTTTCCCTGCGCTGCGCGAGAGCGGCATCATGCTTCTGCGCGGCTTCCCACTGCCTCGCTACCTCGCACAGCTGTTCGGCAACTCCCTGGATGTTCTGCAAGGACGTCAGATGCCGAGCCACATGAGCGGTAGGCAGGTACACCAGGTCTCTTGGTCGAGCGCGATCGGAACGCAGCTGCCCCAAGCGGTCGGTGCGGCCTGGGCAGCGCGGATGAAAGGCGATCGCAACATCACGCTCGCCTTTCTCGGAGATGGTGCGACGAGCTCCCCGGATTTTCATGCCGCCATGAATTTCGCTGGGGTCTTCAGCGTGCCCTGCATCTTCGTGTGCCAGAACAACCACTGGTCCATCAGCACGCCGAGCGTGAGGCAGACAGCCTCCGAGACGATCGCGGTGAAGGCGAAGGCGTACGGAATGCCTGGGATCCGTGTCGACGGGAACGACGTCCTGGCGGTGCATGGCACGGTGAAGAACGCGTGTGTGCGCGCGCGGAGCGGGCAGGGGCCCACTCTGATCGAAGCCGTGACCTACCGAATGGGGGCGCACTCGACGAGCGACGACCCAACGCGCTATCAATCTGTCGAGGAGCTGGAGGCCTGGCGCCAGAGGGACCCGATCGACCGCCTGGGCGGTGTTCTACTCGGGCTCGGGTTGCTGGACCGGACGCTCATCGAGCAGGGCGACGCCGAGGCCGCTCGCCAGATCGATTCCGCCTTGCAGGAGGCCGAACGTCACGGGCCACCCAGCCAGCTCAGTCTGTTCGAGGACGTCTATCAGCGCCTGCCCTGGCACCTTCGAGAGCAGTACCAGGAGCTTTCCAGGGCATCGATACGATCGAACAGAGGCCCGTCAGGGAGGTAGTGCCCTGTCTTCAGGACAGGGCACATGGGCAACGACGCGCTTTCTGGCCCACACGGGGGCAGCAGCCTCGCGCCACGAACACGCGACGCACGAAGACCGAGTGGACGAGGACCGGTCAGGCCCGGCGCACGGCCTTGTGGCGCGTGCCCGGATTGACTAGATGCTCTCCATGACTGACCCCGCGTACGATGCTGTTGTGCTGGGCGGAGGGCCGGGAGGGTACGTGTGCGCCATCCGGCTGGCTCAGCTCGGCATGAGCGTGGCATGCGTCGAAGCCGAGGAGGTCGGCGGCGTATGCCTCAACTGGGGATGCATCCCCTCCAAGGCGCTGATCAGCAACGCACATCTGCTGCTCGGTGCGCGCGGGGCCGGAGAGAGGGGCGTGGTGGTCGAGCAGACCACCGTGGACGTCGAGCGCATGCAGGTCTGGAAAGACGGCATCGTCAAGAAGCTTACGTCGGGCGTGCGACAGCTTCTGAAGGCGAACGGGGCAACCCTCGTGCGCGGCTACGGACGGCTCGTGTCTCCGAATACCGTGGCGGTTCAAGAGCAGACGGGGGGCGAGCAGAGGCTCTTGGCACGACGCGCAGTGGTCGTGGCCTCCGGTTCGGCCACCGCGACGGTTCCGGGATTCGCGTTCGATGGCGACCGCATCATCGGGGCTCGCGAAGCCGTGAGCCTGTCGCAGATCCCGCGGCGACTGCTCGTTATCGGCGGTGGTGTCATTGGGCTCGAGCTGGGCATGGTCTACCAGGCTTTCGGCAGCGAGTTGACGGTCGTCGAGCTGACGCCGGATCTGCTTCCGGGCATCGATCCCGACGCCGTGCGCATCGTGGAGCGCACGATCGTCCGGCGCGGTGGCAAGGTCATGAAAGGCGCGGCCGCCCAGAGTTGGTCGCTGGATGCCGATGGCAACTGTGTCGTCGGAGTGCGTTCGGGCAATGCTGTCCTGGACATCGTGTGCGACAAGATCCTGGTGGCTGTCGGAATGAAACCGCGGTCGTCCGAGATCGGTCTCGAAGAGCTGGGAGTGCGTATCGACCGTCGCGGCTTCATCTGGACCGATGAACGATGCAGGACCAGCGTTGCCGGTGTGTACGCGATTGGCGACGTGAGCGGGCCTCCCATGCTGGCTCACAAGGCATCCAAGGAGGGGGAGGTTTGCGCGGAGGTGATTGCCGGCCACGCCGCGGCCAAGGACTGGGCCGCGATCCCGAACGTCGTCTTCACTCAGCCCGAAATCGCGTCCGTAGGAGTGTCCGAGTCCCAGGCGCGCCAAGCAGGTCACCACGTGCGAGTCGGCAAGTTCCCGTTTGCTGCACTCGGGCGCGCCATGAGTCTCGGGGAGACCGAGGGGTTCGTCAAAGTCGTCTCCGACGCCGAGACGAGCCGCCTCCTGGGTATCCACATCTGCGGACCATCGGCCAGTGACCTCGTTGGCGAGGGCGCACTCGCACTCGAAATGGTCGCGGCGGCCGAGGACCTGGCCATGACCATCCACCCCCACCCGACGCTCGGGGAAGCCTTGATGGAAGCGAGCGCCGCGGCCTTGGGACATGCGATCCACATCGTGAACCGCTGAGGGTGGTCTAGACCCTAGCCCGCAACGCCCCGGTCGTGGCATGGTTCGACCCATGGGTCTGTTCGACAGAGCCGGTAAGGCCATTGCAAGCAACTTCAACGCGTTGCTCGACAAGGTCGAGAACCCCGACAAGTCGCTCGACCTGCTGGTCGAGGAGATGCGCGAGCAGGTGCGTGCCGCGCGGCGTGAAATCGTCCGGAGCGTGGCGCGCGAGAAGCAACTGAAGAAGACCCTGGAGGAGCATCAGGTCGAGGCCGATCGGTGGACCGGACGCGCCGAGCTCGCCGTGCGACAGGGCGACGATGAACTGGCCAGGCAAGCGCTCATACAGAAGCGGAGGGTCACGGGAGAGCGCGACCGCGTCGAGGCGCTGCGCACGCAGCAGCACGCTGCCGCCCTGGAACTGAAGGATGAGTTGGCACGAATGGAGCACACGGTCGAGGACATCGCCGCCCGCAAGGGCTCGATTGGGGTTCGCGTCCGTACCGCGAGGGCGGGAGGCGGCCCCGAGGCGCTGGGTGCTCGGTCGGGCTCGAGCCCGTTCGAGCAGTTCCGCAGAATGGAAGCCGAAGTCTCCGGTGCGGAGATTGCGTTGGAAGCACAAAGAGAGGTCGAGGAGGCCTTGAGCCACCGCGGCCCCGCCGGCCTCAGCGCAGCGGAGATCGAGGCGCGCTTCCAGGCGTTGGAGCAAGGACCCACTGCGTCGTCCGGCGCGAGCGATGGATTCGAGGTCGACCGCGAGCTCGAGGCGATCAGGCACAAGATCCGGATCGGCTCCTGATATGGCCGTGCGGCTGGTTCTGTGTTTCCAGGCCAAAGTAGCGTGCGGGGAAGGCGACGCCGCCTCCACGCTCGCCATCATGCTCCGAGACCTGAGTGGGCGTTCGGCAGTCCGCGGTGGCCAAGTCGTTGCCTGGCACGTCGACGGTGTCGCATTCAGCTTCCCGGTCGAGGCCTTGCCTGACCTAACCGACATGCTTCCCGAGCCACCCTGTACGCAATTTGGGATGGGTCTGGCCGTGGGTGAGCTCGAGACCGTCTTCGAACTGGGGCACGGCGCGTCAGCGAGCTCGGGACCGGCGCTGGCCGAGGCTACTGCGCTCGCCGTCTTGGCAGAGCCCGGCGAGGCGCTCGTGTCCACCGCGCTCGCTTCGCGCGAGCCCGGACTGCTCGCGGCGGACGAGAAAGCCGGTAGCCGCTGGGGCAGGCCTTGGCGGGGGCTGCGCCTCAACTTGGCCCAACCTTGGCTGCCGGCGCCAGCGGACCTGTTGAGCCGGCTCGATTTCGACGTATGGGTGGGAGCGGCTGCAGACGCAGCGTTGCCCGTGCAGGTCGGCTCGTGCTCGGTTCTCGTCGCAGACGAGGGTTCAGGAGGTAGCCGGTTTCTGCGTCAGCTCGTTGCAGCAGAGCGCAGCTCCCTCTGGCTTGCTCCCGCTTGTGCAGGCGAGCCGCTTGGCGCACTGCGACGCGCCTTTGCTCGCAATACGGACTGGTCCAGACCTGGCGCGCCGGGCAACGCCGGCAGAGGCGCTCTGGAGCGCTTGCTCTCGGGAGCCGGTCTCACGCACGAGGCCGCGATCGGCCTACTCCGCCTCTGGTCAGCCACGGCCGGCGCTGATGGGTCGGCGGCCATTGTTGTCATCGACGAGGCGGATCGCGTGGACCTTGACACGCTGGAAACCGTCAGTCTTGCGGCGCCCGAGACGTTCGCCGTGGTGGCGCGCACGCACGGGCCCGAACTGCCTGCGGCGCTGCGCAGCCTGTCGTCGTGCGCCGAATTCGAGCTCGGCAGACTGGACCGCCAGCGCTCGTTCGAGCTCCTGGGCGCCTTCACTCGAGGCGGGCTGCGCGGCGCGTTGGCTGACCGCTGGGCACGTCTCTGTGGGCATTCTCCTCTGGGTCTGCAGGAGGCGCTTTGCTGCGCGCTGGAGGAAGGTGAACTCGTCTGGACCAACGACGAGCTCTGCGCCTGTCGCCCGGGTCCCAGTCGGGGTGACGAGCACGAGGCGAGCTACTGGATACGACGCCGACTCGAACGCTTCGATGCGGCCGAACGCACCGTGCTCGAAGCCGTTGCCGTGCTCGGAGGTGAAGCAGATTCGTACGAGCTGACGTCGATCGCGGACCAGGCGCTCGACCGCGGCAAATCGCTGGCGGAAGTGACGCGACAGTTGGTCGGGCGCCGGTGGGTCCGGCGAACCGGAGAACGCATCTTGGGCTTGAGCAGCGCAACGCACCGGCGTGTGCTGCTCGAGGCCTTGTCCGCCGAACGGCGAAAGCAGTGGCACTCGCTCGTCGCAGAGCGGGTGGGTTCGCGCGACCGGCCGTTGTCGGCAGGGATAGCGGCCGTGCACGCGCTGCTGGCCGGGGAAGACGAGCGGGCCGAGGCCTCAGCGCGACGAGCTGCTCTGCTGCTACGTGTCAATGCTCGCGAGGTCACGGCGCGAGCTTTCGACGGGTTGGCGGAGCAACTGAGCCTCGAACCCGTTCGGGCACGCGGTCTCGGCGGGGTGCTTCCTGCGCCAGCAGAGCCGGATCCGAACCCGGCGCCCGGAGAGCGGGGCGCTCGGTCCAGCGAGGCGGCGCGGTCTTCGGTGGAGTCTGAGTCCTCGTTGGAGGAGGGCGCCACCGAGTTCGACCTCGACGATTGGATGCCGGGATGGGCTGAGGGCACAGTGGCGACAGGGCAGCCGTCCGGTGGCGTGCCGGTGTCTGGGAGCGGCGAAGCAGCCGCTGCGACCGGACCCGGATTCCCGGCGCGCCCCTGTTCGCCCAACGGGTCGTTCGTCCGCAACGCGACGGGTCGCGCAGGCTGTCGCCAACGTCTCGCCGTCAGTCTCTTGCTCGCGCGCACCGAGCGATTCGTGGAGGCCCTGCCCCATGCGCTTGAGGCCCTGGCCATTGCGCGCGAAACCGGGGATGCTCGCGGCGAGAAGGCGTGCGTTGCGGCGCTGGCGGCGCTCAGCCGTGCAGCGGGTCAGCCAGCTGCGGCCGATGCGTGGGAGCAGCGTCTTCGATCGTGACGGGGACGACTCGCCCAGGATGCTCGCGAGCTTCCGCCAGCTCCACCCGTGCTGTCCCGAGCGCGCCAAACCTTCGCGACCGTGCATGTCGCGCCGCGATGGTGGTAGTGGCGTGTCTCCAAGACACGCCACGCAGGTAGAAACGCGTGTCCTGGCTCAGACTGCGGGCATTCGCTGAGCTCGACAGGGGTACGCCTGACCGCTGCCGCGGGGCGCACACCGGGCAAGGAGGGTGGAGCGGCGGGCGAGGGTACGGGTGGAAGCACGCCGGGCGGGGACGGCCGCGCGGCTGGCGGCGGCGCCGCCGGAAGCACGCCGGGCAGGGATGGAGGTGCCGCGGGCGCCTCAACCGTCCGCGCTGGTTGGGGAGTCCACGGGAGTCCACGACGGCGCCAGGGGACGCAAACGAGCAGGCCGTGAGCTCACCCAACATGCTGCTCGGCTTCAGTCAGCTGTATGCCGAGCCGGCGGCGAAGCTCGGCGTACTGGTCGCTCAGCGCGAACAGAACCAGAGCTTCCCTTTGTTGCTCGGGAGACAGCGCTCCGCGCAGCGGATAGCGGTCGAGCAATGTGCCCGCAATCTGCGGGTGCCCGCACGCGAGAAGCCCTGCTCGGGTTGCAGTCCGCTGGACCGCGCCCATCCAGTCCTCCAACAGCCCGTCGATGTCTGCATCGAGCAGGTCCGTGGCTTCGCGCAGCTGCTCCAAGTCGTTGTCCTGGAGCAACCGTTGTAGCTTCCTCGCCACGTTTCGGACATCCTCCCGGCCCGAGGAACGGCCCGAGGCCAGCATCAACGCCGCGCGCAGCGGTAGCGCCAGCTTCCTGGCGTTTCGGAACAGGGCGAGCAGGTAGTACTCGCGTCGGAACAGCGTCAGGTGACGTCCACTCAAAAAGGCGAGCTCCGGGAGGGTATGGCCGGTGGCCAGAGCTCGCCCGAAGAGCAGACTCGGCTCTTCGGTTCGGGCCACGACCAGCGGCTCGTCGAGATCGGGAAGAACGTACACGGCCGGCAGCCCGATCCGGAGCAGGCGTCCCGCCCAGTGCACGCTGCGTGCGACGGTGGCCGTGGACTTCTCGGGGCTGTGACGCATGGCAGGGTCCAGCTCCGGTGCCTTCCTGTTGCGTGAGTTGACCCGGAGCGTCACGACCGCGTCGTGGATAGCGTCGAGAGCGACGAGGAGCGATGGGTGCACTTCATCGGCCAAGAGCTCCCAATCCTCGTCGGCCAACGTGCGCTCGGCCACGAGTAGGCTTGTGGAGTCGAAGACGTTGGTGAATCGAGCCGAGTCTATGTCGTCCGGATCCAGCCAGGTGGCCAGCCCCGCAGCCGCGTAGGCGGCGTCGATGTTGCCGGATCGCTGCAGGATGCGACGCGCGACGCGGTAGGTCACGGAGATGTCGGGCGCGATCATGGCGGCAGCCCGAGCTTGGTCGAGCGCTTCCCCGAGCAGGCCTTGTCTGTCGTACGCGTCGGCCAACACGATCCGCAAGTCAGCACGGTCGGGCGCCAGTCTGATGGCCTTGCGCGCGGCCCGAGCCGTGCGCTCCGGATCGCGCAGCTGCTCCCGGTAGACCGTGACCAGATCGCTCAACAGTCTGAGCGCCACCTCCGGCATGGGCTCGAGCCCAAGCGCCTGCTCGTACAGCTCCGCGATGGTCCCGAAGTCGTTGAGCGACCTCAGGACGGACACCGCGAACTCCAGTGCAACGGGGTTGGTTGGATCGAGGTCGAATGCTTTCCTCGCCAGGTGCGCCGCTCGAGACGAGTCGCCGAGCTCGACTTCCGCCTGGTGCGCAGCATCGATCAGCGCGTCCGCTTGTTCCGCAGGATCGGACAGCGCAAGAGCCAGCTGTTCGCGCGCAGCGATGGCGGCGCCTGCGTCACGCCTGAGCTCGTGAATCCGCACCAGATATTCCAGCCCCACTCGATCAGCCCTGAACGCCAGGCGCTCTTCGAGAGTCCTCAGTGCTTCCGTCGTGTCGTCCAGCTTGTCGACCCAGATCGAGACCAGCCGGTCGAGCAGCGACACGGTTTCGTCTTCGTCGTAGACGGCGCCCAATCGTTCGCGGCAGAGAGCGATGACCTCGTCGAGAGCGCCCTGCTCGGTGAGCAGGTCAGCGAGAGCATCGAATGCAGGTCGGGCCGAGGGATCCAGGGCGAGCACTTGACGATACTGGGCGACCGCTCCCTCGACATGTCCCTCTGCGCGGAGCGCATGGCCGATTCGGGTGAGAAGCGCCGTACGCCTGGGGTCGTCGTCGGGCAGGGAGTCGAGCGCATGCTGGTACTGCTCGATGCTGGTGCCCGAGATCGGCGAAGCTTGGCCCATCTCATCGGCAGTCGGCGGTACGGATTGGGAGGCCGGCGGCCAGGGCGTCGGTGCGTCGTCGCCGGACTCATGGTGGCCCGGTTGTCGCCCCGGCGAGGCCGGCTCGTGCGGTTCGGGGGGCACATGCGAAGACTCGGGTGACGGCCCCGACCCGAGCGATGGTGGGGCCAAGAGGGCACGGCGGCGCTTGTGCAGACGCTGAGGCTCGAGACTGGCGCGGCGGGCTGCTGCCGAAAACGACGTGGGCGGCGGCACGAGCGAGACGGGAGCTCGCACGGCGTCCGGCGAGCCGCTGGATGGGCTACCTGCCACAGCAGGCCGGATTCCGGGTGGAGTCCGCCGTTCGTGCTGCGCGGGGGCAGGCGCATGGGTCGCCTCGTCGCGCGGCATGGGCCCATAGTCGTGTGCCTCGGGACTCATCGGGAATCGGGGCAACGGAACGTCATCGCCCGGGACCTCGAGAGGCGGTACTGCGAGCCGACCGCCCGAGGGCAGGGCGGTGCCCGTGGCGGCCGCGGGGGACACGTGCGCTCCAGACGGTTCTGGAGAGGCGGCCGAAGCGGCGAATGAGACGGAAGGAGCTGGCGACGATGCGGACAACGAAGTGCTGTCCGCGTCCCAACGTCCGGCCTCGAATTCGCCAGGCGGTGCACTAGGAAGGTAGGCCAGTTGCATCGATGATTCCGGGCCCACGCTGGGCGCCTCGCCGTCATCGGAGGGCGCGGGTTCGTCGGTCGCCTGTTCCCCGAGCCTCGGAGCCTCGGCGACCGTGAGCCGCACGCTTGCTCTGGCACCGACGTACGCACTGGCTGCGATCTGCGCGAAAGAGGCCTTCTCACGCTTCATCGCTTCGTATACGTCACGCGCGTGAATCGGACCGCGTTCGTGGCGGCCGAGCCACTCGAGTACCAACGCGAACAGATCAGTGAACCGTGAAACGCCGAGCGGGGCGCGCGAAGCCAGAAGTCGCACCGAGACCAGGGCGCTCAGTGTCGCATCCGCAGCCGCAACGGACGCCGCAAGCTCTTCTGCGATTTCGTTGGGCCACCGTGTGCCTTCGACCATCGCGGCCACATCGAAAATGCAGAGGGTGCTCACGGTCGCGCGCTCCAGCAACGCCCTCAAGCGCGATACGGGAAAGGCCTTGATCCGCGCACCCGAAAGCAGAAGCGCCGGGCCCCTTTCCTGGCTCAGCGCAACGTACCCCGAGAAGTAGACGACCAACGCTTGGAGTTCTCCGGGATACTGCTCCAGCAACGTCTCCAGTCGCTCAGGAAGGTCACGGTCCGCCTCGAGCTTCACGACCGAGAACTCGGGATCCGTGCTGAGAAGACGCTCCGCGATCAGTGCCGAATCCATGGAGGCAGCGCGATGCGTCTCGAGCCTCGGGTTGTCGTGGTAGTCGCTGGTGATGATCAGGGCGAGCCGCATGTTGCCTGGAGCTTGCAGTGAGTCGGGCGCAGGCTGGAGGCTGCGACCGCGACGAGTGGACTGACTGGAGAAACACCCGCGCGGGCAAACAAATGTGCGGCGCGGAATGGGACCGACGAAGCCGGTGGCAGGCCAAGCCGGCAGCCCAGCAACCGGCAGAGGGAGTGTTACCGACTAGCGCCGGTGGCGACCAGATCCAGTCACGTCCGAATCGTAGGAACCGGCCGACCGTACAAGGATCCGAACCGAAGACGTCCGTTCGGTCCGTGTCGGCAGCCAAATGGCATTCGGACCGGCCGAGCGGTTCGTTGTTGAGGCCGCGAGTCCCGCGCCTGGTGCTGGGTGTCCCTCGACACCGAGCGTCAATTCCGTCGGCCGAGCGCGCGGGGCGAGTCGGCGCGCACCGCGCGCTCCAGGGTCGTGCCGTCCGTCTCGAGGCCGAGCTCGAGCTCGCAGACGAGCGGGAGATGATCGGAAGCACGCCTCGCGACCGGATGGCGTATGGGAACACAGCGGGTCACGTGCACGTCTCCGCGAACGTAGAGCGCATCGAGCGGCCGCATCGGCAGCCAGGCAGGGAAGGTGTTGGCTCGACCTCCCGCGCGTCGGAATCCGGCCGGCAGCAGATGGTTGTGCCCGAGCCTGCCGAAGACGTCGTTGAAGTCTCCTCCGAGCACGACAGGCGTCCGATGGTGCAGACCCGCGAAAGGATGCGCAGCCAGAAAGCGCGTGATCTGCAGCGTGCGCTCCGACATGCTCAGGCCCAGATGCAGGTTGTAGAGCACGACCGCGCGCGCATGCCTGCCCAGGCGCACGTGAGAGCGAGCCAGCAATGCTCCTCGCTTCTTGCGTGAGCCTACCGTGAGATCCAGGCGGAAGCTGTCGGTCAGCGGCCAGCGGCTCAAGATGGCGTTGCCGTAGCCGCCGACCCGAAAGCGGTGCTCGGCGGCGTACGCCGTGTGCGGCATCCCGAGACCGTCGGACAACAAGGCCACTTGATCGTCGAACCGCGAGCGCGGCAGGTCGCGAGCGACTTCCTGCAGCATCGCGATGTCTGGGTTCACTAGCGACAGCAGTTCGAGGACGCGCTCGGGACGGTAGCGGCGGTCGACGCCGCCGATGCCTTTGTGGATGTTCCAGGTTGCTATTCGAACGCGCATTCTGAGGCCACGGCGAAGGGCGGAGCTCGGTTCGGCTTCGGCCGGTTCGTGCCACAAAGCCGCTCGCGGGCCAGCACCACGAACAGAACCACGCCGTACTCCAAGATCGGCCGCAGGCAGGCTGCGGTGAACGGGCTGGCGCGCTGGTCAGCCGCCGGGTTGGCGAAGGTCAGGCCGAGGCGCTCGGGATGTTCGGTGCGGTTTCGGAGTTGGCCCGCCCAGGACCGTTTTGGCCGCGTGGCCCGACGGCAGTCTCGGGTCGCGCCCCAAGGCAGCGGGTGTGTTATAGGGGGGCCTAAGCCAGTCTGAGGGAAAGCGATGATCGATGAGGTCTTGGCAGAATTGGACGAGGCAACCAAGAGAGCCCGCGAGGCGCTGAAGCGGGAACTGTCGAGGCTTCGCACGGGCCGCGCCCACTCCGGGGTGCTCGAGGGGCTCCGCGTTGACTACTACGGCCAGAGCACCCCGCTGCCGCAGATGGCGACGATCGCAGTCCCCGAGGCCCGGATGATCACGGTCAAGCCCTGGGACAAGTCGCAGGTGCAGGTCGTTGAGAAGGCCATCCGGGAAAGCGACCTGGGGCTCAACCCATCCGTCGATGGGGACCTGATCCGCGTGCCCATCCCACCGCTGAGCGAAGAGCGGCGGCGCGATCTGGTCAAGGTCGCGCGCAGGCAGGGGGAAGAGTGCAAGGTGGCCATTCGAAAGGCGCGGCACGAAGCGCTCGACATGCTCGGCGAGCTCAAGCAGGACGGCGACGCGAGCGAGGACGCGGTCGAGCGTGCCAAGAAGCGAGTCGAGGAGATGGTCGCTCAGACGGTACGCACCGTGGACGAGGTCGTTCAGGCCAAGGAGAAGGACATTCTGGCGGTCTGAAGCGGCACAGCCGACGCATGGCCGAGCGTCAGCGCGAGCCCAGGGACGTTCCCGGGCGGACGCCGGGCGGTCCGGACCTTGGGCGGACGCAAGCAAGCACCGTCGCCCCAAGCACCACTCGCTTGCACTGGAACCGAGGACCGGGGCTCGGAACTGTCGGGCGAGACGGGCTTGCCTGCTCTTGCGCGGGCGATGTCCTGGGCCAGCGTTGCTCCCGAAGCGTTACCCGTGCCATGCTCTGATGCTTGACAGAGGGTGCCCAGGCGGAACACTTTTGCTTGGGCGTGGGCCGAGCCCGCCCCGGGCCGCTTCCCGATAGCCAGACAATGACCGACCGACTCCGAGCTGTGGCTGCTGGGATCACCGATGTAGGGCTGCAGCGCGACCACAACGAGGACAGCTACGCCATCTTGGATGAGCTGGAGCTGTTCGTCGTGGCCGACGGGATGGGTGGCCATCGAGCCGGCGATGTGGCCAGCCAACTGGCGACTCATGCGATCAGCGAGTTCTTTCGTAGCACGGACTCGCCTGACGCGACATGGCCCTACCACTTTGACGCACGTCTGACCGACGAGGAGAACCGTCTGCTGTCCAGCATTCGGGTTGCGAATCGACAGATACTGGAACGTAGCAACCGCTCGCAAGACTGTCGAGGCATGGGCACGACCGTCGTTGCAGTGCTGTTCAGCTGGAAGGACCAGAGAGCGTACATTGGACACGTCGGGGACAGCCGCGCGTACCGCGTGCGAAACCGCCAAATCGAACAGCTGACGCGTGATCACAGCCTGGTGAATGACTACCTGCTCGCCATGCCGGAGCTCACGGAAGACCAGCGAAGCGAGCTGCCGAAGAACGTAATCACGCGCGCGCTCGGTATGCAGGAGCACGTTGCGATCGACCTGCAGCATACGGACGTGTACGCGGGTGACTTGTTCGTGCTGTGTTCGGACGGACTGAGCGGGATGATCGACGACGAGGAGATACTCGAGGTCGTCAATCGAACCGAGGACCTTCCACAGGCGTGCAGCGAGCTCGTGGCGATGGCGAACGAACACGGCGGTGAGGACAACATCACAGCGGTCTTGATCCGGTTCGAAGAGGCCAGCGTCGATGCGGAGCGCAGAACCTGGCCCGTGTTCGGCGACCAGGCGATGCCCGATCCGGGGCTGTCGGGTTCCGGCCTCAGCCACGAGAACCACACGCCGCCCGGTGGCGTGGCCGTCGTCAACCCGAACGCTGCGCCGCCCAATCCCGGACGCACACCTCAGGGTTGAGCGCGCGTCGATGGGAAGCAGGCGGACTCGCCGCCCCAACGCCACGACACAAGCCGCCCCGTCGGCGCAGCGGCTCGGGCCTACCGTTAGCCGTCGCGCTACGAAGAGCGATCGCTTGTCGCTATAGCAGCCAACGATGCCGGTCTACTGTTGGCGTCCAGAGCGCCGGCTACTGGGCACATCGCAGCACGACGATGTTGCCAGACAGATCACAGGCCGTGCCCAGGGTGTGAGGGTTCCTTGCGCCGGGGCAGGTGAAATGGATGAACATCTCGCCAGGATAGTACGCGTAGGGTGGCGTGGCGTCGAAAGTACACCTGTCCCCGATGACGTTCAGCGTTGACGAGGGGGCGTAGGCTGAGATGCTGCCGGACTGTCCGATCGTGCCACGCAGGTCCAGGCTGATGTTCGGAGCCGAGATGGTGGCGCGGAACGAGTGATTCTTCGAGACGGTACAGGTGATGTCAGTCCCCTCTTCGCCGCTGATGATCGGCGATCCGATGTCGGAACCGTCATCAGCCGGCGGCCCCTTTTCTACACCACCGACTCCGTATCCGGTCGCCTGGTTGCCCAGGGTGCATGTCTCTCCAGGCTGCCCCGTCCCGCTGAACTGTACCTTGAGCCCTCCGCGGGCAGGCGGTTCCGGGGGATCACTGCAGCCGAGCGCCGACAAGGCCGAGATGACAACGGCGGCGACCGCTGCCACATCCATACGCGCCATCCAGAGCCTCCTCTCGAGAGCCATGGCGGGAACTTAGCTGATCCGGTCGTCTTGTACCAAGACCGATTCTGAGGGAGCGTGCGGTTTGGCAGACCCGGCGGGGTCGGAGGGCGCGGACGCGGTTTCTGGCTCCCGGCCGCCGAGCCTCCAAACCAGCGCAGACGAACGGGGGTGCTCGACCAAGGGCCAACGAACACGGCCGCCGGGTCAGCCAAGGTAGCGCACTACGCCTCGGTACCCCCCTTGCCCTTGGGCGGGGGTCGCAGCGTGTCGAGCTCATCCCCCGACGCACTCAGGCATTCGGCGAGCAGGCCGTCGAGCATCTCCAGTATCCGGACGGGCCCGCCAGGCTCGTCGGGCACGGTGGGCTCGGCAGGTTCCTGCGCCTGGGCCAGCCGGCTTCGCTGGATCCGTCGAACCTCCTCCAACACCTCGACCGCTCGCTTCATCACGCGCGCATGCTCGGCCGTGTGCTCGCCGAGCTGCTTCGAGAGCTGCAGCGTGTGGAGCACGCTCGCTAGCTGGGTTCTGAGTAGTTCGTAGACGGTCCCGTCCGTCGGCCCCATTTCGAACAGAGCGAGCCCGAGCGGCTGCTCATTGGCATAGTAGAGCGGCTCGACGACAAACGAGTACGGGCGGTGCTCGGGCAGCAGCTCGGCCGGCAACAAGTGCCGAACGGGGATCGGCTGGCTCAGCAGCGCGGGGTCCGCGTCGGCCGTCTCGCGCGAGGCGGTCACGAGCAGCTCGAGCATGCTCCTGCCTTGGCCAGGAGAGAAACGGGTAACGTGACAGCTTGGCATGGACAGCCGGGGCAGGAAGCCTTCGACGGTTGGCGACAGTTCGCCGTCGGCCGATATCCCGAGCAGCGCCTGCGCCAGCTGGCCCACGGTGCGCGTGAGCTCCTCGACCTGCAGCCGGCGCTTCGTTTCTCTCCGTTCCACCGCATGCGTCAGCAGCAGCCGTCCTTCATGAAGCAGCGTCTCGGCCTGGACGACGAGGCCGGGGGAGTCGAGTAGCGCTGGAACCGCACGGCGCCTGAGTTCCGTCAAGGCCTGATGAAGCGGGTCCAGGTCGCCGTGGGTGTCGAGCACCGTCGTGGCGACGTCGTCGACGGCCGCTGCGAACGACGCGTGGTCCTTGGCGCAGAGCTGGTCGACGAAGGCTCCGACGAGCTGCTCGGCCCACGCCCTTCCCGCGAGCTCGCTCGCCGA
The DNA here is from genome assembly GCA_016929495.1 of Polyangiaceae bacterium. GTDB lineage: Bacteria > Myxococcota_A > Polyangia > Polyangiales > Polyangiaceae > JAFGIS01. The sequence goes on along the minus strand of JAFGIS010000500.1, from coordinate 28,539 downwards.
TTGGAGGACCTCTGTTACAATCTGGTCGCGTTTGTCGGAGAGCGACGCCTGTGGAGCGCTGTCGTGCGCGCTTTGTGGCGAAGAGACCTCGTACAGCTGTCGCTGGACCCGGCAGCCGCACGAGCGGCGTGCGACCATTTCCGTTTCCACCAGCACACGCTTGTGCGGCCTTTCGCCTGCCAGTTGAGCCAGCGCGGTGCTGACCGCCCGTTCCCCCAAGGTCGCGAGCGGCTGCCGAACCGTCGTCAACGGCCGCTGTGCTACGCGGCCGTCCTCGATGTCGTCGAACCCGACGACTGAGATGCTCTCGGGGACGAGGATGCCGCGACGCAGAAGTGCTTCGAGGGCACCGAGAGCCATGAGGTCATTGGCCGCCACGATGGCGTCCGGGTCGAGAGAACGCTCGTCGAGCAGCGTGCTGACGGCTTGCGCTCCGGACGCGGGCAGGAAATCGCCGTCGACGACCAGGTCGCTGTCGGGCTGCAGCTGGGCGTCCAGCAGCGCACGCTGGTAGCCGCGGTAGCGTTGATCGGCTTCGTCGTTGGCCGCGGGACCCCTGATGAACGCTATTCGGCGCCGACCGTGCACCGCGATCAGGTGCTCGACGACCTGCCGCGTGCCCGCCGCGTTGTCGATGAAGATGCTCGCCATCTCCGGCAACTGCACGCCGATGCTGCAAATCGGAAGGGGTCGGAACCGGTCGAGGTAGTCGAGCAGCCGCGCCGAACCAATCTTGTTCTCGAGGCTTCCCGCTGACAGGATGATCGCATCCACATTGTCGGGCCCGGCGAGTTCGTAGATGCGGTTGCGCACCTCCGAAAGGCTGGGCTCGAGCGGTGCACCGGCGAAGCAAAGCACACTCGTGTCATGACGACGCGCGGCTTCTGCGATTCGGAGCATCAGCTCGTTTTGGTAGGTGTCGTCGATGCGATCGACCAACAGGCCAATGCACGGCCGGTTCCGTTTTCGCGGGGCCAAGGAGTGGAGGGACTCTTGAAGGTGCACGAGCACACCGGTGGGCATCTGGAAGGTCGATGCCAGAGATGGGAGGGAGTGTACGCGACCGAAACCAGGTCGTACACCCGTGCGGGGCATTCGGTGGCCTCTGCGAGGGGTCAGGTCATGAGGCTTGGAAACGAGGGGGATGGCCGTTCATCCCGTCCGTGGACCGCGTTGGGCTCTTGCCCTTTCGCGGCCGTGCCAGTGTTGGGTTCGGTTGGGCCGATGGTCATTGCCGCGTGCTCTCGTCTGGTGTGCCCCCAGGACCGGCGACGCGCGCCAACCCTCGAAGGCGAGGCCGCGCGGATGCGGACGTCGCAGCCTGTAAGCCGGCCGCCCTGTCGGCTGGGCAGCGAAGTGGAACGTTGGTCGACTCGACCGGGCAGTCCTCACATCACCGTGACCGACTTGGCGAGGTTGCGCGGCTTGTCGATGTCGTACCCGAGCTTGAGCGCCGTGTAGTACGCGTACAGCTGCAGCGGGATCACCGTGAGGATCGGCGATACGGCGGGATGGTGCCGCGGGAGCGGTATGACTTGGTCCACGAGGCCCGCCACTTCCTTGTCATCGGCGATCGCGACCGCGCTGATGTGGGCGCCGCGGGCTTTCAGTTCCCGCAGGTTTCCAAGCATCCGTTCCCGCGTCTCGTCGGGAGGGACGAGCGCCCAAACTGGCAGCCCCGGTTCGATTAGCGCCAGAGGGCCGTGTTTCATTGCTGCCCCTGACATTCCTTCCGCGGGAACGTAGCAGATCTCCTTCAGCTTGAGCGCGCCCTCCTGAGCGACCGGCACGTTGACGCCTCGCCCGACGAACATCGTGTACTTGGACCCACCGAAACGCTGCGCGAGCGATCGACAGGCCGGCGCCTGCTCCAGCATGAAGGCCACCTGTTCGGGCAACTGCTCGAGCGCCCTCAGCCAGGCGCGGCCGTCCGTCGCGCTCATGTCGCGCATCCTGGCGAACTGGAGCGCCAGGAGCTCGGTGGCGAGCACTTGCGCGGTGAACGCCTTGGTGGAGCAGACGCTGATCTCGGGACCGGCGTGCACGTATGTGCCGAAGTCGGTGTCGCGCGCCAGCGAGCTGCCGACCACGTTGGTCACACCCGCGACCAGCCCGCCCTTAACACGGATCTCGTGCAGTGCCGCGAGCACATCGGCTGTCTCTCCGCTCTGCGAGATGGCCACGTACAACGTGCGACTGTCCACGATTGGGTTCTGCACCGCGAGCTCGGCCGCGTCTTGCGCGTGCGCCGGCACCCGAGCGTAGGAGGACATCAGGTACGCGCCGACTTCCGCGCTGTACAAGCTCGTCCCGCAGCCGAAGAACACGACCCGCTGCACATCGAACAGACGCGCGCCTTGCGACTGTAGGCCACCCAGATGCGCAGAGCCCATCGCAGCATTCAGTCGGCCGCGCATCGACCGATCGACAGCATCGGGCTGCTCGTGGATCTCCTTCAGCATGTAGTGCGGGTAGTCGCCGAGCTCTGTCGCATCTGGCGGAGTCAGAATCTCCTCGACGCGTTTGCTGTGAGCCTGCTTGTCGAGGTCGACTGTCTTGAAAGTATGAGCGGTGACCTCTGCAATCTCGCCGTCGTCCAGCACCACCATGCGGTCCGTGTACGGTCGGAGGGCCAACTGATCCGACGCGACCCACGTCTCTCCGTCACCGATGCCGAGGACCACCGGGCTACCGATGCGCGCCGCCACCAGTCGGTCGGGGCGTGCCTGGTCGATCACCACGATGCCGGCTGTGCCTTCCACTCGGTTCAACGCGGCAACGACCGCATCCGGCAAGCTCTTGCCGCTTGCGACCGCCTGACCCACGAGCTCCGCCAGGACTTCCGTGTCCGTTTCCGAACGGAATTGGCTCCCCCCTGCCACGAGCTCGGCCCGCAACTCCTCCACGTTGTCGACAATGCCGTTGTGGACGACTGCCACCCGGTTCTTGGAATCCCGATGCGGATGGCAATTGGCCTCCGTGACGGTGCCGTGAGTGGCCCAGCGCGTGTGTCCGATGCCCGCGTTGCCGGGCAAGCCGTCCGGAGTTTCCTCTTCAAGCGTGCGAATGGGGCCCACCCGGCGCGAGAGCAGAAGCTGCCCGTCGGAGATCGTCGCGATCCCGGCAGAATCATAGCCACGGTACTCGAGGCGCTTCAGCCCTCCCAGTATCATCTCCCAGGCGGAACGTTTGCCGACATAGCCAATGATGCCACACATCGTTTTCGTCTCCCTCTGTTCGACGGCGCTGTCGGCCAGCGCAAGCGCTCAGCCATAGATGCGCCGCCGGATCTGCCGCGCGCTCAGCGTCGGCGCAGCGAATCGCAAGACCGCGAGCTCCTGCGCGATCTTTTCGAAGATGACCGGATTGTGGATGCCTAGCTCCTGGAGCTCCCTGTGTCGTGCAGCGATGTACTCATCGACCCCCTGCCTCAGACAATCCAGGGTTTCGGAAATGGCCCGTCTTGCCTGGGCTGGGGCCAACCCCAACAGCCGCTCGAGTCGCTCCCGGGCTTGGCGCAGGGGATCCAGCATGGTTCGCAACCATGGCAGGTTCGCTCGGCAAGTCACGTCGTTTGTCCGAAATCGGGCAAACAGCGACTCCTTGTGGAGTCCAGGCGCGATAGCCCGTTGGGAGGTCAATCGTGTCGGCCAGCCGGAACACGCGCTGCTCTCGTGGCGCCGTTGGACGAGAGAAACGGACGGAGCCGCCGAATCCTACGGCGAACGCCTCCGAGCCAGACCGGGGGTTCCTTTCTTCGGTGGCCTGTCTTGGAGGCAGGGCACTACTCGTGCACCACGGGGGGCTCGGAGCCGAACCTGGCTACCGCGAGCGCGAGCTCCCGGGCGAAAAGCTCGTCCGCCGAACAATGCGTTTCTTCGGGGCCTTCTGGGGAGCGACGCTGGAACCCGAACCAGTGCGTCAGTGCTCGTGCTACGCGGTCGGGATCGTGCACGACGGCACCTGGTGCGGCGAGCTCCGATCCATACACTGACGTTCCATCCTCGAGCGTCCAGCTCGAGAAGCCAGATGCATGGTTCGCAAGCACCTCGATGTGCAGGTCGCCGCCAAGGCTGCCGATCGTCAGGTGGTCCCGCAGGATCCGGACGTAGCGTTCGAGGGGCCAGTTGGGCGTCTGGTCGCCCTCGCCAACCAGGTTCGCTACGAAGCAGCAGCCTCCGCCGGACTCCACGCAGGCCCGCGCGATCCCGGCCGTGGCCACGGCCGCCAGGGTGCTCGTAAAGAAGCTGCCCGGACCTAGCAGGAGCAAGTCGGCTGCGTGGATGGCAGCGACCGCTTCGGAGTTGGTCGAAGACGTGCCGTGCACCGAAGCCACTAGCGGCGCGTTGGCTACCGCCTGGATGTGGGATTGGCCCGACAACACCCGTCCTTCGGCATCGCAGACCACCAGAACCCCCCCGCTCTCAGCCACAGGGAGAACCCTCCCTTCGGCATCGAGCAGATGCGCTGCCCAGTCGACCGCGGCCTGCAGGGATCCAAGCCGTTCCCGGGCCATGGCCAAGACCAGGTTTCCGTCGCACCGCGCGGGCCCCGCCAAGGTAGGCACGCGATGCTCGAAACGGGCCGCCAGCTCCTTGCGTCTGGCCAGAGCGGTCAGGCAGCGGCGGAGGTCGCCTGGAGGAGGGATCCGAGCAAGTGTCCGAAGCTGGCCGGAGTGCCCACCGTCGTCTGCCACCGAGACGACCGCGCTGATCTCCACTCTGAGCTGACGGAGAGCGGCTAGCAGGGCAGCCTGACCGTGTCCGCCGCCCAGCGTGACGACCCGTGGAAGCCAATCGCCTCGCTGGGACGCCGCCCGCCGCCTGGGCGTACCCGCATCCATACCATGGCTGCCTAGCATCGATCTTGGGCCACGTCTCATGGTCTCACGGACCGCGTGACGTCGCCTCTGGTCCCGTGACGTGGCACAGCGACTCAGATCCGTTGCCGGCCAGCCGTTCAATCACGGCTCGTGACGGTTCGCCGCGACCGGTCAGCGACGCGCCAGGAGAAGACCGCGCTGCAGCCGAGGTTGTGCGGTCCCCTCGCGTTCGGAAGGGTCCTGTCGCAGCCTCCGGAAGCGTCCCTCCTGCCGCTGCTCAGCCCATCAACGAGCTGGCGGGGTCGCGGAAGAACAGGAGCTTCTCGACTCTGATGGATGCCGCCTCGGCGCTCATGTCCTGGATCCGGGCACCCCGGCGCCTGATCGCATCGGCGTTCGCGAGCACGCCGGCTGCAGCGGCCTTGTCCAGAACGCAGATGAGCTTGCCGCCCTGTTGCGCGTAGCGTTGCCCGTAGGAGACAGGCACTGTGCAGTCGGGCTCTTCGAGCAGAGCGCGCAGGAGCGTTTCGGACTTTCTGGTTCCGTTCGCCAGGAGCATGACCGTTCGTGCCTCGAAGATCAGCGTGGTTCCCATGGAAACGGCGTACCGAGGGCTCTGCTCCTGGGTCGCGAAATGGCCGTCCCTCACGGCGTTGTCGACCGTGTTGGCGTCGAGCTGGACCAAGAGCATGCGGTTGCCCTCGAAGGGGATCCCAGCCTCGTGGAACCCGATGTGGCCCTTCTGCCCCACGCCGACCACGTGGAGATCGATCCCGCCGGCCTTCTTGATCTTGTGTTCGTACGCAGCGAGAATCTCGTCGCGAATCCAGGAGAGATACTCCGAGCGCGCGGCGGCAGCGATAGAGATCGCCTTGCCCGCGTCACGTCCCAGGAGAACGAAGTCGCTGGCATGGCTCTCCATCTCGGCGAGTAGCCGAGCCTGGTCGATCAGGGTTCCCCAGGGCACGCTGGTCTCCGCGAACTTCTTTCGGAGCAACGCGAACAGCTCCTGCACCATGAAGTAGGAGTAGCTTTCCGGATGCAGCGCACGCTGCTGGGCGTTCTCCCCGGGGAGCCCGACATACTCGTCCAAGTTGAAACTCGATACCTTGGATGAGTCGAACTCGCCCGCGTTGGCGGCCTTCGCCACATGTTTGTACACGCCGGTGGGGGTGTTGCCCGTTGCAAGCCCCAGGACATACCTCTTTTTCTTGGCAAGGGTATCCTTCACGTCCATCACCAGGAGTCGCCCGGCCACTTCGCTCATGTGGTCGAAGTCACGCGCAATCAGGATTTCGAGCGCCATGCCATTTCTCGCTTTTTTCGGAGCTGGATAGCTACCAGGGCGAGCGCGCAAGCAACTGTCGTTCCATGGGCCGTCAGCGCAGTGTGCCGGTCGCGAGCGTATCCGTTCCATTGACGAAAACCGACACTGGCGCCGCCCCCGCACTCAGGTCCCCAGCACGCGCATTGGGGGCCCCAGGCCGGAAGCGGCACGTTTCTCCCCGCCGGGGAGAATCACCCCGTTCGCGGTCAGCTGCTATTCGACTGCCATCGGAGTAGTACACTCCGGGTGCGAGCCGCCCGCCATGACACCGGATCTGCCTCAACCGATCGACGTCTTGACGATGTCGGCAAGGCCTGCGGCGAGACGGCTGGTCATCTCCTCCGTGGGTCCCTCGACCATGACGCGACACATCGACTGCGTACCCGAATAGCGGATGAGCACTCTGCCCCTATCGCCCAATTCCGCTTCCGCCGTCTTGATTGCCTGTTGGAGTGCCCCGATTTGATCGATGGGTGGCTGGGTCTTGACATCCACGTTGATGGTCTTCTGGGGCGTCATGGTCATGACCTTCGCCAACTCCGAGAGCGGCTTGCCGTACCGACGCATGGCCGCCACTGTCTGCAGTCCGGTGATGATGCCATCGCCGGTCGTGTGATGATCCAAGAAGATGACGTGGCCCGACGCTTCGCCCCCGAGGACCGCATCTCTCTCCTGCATCATTTCGAGCACGTAGCGGTCGCCTACCTTGGACGTCCCCTGCTCGATTCCTAGCTGCCGTATGCCGACCGTGAACCCGAAATTGCTCATCACCGTCGCAACGACGAGGTTGTTCCTCAACAACCCCTGGTCCTTGTACATCTTGGCGCACAGGGCCATGACGTGGTCCCCCGTGATCTCTTCGCCTCGCTCGTCCACCGCAATGAGGCGGTCGCCGTCGCCGTCGAAGGCCAAGCCGACGTCGGCTTGGAGCTCGAGCACCTTGGCTCGAAGGTCCTCGGTGTGCTGAGATCCGCAGCGAGCGTTGATGTTGGTGCCGTTTGGGCTGGCGTGCAGGACGGTGACATCGGCCCCGAGCTCCGCGAACACGAGAGGGGCAATCGCGTAGGTCGCGCCATTGGCGCAGTCGAGGACGGTCTTCATGCCTTCGAGCGTCAGGTCCTCCGGGAACGTGTCCTTGCAGAAGACGATGTAGCGACCCGCGGCGTCGTCAATGCGCCTGGCTTTGCCGATTTCGTCCGCCGTGGGCCTGATGTCCCGAATTCGCCCCGTCGAGATGAGCTGCTCGATCTCGTCTTCCTCCGCGTCCGGCAGCTTGAACCCGTCTCGTGAGAAGATCTTGATGCCGTTGTCTTGGTACGGATTGTGCGACGCCGAGATGACCACGCCCGCGTCGGCGCGCATGCTGCGCGTGATGAAGGCGACCCCAGGCGTTGGCATGGGCCCCACGAGCAGAACGTCGACGCCCATCGAGCAGATCCCGGCCGTGAGGGCGGTTTCGAGCATGTAGCCGCTGACACGCGTGTCCTTGCCAATCAGGATCTGGTGCCGCCGATGGGGATGCCGCTTGCAGACATAGGCCACTGCACGGCCGATCTCCAGCGCCATTTCTGCAGTCATGGGCGCTACGTTGGCCACGCCTCGTACGCCGTCGGTTCCGAATAATCTAGCCATTCCGAGTTCTCCCTGTCAGACGTTGGTCCAGAGCTCTGTTGTCGAATCGACGACGGACTGGAGCCAGGCTGTGCCGGCGGTCCGCGCCTCGGCGCCGAGCTGCGCGACGGCCTTCGTGTGCGGAGTTCCAGCGGGGATCTGCTCCCAGACAGCCAAAAAGGTGTCGCGGGCGCGCGCCCCAGTCTCCGCCGGGGGCCCCTGCTTCAGGGCCGTCGCCATGGCTGGCCAGCGCTCGAGCAGTGCCTTCTGCTGGGCCTCGAGCGCGGGCGGCAGGGCAAGCCCCTTTTCGGTGCGGGCCAGCTCGAGGGAACGCGGCATTCGGTCCGCGATTTCCTTCAGACGCTTGATGCGCTCGTCAAGCACAGAGTCGAGCTGCGTCAGCGCCCCCTGGTAGGCGGCCTCGCCGAACGTGTCGCCGCACATAAGCCGCTTGCGTACGTGCAGGTACCAGGTCTGCAGTGCACGAAGGTTGCCGATGTAGTTGACGTTGTTGCTGACGATGCGATTGACTGCCCGATAGGCGCCCGCGCGGAAGGGCCGCGGTGCCTGCGGCGCCGAGGGCGGGGCGCCAAAGAGCAGATTCTCCTCGAGAATGTCCTGCCGGCAGATCGTGCCGGCGGGGATGATGGTACCGTAGGCGATGCGAACAGGCCCGACCAGTGCGCCTTGCCCGCCCAGGAAGATGGCCTCGCGATCGAGCATCACGCCGCGCGGAACATCGCCGATCAGGGACGGAGTCGCCTTGTCTTGATGCGGCGTGTAGTTGAAATGGATGTAGGAGGAACCGATCTCACTGTGGTTCTTGCGGCTCGTACCACCGGCCATCAATGCGTCGCAGAAGTTGATCAGGCTGCCCGCCGTCACGAACGAGAGAAAGACCGTCTGCTTGAATCCCACGGCGTGTGCGCCGTTGGCTTCCTCCTCGAGCAGCGTGCCTGGTCGGATGTGCGCAGCGCTGCCCATGTTGGCGCCGTCGAGGAAGGTGGCACCGGAGTAGTAGCCGCCCTTCAGCTGAACTCGGGAGCCGAGCTGACAGTTCTCGATAGTAGCAGGGGCCTCCGCGCCGATTTCGCTGCCGGGCCCGATAGAGGTCGACTTGCCGGATATCCTGGAGCCAGCGTGCACAATGACTCCGGGAGCGATCCGATTGGGATCCACGGCGTCGTCCACCTCGACGGACGCCGGACAGGGCAAGACGACGCCGCGCTTCAACAGGTTGTCGACGTTGGCGGAAATGGGTGATTGGCTTGCCATCGAACCGATACTCCTATCAGAGCACGGGCGGCGAGGCAAGCAGGTGTGCGGGCCCAAGTCGGCCAGACCCGGCCAGCACAACTAGCTCTTCGGTGTCGAGGGGTCCTGCGACGTCCGGCTCCGGGCCTGCGCGGGGTCGGGCTCTGGCTCTGCGTCGTGTGCGGCGTTGCTCGGAGGCGACTCAGCCTCCGAGGGCGGGGCCGCCGCTGGTGCAGTCGAGTGGGGCTCGGAGACAGGCGCGTTGGCGCGGCCGGGATCGTCGGTGGCCTCGCCCGGTGTCGCCGCCTGTGTGCCGTCGGGCGGTGCTGCTTTCGACTCCGGGCTGGGTGCGCGCCCTCGCGAACGAGGCTTGTGCCCCGGGTCACCAGGGAGCGATCCCGCGGCCAGTGACGGCAGAATCTTGGACATGTCCCGGGAGAGAACGAGGGTGAGCAAGGCCGTGAACGTCGTGAACAGAAGGACCGTCCCGATCTGGAAATGCAGATCCAGATCACTCACCAGGGTCTCCCAGTACTGCGCTGCGCACGCCACCAGCAGCACGCCCCAGAGCCAGCCGTCGTAGCCGCTGAGCGCAGGCCTGCCGGAAGACGCTTCCGGTCGTGGCCGCTCCAGGGCCAGGATTGGGAGCACGAATATGAAGTGAATGTAATAGTTGGCTGGGTTGAAGGCGATGGGGATGAGAAGGGTCCCGAGCGTCGCCACCTGGTCGAGCGGCTTGCGGCGCGAAGCGAAGACGATAGCGACGACCGACACCGCAATCAGTGCGGCGAACAAGCCAATCCGTTGGTGAAGGACTCTGAGCTGCAGATGATCGGAGCCCGCAACCAGGCCACGCAGGCTGATGTGATTCACATGAGGATCCCTGTCGAGCAGGCTCACCTTGGCGAGCCACTCGGTCCAGGCGTCGAACGAGAACAGCAGCGATGAACCGAGCCACACGACCAGAGCGCACGCCGCGGCACCCGCTGCGGTCAGCAGAACGGGGCGTTGCTCACGCAGAAGCTTGTTCAGACGTGGCAAGCGTCGCTGGACCAGCCAGCGATCCCAAAGCCACCAACCTACCGGGATGGCCAACGTAGCCAGCGCCACGACGGGGAACGCGCGTATCGCCGCGGAGAGCGCGAGGAGGGCGCCGCCGAGCACCCAGCGCTCGACTTTGAGCGCACACAGACCCAAGGCCAAATAGGCCATCCAGTCGTGGCGTAGGGTGGCTCCACCCCAGTTCGAGCCGAACATGTAGTAGTCATTCGCGCCAAAGACGACCATCGACACGAGCATCGTTCGAAGGCCGTACGTTCGTCCGATGGCCATCAGGGCAACGAGAAGCAGGAGCGGATCGAGTAGCCCCGTGAGCGTCAACGTCGTGTTGCTCGCGGTGGTGTGGGCGAATACCAAGTGGGCAATGGCCAGCCATACGGGCGTAGCGTTGGCGCCGTGATCATGCATGGTGCCAAGGTAGTCCCCCAACCCCATGGTCTCTCGGAAGTAGCGCATGTCGGCCTTGAATGCCTGCCAGCGTTCGGGCGAGAAGCGCTGCGGCATGGCCTCGACCTCGGCGCGAACTTGGCTATCGTCCAGACGAGACATGCGGTGATTGCGAAGATCCCTGAGCTCGACGTTGCGCAGCGAATCGAGGGTGACACCCGGAACGTCGTCCACATACGCGGCGACACTCGCCTTGTAGAGCCCGTCGTAGCGGAGCTCCTTGAAGTACTTCGCTACCGGGTAGTAGACTCGCATGTCGAAGTTGTGGACGAAGAGCGGTTCTTTCGCCTTCCTATCCTCGAACTGCGGATGACCCAGGTTGAAGAACGCCATGAAACCTGCGATCGCCGAAATGCCCAGCGTGGTCAGCACCACGCCGCGATGCGCTGGGTAGACCCGACGCGCGATGAGCTCGCGCAGGATGGCGAGCCCCGCCAGCGCCGCTGCCGCGGCACGTACGAACGCGACCTCGCGCCCCGGGATGGGCCATGCGTCAGCCACTTCCTTGTAGAGCGAGCTCGCTGCCCACACGGGCAGCGCAGCTGCCGCGACGGCCCAGATCCACGACGACTGGCGGCGCGTGACGGCCAACCACACGCCGAAGCACAACAGCAGGATCAGCACCTTGCTGCGGATCATGACCGGCGTCGGCACCCCTGAGCGTTCGCGCATCGACGAGCTCAGAGAACCGATGCCCCCGGAGTAGACCTGGACTTCACTGAGGGCGAAGCGACGGTCTCCCCCGCGCACGGAGATCCGGAGGTAGCGCGCCGAAGCGCCCAAGCCTTCCGCCGACCGCGCGCGAAGCCCCGGCTCGCGCAGTACCGGGGCCACCCAGAGCACGCGGAAGTGGGTGCCGTCGTCGGAGCCCTCGAGCACGTACTCGTCGTTGTTGTCCCCCTGCACGTAGGCGGCGTCGATAGGTTTGCGTTGGCCCAGGTCATACTCGACGAACGCCTGTGGCGAGCTGAACGCCGCGCTGACGCTGCTCTCCCAATCCTCTCCTTCCGGAGCTCGCACGCTGTCCGTGATGCGCGCTTGGTTCGGAACGCCTTGCGAGCGCACGGGGCGAAGTCCCGCGAGCAAGTTCGGACCACCCTTGGCAGCGCAGCCCGTGGACAGAGCGACGGCGACCAGGGCCAGCAGGGCGATCCGAGCGAGCCACCGAGCGTGCTCGATCTGGCGCAGAAGGCAGACCGAGCAGTGCGCCGGTCTCGTGCGAGGTAGTTGCATTTTGGGACTCCGCCTGGGGTTTCGCCTTACTAGCGCTCTGACGAGCCGGCCGCGAGCCCTCAGTGGCGCCGAGACAGGACAGCTGCGACGCTCCGTCGAGCGCGGGCTTCGGCGACGCGCGAAAGGATCGAGAAGCGTTTTCAAAGGCGATCAATGATTTACCGGCCAGCCGGAGCGCCAGCGCTTCTTGCAGACACGTTGCGACGAGCGCAGCACGGCCGATTGTCGAGACCGCCCGCCCGCGAGGGTGTCCGTGGCCGCATGCGGTCGAGCCACGCTTCTCTGGCGGTGTGGAGCGTGCTACCCGGACGTCGTGATACTGGCGGTCGGAACGAGCCCGGCTTGGCAGAGGACGCTGGAGATCCCGTCGCTGTGTATCGGCACCGTGAATCGCGCCAGCGCCGTGCACGAATGTGCGGCGGGCAAGGCCGTGAATGTGGCTGTGGCGGCTCACCGGCTGGGCGAACGGAGCCGGGTGCTCACCACGTCCGGCGGGAGGCTCGGGCAGCGCTTGGCCGACGATCTGTCGCTGCTCGGCGTCGAGCGGGAGCTCATACCGGTCGCGACGCCGACGCGCGTCTGTACGACGCTGCTATCGGACGCTGGTGCAACCGAGCTGGTGGAACCGGCGGGGAGCATGAGCGAGCAGGAAGTCGAACAGCTGTCCCGATTCCTTTCCGATTCCCGTCAGGCCGCCGTCGTGGTGTTCAGCGGTTCGTTGGCCCGCGGCGTATCCTCCTCCCTGTACGCAGAATTGGGCCGTTTCGTGCAGGGTCCCGTCGTGGTCGATGCGTCGGGTCCCGAGCTACTGGCTTCGCTCGAAGCTGGCCCGCTCGTCGTCAAACCGTCGAGGGGCGAGCTCGAGCGCACGCTTGGGTGCACGCTGGATCGCGAGCGGGACCTGCGTGACGCGATGGGCTTCCTCGTGGCCCGCGGCGCACGTTGGGTCGTACTGAGCGACGGCGGCGAAGCGCTGTGGGCTTTCGGGCAGGACGTCGTCTACCGCGCGGAGCCTCCTCGTGTGAGCGTCGTCAATCCCATTGGCTCGGGGGACTGCCTGGCTGCTGGTATCGCGTGCGGTATCTCCCGGGGACTGTCCATGCAGGACGCGGTCAGACTCGGAATGGCATGCGCAGCCGCCAATCTGGCCACCGTGCTCCCGGCGCGATTCGAGCGCGATCAGTGCATGAGGCTTCTCGAGAGGGTGAGGCTGCTGCCGCTCGGGCCTGGTTCCCTGTCTCCAGGACAGGGTGCTAGCCGGTGCTGAGCTCGACTGCCCCCAGTGCTTTGAAGTCGAGCCGGCCGAGTCGACGCTCGGCAGCGAGCTTCAAATACGGGACTTGCGACGGCGTTGCGCCGAGCAGCCCCGCCGCCCACATGTCGACGGCGACGGGATCGATGCTGGCCGCTATCATGTCCATAGGCTTCAGATCGGCGAGGTTCCCGCCCACCGGACCATTGCGCATGAGCACGCGTGTGGCGTCGACGACCGTGAGAGTGGGCCGCATCAGCTGGGCCAGCCCGGCGATGGTCTCGTGAAGCGCCGAGTGGAACGCGCTCCTTCGCTTGTCAGTGATCCCGATCCAGTTCTTCATGCCGGCGGTGACACGCGCGCTGCCGTGGTGTTTGGCTACCGGGACGTTGATGATCTTCGTCGCCGCGACAAACGGCTGCTTGATGGGCCAGGTCCCGAACCTGCCCGGTATCTTGACGTCGACGTAGTGCGCTTGCGACGGGAGGATGACCCGCGCGCCGGCGGCTTGTGCAGCGGCGCGGATGCCGCTTCTTTGGAAGCAGCGCTCCGGTTCATGGACCGAGCAGTCGGTGACGATGATGTCTTCGGCGCCGGCGTCGCGACATGCCCTGATGAGTTCTGCGACGACTGCGGGATGGGTGTTGGCTCCTTGTGCCTGCGTTCGGTCCCAACCCACGTTGGGTTTGATGAGGACCTTGTCTGCGCGACCCACGAAGCGACCCATGCCGCCCATCTTCTCGAGTGCGGCGCGCACGTTGGCGGCTGGATCGCGTCCGTGAGCGATCACCATGGGCGGCTTTCCGGCCGGCAGGCGGACGCGATGGTCGGGAACATCATGAGGGTCAGCGGCGAGCGACTGAAAGAGGCGCCAGTCGCGCGCCAGCAACGCCCCAGCGCCTGCTGCGACCAGTCCTGCGCCGATACCGGCCGCGCGCAGCCAACGGCGTCGCCCCATGGTGTTCGGAGGCAGGTCGCGCGGGCTTGCATCGTCGACACAGGGAGGCGGTTCGGTAACGATGGGCATCGCCATATTCCTAGGCCCTTGCCCATCTAGCACCAGTGCACCTGAGTGGCTTCGAGCGGATCCAGGTCAGCGTGGCGGGCCGGCTGGCCGTTGCTGCTACTCTGTCGCACAGCAAGTGCTCGAAATGCCGAACGTCCTGCGAACCGTGACGCGACGAGCTTCGAACGATTCGATGAGCCGCCAACGGGCGATTGTCGCGCTGGTTGGCAGCCGTGGGGGACTGCATGTAAGCTTGCGACACTTGGTGTACGATTCGCGATGACCCGAGGGGCTGACATGCGACGGTGCCGGAGATCCCAGGAGCCCTTGACCGGGGAGCGCAGGAGCGGCGACTGGCTTCGAGGGGCCTTTCGCGTTTCCCGAGTGGTCGGGCCTGTTCTGTTGATGGGCTGCGGATCGATCCACGACGACCGGCCAGCAGCCGCGGAGCAGGCCGAGGGTCCCCGCACGAGCCATGTCGGTCGGGTCTCGTGCGCCGAGGGCGCATCGCGCGCATGCATGGCGGAGGTTGGCACGCACGGCAGCGTGACGAGTTGTTTCTCCGGCACGGAGCAATGCAGCGACGGAGCATGGGGACCGTGTCGGCGAGCTGGATTGAGTGCGTCGTCCGGCAGGCTGACAGGGGTACTGGGGCGGCTGGCGTTCAGTGGTTCCCCGGTGGCCTGCGAGGACAATCCCTGTGATCCAACGTGCCACAACTTCCTCGAAACTCCGGCGGGAGGCCTCGTCGCACAGCCCGACCCGAGCGGTGCCACGACCAAAGTCGATGCGACGCTCTTCTGGAAGGGGGGAAGCGCGCTGGATTGGCCACCTGAGTCCCCGTGGACGCCCGGTGAAATCACGGCCGACTGCGAGGGATACGATCTGGCGCTGGGTATCCCCTGTGCGGAGACGTTGCCCGTGTGCAACCGAGGGAGCGTCGAGGTGCCGGCGGGCGTGAAGCTGGTGCACTTTCCGTCCGGTTCGGTGGATCTTTCCTCCTGCGCGCCGGACGCCTCGGATGCCGTGACGTGTACGACCCCGGCGCCGATCCAACCTGGACGCTGCGTTGCCGTCTCTGATTGTCCGGTGCTCGACGAGGACAGGGACGTCTTCGTCAACCCAGACGGACCGGGCCACGTGGACGAATGCACGTGCGGCAACAACTGGGCGGCGTACACGCCCGGTCTCGAATGCCAGGACGCGCCCAGCTGTTTCGGCGCTCGCTTGGGCAGCGCGCCGGATGCACACCGGGTCCATGCCTTCTTCGCGGTCGACAAGTCGAGCCCGCTGGTGGACGGCCACGCTGACGCCTGGACGCCGGTGATCAGCGGACTCGGGGCGCTGTTCGCCAGTCCCGAGGCTGCCGGGCTCGATGTGGCCATGGAGTTGTTCCCGTCGGTTGCGTCCGGCGCCGGAGACGACGGCTGCTTCGCGAATGGAAGCTGCTCCACGGCCGTATCCGAGTGCGCCAACCCCGCAGTGCCGTTCGGCGTGCTGAGCACGGCGACGGGATCCGATGACGCCCAGGAAGCTGCGCTCCTGGCGGCGCTATCGAGCACATCGCCGGCCGGCGCGACCCCTTCGGCCGCAGCGCTCGAAGGCGCACTGACGACGATGCGTGATGCCGCCCTGGCCAATCCCGACGACGCCTATGCCGTCGTTCTGGTGGGCACGGGGATCTCGGACGTGTGCGTTACCGACAGCAGCTATCTCGTCGAGCTGGCGGAGTACTTCCACCAACAGTGGGGCATCTTGACGTTCACGGTAGCGCCGAGCGGCGCGGATCAAACCGTGATGGACGCCGTAGCCGAGGCCGGCGGCACGGACACGTCGCGGAGTCTCCCGGGCTGGGGTAGCTCGTCCGCCGGCCAGAGTCTGCTGGATGACCTGATTGCTGCCAGTGGTGCTGTCGTGCCGCTGTGCACGACCGAGCTCGGAAACGCCGAGCACATCGATCCAACACAAGCCGTCGTTCGCTACCTGCACGGTGACGGCTCGTCGGAGTTGCTGGACCCGGTCGCCAGCGCCGAGGACTGCGCGGCGGACGGGCCTGGCTGGTACTACGACGATCCGTCCGCCCCTGCGTCGTTCACGCTCTGTCCCGGAACGTGCAGCAGCGTTCAGGAGGATTCTGGGGCCGAAGTCCGCGTCGAGCTACCGTGCCTCGGTGATCCTTCCCCGGTACTGCTGACGACCACGGTTTCGGAGGTGTATCCGGCCGAATGCCCAGAGGGGACTCGGGTGCAGTGGGGCTTCATGGGCTATTCGGCGTCGACCCCATCCGACTCGCGCATCATTCTGTCCGCTCGTACGGCGGACCAGCAAGAGGATCTCGCGGCCGCGCAGACGACGAAGCTGAGGGTGATCGCGGCTTCGCTGGACAACCTGGAGTGCGAGATCGCCGGCGGATGCTATGTCGACCTGTTCGACCTGCTCGACGGTGTCCCCGACGCTCGGCGACCGGTCCTGGAGCTACAGGTGGTGCTCGTGCCGTCGACGTACAACGAGACGCCAGTGCTGGCCGATTGGCAGATCACCTACTCCTGCCCAGCTTCCGTCTAGTGCCCTGACTGCACTGGTGCATCGTTCGAATTGAAACGATGCCCCGAAACCAGGGGTGCCGCAGGGTCGTGCTCAGGGCTTCTGGTAGGTGCCCACGAGCTCCGCCCTGGCGAGGATGTGTCCCTGCATCGCTCGCTCGAGCTCTGCTCTGGTCGGCGAGTCGAGCGAAAGCACGGTATCGAGCGCGAAGAGCTTGTGAAAGTAGCGGTGGCGCCCGATGGGCGGACACGGTCCGCCGTACGCCGCGCGCTTCCAATCGTTGAGGCCGTGTCTCGCGGGCGTCGGCAGCGGCGTAACCGCTTCGGGCAGCGCGGTGGTTGTGGGCGGCAAATCGAACACGACCCAGTGCACCCAAACGCGCTGCGGCGCTTTGGGGTCGGGGGCGTCCGGATCATCGACGATGAGAGCGAAGCTCCTCGTGCCGCTGGGGACGTCGCTCCACGCGAGCGGCGGCGATACGTTCTTGCCGGTGCAGGTGTAGCGGGTGGGGATCTCGCCGCGGTCGCTGAACGCGCTCGACCGCAGCATCAGTCCAGTCCGAGGGTCGGCCGAACGAGGTTCGGCGTCCTGCGTGTTTCTCGCGCTTCGGGATCCTGGCGTCATCTTGTCACTCGACGGTCTGCTGCATCCAAACGCGACCACCAGACCGAGCATGACGGTCCAGGCCGTGACGCATCGCATGCAGGCTGGGGGAGCGCCGTTCCTGTTGGCACAACGGCGTCCGTCGTGCCGAGACCCCAACGCCGTGAGGCCTCTCCGTCGCCGAGGCGTTCGCGGCGCTCCGTGTTGATGTGCGGCAGCCTTCCGTGGATCGGAAGGCTGCCGTGGAGGTTGAGGACGGTTTCCCATAATCGCCTCCTGCCCGGCGAGGGTCGCACCGGCAGAGCCGACTGCCAAGTGGGACCTGGCCGCTCGCGGAAAGGCGCGGGACACGCCGGGATTGTGACGCCCTCGGATGCGTTGCGGCAGTGGGCAGGGAAGCACGACGGCCTCCGAAGGCGGGCCCAGCGGCACGGCCGCCCTGGCTGCGGGCGGGCCGGCGTGCATTCCGACCACGTGGTGATAGTAGATGCCGACCCCGAGTCTGCGGCGGGCTGCATGGATCCTCCCGAGGCGACGGGCTCGCACTCGCGACCTGGAGACCGCTTGAACCCACCCGCTCGTTCACTTCCCGAGCAGGTCACTGTCCGGCTGGGGCTCGACGAGCCGGACGACGAGTCGCATCTGCGCCATCGAGTGGCCCGGATGCTCGGTGTGGACGAGCTGGCGCTGCCGGTCCTCTCTGTGCACAAGCGGGCCATCGACGCGCGACAGGGACGGGTTCGTTTCAGCATCGTGGTGCGGCTGGGCGCCGAAACAGAACGCGCCGTCGGGCCCTTGCCGCGCGACGTGACTCGACCCGAGCGCGTGCTCGTCGTGGGCGATGGGCCGGCGGGTCTGTTCTGCGCCTACCAGCTCGCAAGACAAGGTGTCGGATGCACCGTGCTCGACCGAGGCAAGAAGGTGCAGCCCCGCCGTCACGATCTCAAAGCGCTGTATCGGGACGGGTCGGTGAACGCTGACAGCAACTACTGCTACGGTGAAGGGGGAGCGGGCACCTACAGCGACGGCAAGCTCTACACGCGCTCGAACAAACGCGGCAACGTCGAGGATGTCCTGCAGATCCTGGCGCTGCACGGAGCACCTCCGGCCATCCTGACGGACGCTCGACCCCACGTGGGGAGCAACCGCCTGCCCAAGGTCGTGACGGCTCTGCGCGAGCGGCTCGAGTCCCGGGGGGTCGTGTTTCGGTTTGGAGCTCGAGTGGCCGCGCTGTTGGTCGAGCGGACTCAGGGGCTGCGGTCCGTTGCCGGGGTGCAGCTGTCCGATGGCTCGGAAATGCCCGCCGAATGTGTCGTGTTGGCGACAGGACACTCGGCACGCGACGTCTTCGAAATGCTGGGTCGAGCCGGCGTGGGCCTCGAGCCGAAGCCGTTCAGTGTGGGTGTGCGCATCGAACATCCGCAAGTACTTATCGATCGTGTTCAATACGGAAGCGCGGCCGGCCACCCACGTTTGCCGCCGGCGTCCTATCAGCTGGCGGCGACGATCGACGGGCGCGGAGTGTTCTCGTTCTGTATGTGCCCCGGCGGATTCATCGTGCCCGCGGCGACGGAGCCGGAAGGCCTCGTGCTCAACGGCATGAGCCTCGCGAAACGCGACTCGGTGTTCGCCAACTCGGGGCTGGTCGTCAGTATCACGCCCGAGGACCTGACGGCCGCCGGATACACGGGGCCTCTCGGGGGTGTGCAGTTCCAGTCGTGTCTCGAACGGGCTGCCTCGGCTGCGGGCGGTGGCCGCCTTCGTGCTCCCGGGACGCGGGCCACGGATTTCTTGGCGCGGCGCGGGTCGAGCACGCTGCCCCCATCGAGCTACATGCCTGGCCTCGCACCCTGTGATCTCGCGGCGGTGCTGGACGCCGGAGGTCTGGCGTTGGCGGGGCGGCTGCGAGAGGGCCTGTCCGTATTCGCGAAACGGATGCGTGGATTCGCTTCGGAGCGGGCCGTGCTCGTTGCGGTCGAGTCGCGAACGAGCTCTCCGGTGCGCGTGCCACGCGACGCGAGCACCTGGCAGACCTGCGGGCTCTGCAGACTCTTTGTCTGCGGCGAGGGCGCGGGGTACGCCGGGGGTATCGTGAGCTCGGCTCTCGACGGCATCGGCGTCGCCGAGCGGATCGCCGCTGTCCTACGGTAGTGCTCGAGCGGTCATGGGGACGCGTCGCGCATGGGATGCAGGGTGGCCTGCGGGGCGCGGCCGCCGGAGAGCAGACGGACGACGGTGATTTCCGCTGGGATCCCGAGGCGCATGGGCGGCCCCCAGTGCCCGGTGCCATGGCTCACGAACAGCAACGTCCTTCCGAACTGTTTCACGCCGGAAACGAGGGGCTGCTGAAGCCGGACCAGGTAGGTCCAGGGCCAGATCTGGCCGCCGTGAGTGTGGCCGGACAGCTGCAGATCGACTCCGAGCCGGTTCGCTTCGTGCACGGCGCGGGGCTGGTGTGCCAGCAGTACGACGGGTCGCGAGCGGTCACGTCCAGCGAGCGCTCGACCGAGGTCAGCGCCATGACGCGGTTCGACGCTTGCGCCGTTCCAGTCGTTGACCCCAGCGAGGTCGAAGCCTTCGTGCGGGTCGCCGATGCAGACACGGTCGTTGTCGAGGACTCGGATCCCGAGCTTCGGTAGATAGGCCAGCCAGTCGTCGACACCGGAGTAGTACTCGTGGTTGCCCGTGACGAAGTACACGCCGTAGCGCGTCTTGAGTCCACGCAGCGGCTCGACCATCGCCTGGAGCCGTTCGACCGAACCGTCCGCCAGGTCCCCGACGATGGCGACGATGTCCGGCTGGAGCGCGTTCGTCCGACGAACCACCTGCTCGACGAAGTCACGACGCAGCGTTGGTCCCACGTGGAGATCACAGAGCTGTACGATCGTCGTACCGGAGAGTGCCTGGGGCAGCCTCGGCAGGGAGACCGAGAGCTCGCGCGTCGCAATCGGCCCGAGGCCCTGCCGCAACGCAACCGTGCCGAGCCCCGCGGCCCCGAGCACGACCGTCACGGCCAGCGCACGGGCGAACGTTCGGCTCCGCCGCGCGTCGAGAACGGGGCCGCCGAGTCCGTGGCTCAGCGATGCCAGCAGCCGAAGCGGTTCCGTGGCGACGAGCAGCGCCAGGAGCAAGAACATGAATCCCATCCAGCCATACAGGACGAGCAGCACCACCCGGCCGCGTCCGTGGGGGATCGCATGGCCCAACCAAAAACTCGCGGGTACGCTGAGCGCCAGGGCTGCGATCAGCGCCGACAGGATCCGGTGAGGCCATGACGGCAGGACGAGCGCCCTGACCAGTCGGACCCAGAAGTAGTAGTGGATGGCGGCTACGATCGAGAGCGCGACGGCGAGGAAAAGCGCAAAGGTCATCAGTCGTGGCATGGTGTGGTCGGCGCGAGAGTCGAGGCGCGTTCGGACTTGCGCGGGTGGGGGTGGATCGAGTGACAGGACGACCCGCCGAGTCCGCCCCGTGTTGGGGCCGCGAGTCCGTCCGGTTGCGATAGCAGGTTTGTGCGGCGCCTCGGCGCGGGCGCCAGGTCGCGTCCAGGTCTATCGTGTCGGCTACCAGGCCGGCTCACGGCGGTCCCGGCCGGACCTGCAGGTGCCGTGCGACCGGATCGAAGCTTGAAGCAGCAAGTGTCCGGCCCTACATCTGTGCCGCAAGCCCGGGCGCAGCGGGCACAAGGAGCACCGGAGTGACCACGTACAGGACCGACCCGTCGGACCGAGATCCGCAAGAGACCCGAGAATGGATCGAATCGCTGGAGGGGGTGGTCGAGGCGTCGGGTCCGGAGCGTGCTCGCTATCTACTGCGGCGGTTGCTTGCCTCGGCACGACGGTACGGAGCAGCACCGGTCGGCTCGGTCACGACCGACTACGTGAACACCATCGCCGTCGAGCAGGAGCCTCCCTTTCCTGGCGATGAACTCATGGAGAAGCGCATCCGGCGCATCATCCGCTGGAATGCGGTCGCCATGGTGCAGAGGGCCAACGCGCGTTTCCACGGACTCGGCGGGCATCTCTCCACGTACGCTTCGAGCGCGAGTCTCTACGAGGTCGGATTCAACCATTTCTTTCGAGGCAAGAACGCGCCGGGCGGCGGTGACCTGGTGTACTTCCAAGGCCACGCCGCGCCCGGGATCTATGCACGCTCTTTCCTGGAGGGGCGCATCAGCACGGAGGCCATGGAGCGCTTCCGCCAGAACTGCGACGGCGGGCGCGGACTGTCCAGCTATCCGCATCCGCGTTTGATGCCCAACTACTGGGAGTTTCCCACCGTCAGTATGGGGCTTGGTCCGCTGAACGCGATCTACCAGGCCCGCTTCATGCGCTACCTGCACGCTCGCGGTTTGGCCGACACGTCCGGCCGCAAGGTCTGGTGCTTCCTGGGCGACGGGGAGACGGACGAGCCAGAATCGCTCGGCGCTCTCAGCGTCGCGGCCCGCGAGCAGCTGAGCAACCTCATCTTCGTCGTCAACTGCAACCTGCAACGGCTGGACGGCCCCGTTCGTGGCAACGGCAAGATCATCCAGGAGCTGGAGTCCGTGTTCCGCGGCGCGGGCTGGCGAGTGATCAAGGTCATCTGGGGTCCGGAGTGGGACGACCTCCTGGCCAGAGACACCGAGGGCGTGCTCGTCAACAAGTTCAACGAGACCGTGGATGGGCAGTGGCAGAGGTTCACCACGGCGCCCGGCTCCTACATCCGTCAGCATTTCTTCGGAACGGACCCGAGACTGCTGGAGCTGGTCGGGCACTTGAGCGATGAACAGCTCCGGCGGCTTCGACGCGGCGGGCACAGCTACCGCAAGGTCTATGCTGCCTACTTCGATGCCGTCGCCGAACCGTCTCGGCCCACCGTGATTCTCGCTCATACCGTCAAGGGCTGGACGCTCGGCAGCGGGCTGGAGGGTAGCAATGTCACGCACCAGAAGAAGATGCTCGAGTTGGTGGAACTGCGCGCGTTCCGAGACCTGCTCGAGCTGCCGGTGCCCGACGAGAAGCTCGGCGAAGCGCCTTTCTATCATCCGGGGCCCCAAAGCCCCGAGGTGGAGTACATGCTCGAGCGGCGCCGCGCGCTGGGCGGCTGCATACCGGAGCGTCACACGCAGGCGCAGGTGCGGCTGGAGCTGCCAGCGGACGACACCTTCGACGAGTTTTACGCCGGGCTGAAGCAGGGCGAGGCCTCCACGACGATGGCTTTTGCGAGGCTCCTGTCGAAGCTCTTGCGGGATCGTCGCATTGGCAAGCGCATCGTGCCCATCGTACCGGACGAAGCGCGCACGTTCGGAATGGATGCCCTGTTCTCCCAGGTGGGCATCTACTCCTCGCGGGGCCAGCTCTACGAGCCCGTGGACAAGGGCAAGGTGCTCTACTACCGAGAGGCCAAGGACGGTCAAGTACTGGAAGAGGGGATCACCGAGGCGGGAGCGATGGCTTCGTTCACCGCCGCGGCGACGTCGTACTCGGCGCACGGCCAGCCCATGATCCCATTCTACATCTACTACTCCATGTTCGGCTTCCAGCGGACCGGCGACCTGATCTGGGCTGCGGGCGACGCCATGGCGCGCGGCTTCCTGCTGGGCGCCACGGCAGGTCGCACGACGTTGGCCGGGGAGGGCCTGCAGCACAACGACGGACACAGCCACATCCTCGCGGCGACCGTGCCGAGCTGTCGCGCCTACGACGTGGCCTACGCGTACGAACTGGCCGTGATCGTGCGCGATGGCCTGACCAAAATGCTGGTCGACGAGCAAGACGTCATCTACTACATCACGCTGCAAAACGAGAACTACGCGATGCCCCCGATGCCCGAAGGGGCCGACGAGGGGATCCGGCGTGGCATCTATCCGCTTCGCAGCGCGGAGGCGTCGGGGCGGCACCGGGCGCAGCTGTTCGGCAGCGGATCGATTCTGAACGAAGTGCTGCGCGCGGCGGAGATCCTCGAGCGCTATGACGTGGCAGCCGACGTCTGGAGCGTCACGAGCTACCAGCTGCTACGCAACGACGCACTGGCCTGTGAGCGGCGCAACCGGCTCGACCAGGAGGGCGAGCCTGCCGTGCCTTACATCACGCGTGCGCTCGAGGGGGTGGCGGGGCCGTTCATCGCCGCGACCGACTACATGAAGCTGGTGCCCGACCAAGTCGCACGCTGGATCCCGGGTCGCTTCGTCCCGCTCGGCACGGATGGCTACGGGCTCAGTGACACCCGGCCCGCCCTGCGCCGCCACTTCGAGGTCGATGCCGAAGCGGTGGTCGTTGCCGCGCTCGACGCGCTGTGCCACGAGGGCCGGGTTTCCGCCGAGCTCGTGCGGAACGCTATGGGAGAGCTCGGCGTGGACCCGGCCCAGGTCGATCCGATGAGCCTTTGACGAGGAAAGCTTCGCGCAGGCGAAGCCCACGAGCACGGAACGATCGGGCTGCCTTCATCGCGCGCCGAGGCCCGGACGGACCTACAGCGGAATGGGGGAGCATCCCCATTGGATATTGATCAGCCCGGTGCGGAACAAAGCGCAGGTACACGGGCAGACCGTGATCAGGTTGGGCGTGGCGTCGTCCTCGGCGTCGTCCGGGTACTGATAGTACCAGCCGCCATAGGTACCCCCCTTGCAGGCGTTCGCGTTGGCGACTCGGGGTATCTGCTGGATCTCGGTGCTGCCGGGAGGCGTGTACCAGATCCGGTTCTTGTCGTAGTTCATGCGCATCGCAGGATCCCGCAGCTTCTCTGGGACGATGAAGTCACAGCTCAGCTGGGCGTTGGTGATCTTGCTCAGCACCTCGGCGAACGCATCCGCGGCGTCGGCGTCGAGGTCGATCGCGTAGGCTTCGTCCGTTCCGCCGCCCATCGCGATCGAGTTCAGGTTGTTCGTGGCTGGCCCGAGGCCGACCACGAACGTCGGGATCGCGGGCGGCAGATCTCCTCCGTCGTCGGGCAGCGGAGGATTCGCGTAGGCCTCCGCGAGGTCCGCGACTTCTTCGACCGATATCGGATCCTGGCAGCGCGTGGGCAGGCCATCGGACACGAGCAGCACGGCTGTCGCACGGCCGCCGCCGCCCTGAGCATTCCACTGCCGCGCGTACATGAGCGCGCCCTGCAGAGCCGGCGCCGTGGGCGTCTGTCCGGCCGGCTTGGTCTCGGCCATCGCGTCGACGATGTCCTGCCCATTGTCGGCGAGGCTGCCCATCGGGACGCGCGGGGTGAGGTAGCGGGCCACGTCGCAGTCCGTCTGCTCGACGTGACCTCCCGACTGGTTGAAGAACTGAAGCGAGGCCCTGACGTCCTTGTTCAACACGTCCGGGTTGTTGACGAAGGTCTCCATGGCCTGGACCATGCCTTCCCACCGGGTCATTCCCAGTTCGGGAACTTCCTCGGCCAGGGACACCGAGCGGTCCATCATGATGACCAGGTCCACGGGCATGGGCTCGGTCTCGTAGTACTCCTCCTGGCACGTGTTCTTTTCTGCCTCTTCCGGAGGGATCACCACGCCGTCACATCCTTTCCAGGAGACGGTGCTGGTGCCGCCGGTAGCCTTCGTAGTGTTCCCTCCGCCACCCGTACCCTTCTTGCCGCCGGTGGCTGAATCGTCGTCGTCGTCCGAGCTCTTGTTGCCGGTCGAGGTGTTGCTGGCCGACGTGGTACCGCCGCTCAACGTGGGGGTGTACAGGTCGCTGCCGCTGTCGTCATCGTCGCCGCTGCAAGCTATGCCCAGAGTGCCACCGGCCGTCAGTAGCACCACGAAGGTTCCGGTCGCTGCTCGTCTCATGTTTCGAGTCCCTCTCTGCCACTGTCGTGGTCGGTGCCGAGTGTCACTTCGGAGGCGGTAGGCTCCGCGCGGTGTTGCCAGTGACAGAGCCATTTTCCGGGCCGCGCGCGGTACTCCTCGGCGACGCGTTCCGAGTATGGCTCATCCTGCCCGAAATGGCACGATCGGGCCGCACTCGACTGGGAGCCCATCGGGGCGCGACGCGTGCTCTCATGTGTGTGCCTCGGGTGCTCGGCTCACAACGTGCGTGGGCGCTCGTCGCTCTGATTGCGTCGCTTCCGTCACCGTTGGCTGGAAGTTTGTTGTCTGGCGGTAGGCTCGCGCGCATCGGCGACCTGTTGGCCCAGCAGGCACGATCGTGTTGGCCGTGTCTTTCGATCGCGGTCTGGAGATGAACGCACAGAGGCCAACGACGCCGTGTCGCACGACGTTTCGTTGGCAAGATGCAGCACAACGGCGTCTGCCGTGCCGGCGGGCTAGTCGGCCAGCCGTGCTAGAGCTACCCCAGGCCTCGCGGGCGCCTGCAGACAACGAGGGACGAGCTCAGAGCACGCCCATGAGGCCAGCGTGGATCCCGAACGAGTACTGGGAGAAGTCGTTGTCACCCTCGTCCCCGGTCAGACCCAGATCGAGCGTGGGCCCTGCGAGAATGGCCCACGTGTCCTGCGGGAAGAAGGTGAACATGCACTCGCCCGAGAGAGCGAACTGTGTGTAGTCGGCTCCGCCCCCAGGTGGCTCCTCGGCGTAGTACGTGAGACCACCTCGTGGCCAGACGCCGATGGCGTCGCTCAGCGCCGCCGCATAGCCGACCCGTGGCGCGAAAATGAGCCCTTGCCGGTCAACGTCGTCGCCCCAGACGTAGAACCCGAGACTGCCGCCGACGCTCAGCTGGTCGATCACGAACACGTCCGCGGCAGCTCGCGGGTTGTTGAACGCGCTCTCGCTTCGGTACCAGCCGATGCCGAAGGTGGTGATGCTGGTGCGGTCCACGTTATTGTTGCGGAACTCGCGCCGAGAATGCGTCCAGTTGAGCCCGAACACGCGCTCCGCGCTCAGCGTCACCGTGCCCTGGCTGCCAAAATCCTGTGCCATCGCCAGCGGACACGAGCCGATCAGGGCGGCGCCTACCGCAACCACAATCGCTATGCGCATGTTCCTTTTCCTTCTCCTGTGTGGGGTCGTTGCTGTCGTCGTTGGGTAGAATAGCCAGTCCGACCCGCCTGCCAACCTTTTCGCATCTGCCGGCGGTTCGGATCGTCGGAGCGAACGGCGCGGCCTCGGTCGCTGGATCCGGGCAGGCTGCGGGCGATCTTCCGGTGAGCGGCCGGCATGGCCAGCGCTTCGAGCTCCAGCGGCAATTTCCACGCGGCATGCTGGCCCGCGCTGATGCCAGTCCGCCCTCGGACGCGGCATTCATACACGTCGAGCGTGATCGAGTGGTTCGTGATGACGAAGCGCAGGCGGCTGCTTCGCCGGTCGACCGCGACTGTCACTCGAGCCGCGGTCTGCGCAGCTCGGGCCACTGCCACCTCAGGCTGTTCGGCCGAGCCGAGCTCGGCATCCGGGAACTTCCAGAGCCCCGCCCAGCGCGCTGCGTCGTCGCGTTGGCGCGCGACCAGAACGCGTCCAGCGCGGCGGATGACTGCCGCGACCATGTGGACTTGCCGCTTGGGAGGCTGAGCGGGTGCCGCGACGAGCTGCTC
The DNA here is from genome assembly GCA_016929495.1 of Polyangiaceae bacterium. Taxonomy (GTDB): domain Bacteria; phylum Myxococcota_A; class Polyangia; order Polyangiales; family Polyangiaceae; genus JAFGIS01. Next base: position 1,916 of record JAFGIS010000500.1, on the reverse strand, counting down.
GGTACGCCGCTGGCGCCGGGCGCGGCAGAGTCGCTGCAGGGGGCACTGGCTGCACTCGGGTCGTCGCGGCACACACAACGTGGCACCGAGCTCCATGAGCGCCTGGTTGAAGTCTCCCGGTCGGTCCAGAGGGACCAGCCTGCGGGCGATCGTCGACAAGCGTCGCGCCACCTGGGCACGTTTCGGATCGCCTTCGACACACTCGAGGCGACCGAGCACCCGCGCAGCATTGCCGTCCACCGCAGGCTCCTGTACTCCGAAAGCGATGCTCGCGATTGCGCCTGCCGAGTAGGCTCCTATGCCCGGCACGCGCCGCAGCTCGGCGACCGTACTCGGCACCTCGCCCCCGTAGACGCTGACCAGGGTTCGCGCGCCGGCGAGCAAGCGGCGCGCACGGGAGTAGTAGCCTAGTCCCTGCCAGACGCCGAGCACCGCGTCCTCGTCTGCACAGGCCAGGGCCCGAACTGTCGGGAAACGCTGCATCCAGCGCTCGTAGTACGGGGTCACGGTGGCCACCTGGGTTTGCTGCAGCATCACCTCGCTGACCCAGATGGCGTAGGGATCTCGGCGATGCCGCCACGGAAGATGGCGCCGGTTCTGTTCGTACCACCGTAGCAGTCGCGTCGCGATGGCACGCCGACGGGCCGGCGAGACGGACGTCGGCGAGGAAGCGGCTTCGGTCAGGTGGCGCCGAGCCAGCCGCGGCATCGCTCCAAATCTCCGGGGTCGTGCGACGAGAACAGGCCGATTTCCCGAGCATGTTCCTGGCCGAGCGCGGCGAGCTGCTCGACCGTCCGATGCCGCGTTCGCGCACTCGAGCCCACCAGAGGACTCGAGCGGTTGAGCCATCGTGGACGGGGAGGGAAGTCCCAGCTCAGCGCTCCCGGTCTGAGTGTCGCATCACCCGTGAGCAGCAGCCACCCGCAGCCCGACCGAAGCGCCACGCCGCCGTGTCCCCGGGAGTGGCCCGGAAGCGAAACGAGCTTCAGATCCGGCGGAAGTCCTCGGAGCTGGTGGACCACGTCCAGCCCGTACCAGCGAGGCCCGTCGGGCTGGTAGAGCTCGAATCGAGGCCGGTGCGCCCACTGCATCGGCCGGTACCGCCCGAGCGGGGCAAGCTCCGGTTGGCCGACGGCGGCCCGGTGCTCCGCCGCGAACAGGTGGACTCGTGCGCGCGGGAAATCGGAAAGCCCTCCTGCGTGGTCCGGGTCGAGATGGGTCAATACGACGTCCTGAACGTCCTGACGGCTGAAGCCCAGACGTTCCACCTGCCGCGCCGCTGTCTCGTTCGGGTCGAGCCTGGGGTGCATCGCGGCCAGAAAACCCGGGCCGAGCCGGCGCAGGGGCACGGCGACGTCGAGCAAGCCGAGGCCGGTATCGACCAGGACGAGGCCACGGTCGAGCTCGGCGACCAGGCACGTGCACACGGCCGAGGTTCGTTCGACGGCGCCCCTTCGTCCGAGCCGGATCGCTCCGCTCGCAGGCCGGAGCGTGGCACAGTTGAGGGCGTGGAGGCGCATCGGGTCCGACCGTAGCCTGCCTCGCGTGCTGTCTCCAGCAAAGGCATCGGGCGAGCAACTCGCGTCGCGGCTCAGACCAGTTCGCCCGAGCCTTCGCAGGGCTTCGCCCGGTCCGGCGCCGTCGGATCCGGCGGCGAACCGCGCCCGGGCGCCTGCGGCCGGGAGGCACCCAACCGCGTCGTGGTCCGGTGCGGGAGGGTGCCGGTCACACATCCGGCGCCATTCGCAAGAAGAGCGTCAGGCGCGGGGCCCTGTGAAGTACGACTGGCAGCCGGACCGCGGGCCGCGCGTGTGTCACCGGTGGCGATGACGCGCCTGCCGAGTATGCTCAGAAGAAGGCCTGCGACAGCATGAAGGCCTGCGACAGCATGGACGACGAACGGGTGCTTTCGCTTG